>CABQHZ010000018.1 GCA_902464175.1 uncultured Collinsella sp. | reverse complement strand
GTGGGGGAAGGGGTGGGGAAAGGTGTTGAAAAATGGGGCGGTTCCCCATATTATTAATGACGTCGACAGGCGGGGTGGTTCCCCGCGTACGTGCCATCTGAGTAACCGAGGGGAGGGCGCACATGGGAATGACTGGTGCATACGAGCGCAATCTCGATGCAAAAGGTCGTCTGTCCCTGCCTGCACCCCTTCGCGAGGAGCTTGGAGAGCACGTTCGCGTGTTCAAAGCCCTGGATGTCGATGCTCTGTACGTGTTCTCTGCCGAGGCCTTCGATAAGTGGGTCGAAGGACTCTTCGCGGGTCGTGAGGGCCACGAGGGTTTTAACCCGCGTGACATTAATGACCAGAAGCTCATGAGGGCGATCAACAAGCGCACCACGTCGATGGACGTGGACAGCGCCGGTCGTATCGGTCTTTCCGAGTCTCTCCGCAAACAGGCGAACCTCGACCGCGAGGTCACGGTTGTGGGCAACTACGACCACCTTGAGGTTTGGGATCGCGCCGCGGCCGATGAGGACGATGACGATGAGGCCCTGCTGGACCTCTTCTTCTCGTAAGGGCAAGGCACGGGTAACGGATGGAGCGTGGGATCTTGACACAAGAATATCGGCATGAACCTGTCATGCTCGGCGAAGTGCTTGAGTCGCTGCGGCTAAAGAGCGGCTCCGTTGTCTGCGATTGCACCCTTGGCGGTGCCGGCCATTCGGTAAAGATGGCCGCGCAGGTGGGGGAGACGGGTCTTTTGCTCGGCGTCGATCAGGACGACATGGCCCTCGAGGCCGCTGGCGCCCGTCTGGACCGCGAGGTTCCCGGCGTTCCACACCAGCTGCTGAAGGGCAACTTCGGCGACTTGGACGAGCTGCTTTGCTCGGCCGAGGTGCCCGGGGTCGATGGCTTCCTGTTCGATTTGGGCGTTTCGTCACCGCAACTCGATATCCCTGGCAGGGGCTTTTCGTATAACGAGGACGCCCCATTGGACATGCGGATGGATCCGGGTAATAACACCTTAAACGCAGCTGAGGTCATCAACACCTATAACGAACACGACCTCGCCCGGATTCTACGCGTCTACGGCGAAGAGAAGTTCGCCTCGCAGATCGCGCGCGAGATCGTGCGCCGCCGCGAGCAAGAACCGATCGAAACCACCGGCCAATTTGTCGAGATCATCAAGGCAGGTATCCCGGCTGCCGCTCGTCGGCATGGCGGACACCCGGCCAAGAAAAGTTTCCAGGCCATTCGCATCGAGGTCAATCACGAGCTCGATGTGCTCGAACGAGGGCTTGATGCCGCCACCAGGTGGCTCAACCCGGGCGGACGTATCTGCGTCATCTCGTATCACTCGCTCGAGGACCGTATCGTAAAGAATCACTTTAAGGAGATGAGCCAGGGGTGCACGTGTCCGCCGGAGATTCCGGTGTGCGTGTGCGGCAACGTGCCGATACTCAAGGTCATCACCCGCAAACCCTTGGTTGCCCAGCCTGATGAGGTTGAGCGCAACCCTCGGGCGAGATCAGCCAAAATCCGCGTGGCGCAGCGTCTGTAGGCACGACCGCGCGATATTGGACCTCCCGCTCGCACCATAAACGAAGCTTAAACACACTACCAACGTACTCGGGATGGGAGGCGGCATATCATGGGCTACAACACTTCAAGCGCAGCACTCGCCTATGATATGAACGCCATGCCCGCCTATCGTGAGACGCCGCAGGCCCCCGTTGCTCCCCGTGAGCAGCGCACGCCGCGCTTTGATGTCTACACGGGCGCGGGCCGTCAGGCAAACCAGGCGGTAAGCCCGGTTTTCATGAGCGTTCTTAAAACGTTTTGCATCATTGCGGCCATCTTCATGACGATCGGCGTCGCCCGCGTGGCGCTCGCCGGCGTTACGGCCCAGGTGCTCAACAGCAACGCCGAGCTTACCAACACGCTCGAAAAGGCGACCGATGAGAGCTCCGACCTGGAGGTCATGCATTCGGTCTATGGCGCCGACACGCGTATTCGCGACCTTGCGGGCGCTTATGGCATGGTGGAGCCCAGCGAGAGCGTTACACTTGACTTTTCGCAGGATGCAGCCGCGGGCGCCAACGCGACCGCGACCGCTCAGTAGCAAGACGGTAGCTGAGTATGACAAATGACTATCGCCGCGGTTCCGATGGGGGCCGCGGTTCTGGACGTCCCTCGTCGCGGGGACGTTCTGGTTATCAAGGAACGGGTCGGCAATCTTACAACGCCGGGCAGTCCCGTGGCAACGACCCGGCGTCGCGACTTCGCGGCTCGGGCGGCCCTCAAGTGCATAACACCAGGTCGCGCAAGAGTTCGTCGACCGAATGGCTCACGGGCACGCCTCTGCCTCGCCGCAAAGCCGTCATGGGCTTCATTAGGCTTGGCTTGGGCTTGGGCGTCTTTCGCCTTGCCGACTATCAAATTGTCGAAGCCGATAAACTGCGCGAGCGTGCCGATGCGCGCCGCCTGCTTGCGCAGACCCTCTATGCCAAACGTGGCACCATCTACGACCGCAACGGTAACGTGCTGGCGTCGTCGGTCGAATGTCGCAACATCGCCGTGAACCCCCAGCTTGTCGAGGATGTTGACAAGACGGTGTCGGCGCTGGTCAAGGCAACTGGAATCGATAAAAAGACCTGCCGTAAGCTCGTTGAGTCCGATGGAACCTGGGTGTATATCAAGCGCCAGGTGGACGAAGACGACGCTGCGGCGCTGGAGAAGAAGAACCTGCCCGGCGTGCTTTTTGAGCAGGCCATGAAGCGCGTATATCCATACGGCAATCTGGCATCGCAGGTGCTGGGTGTAGTGAATGTAGACAACGACGGCTTGACGGGTCTCGAAAAGCAATACAACAAGCTTCTGACCGGCACGAACGGTTCTCTCGTACGCGAGCGCGCGAGGGACGGCAGCTATATCGCGGGCGGTGCCTATAAAAAGGTGGCTGCGGTCGACGGCGTTGATATCGTGACGACGCTCGACGTCAATATCCAGCGTGCGGCCGAGGATGCCCTGGCAGAGGCTGTCGAGAAGACAAAGGCCAAGAACGGCTCGGCGCTGGTCACCGATCCTACGACAGGCGAGATCTTGGCAGCCTGCTCGTATCCGACCTACGACCAGACCAATTTGGAAAACGCCAAGACCGAGGATATGAACCTGCGCCTGGTCACCGACGCCTACGAGCCCGGCTCGGTCTTTAAGACGCTCGTGGCGGGCGCCGGCTTCGACTTGGGCGTCGTGCGGTCGAGTACGTCGTTTGAGGTGCCGGCGAGCATCAAGGTGGGCGACGATACCGTCACCGATGCCGACAAGCGCGACTACGCCATGACCATGGATGTGCGCGAGATGATGCGCCGTTCGTCCAACGTGGGATTTGTCCTGGTGGGGCGCAAGATCGGTGCCGACGACTTTGCCGCCTATGTGGACAAGTGGGGCATCGGTCACAGCTCTGGTGTCGATTTTCCGGGCGAGAGCCTGGGCATCGTCAAGGAGCGTGACCAGTATGACGGCGCCACGCTGGGCTCGATGAGCTTTGGACAGGCGCTGTCTGTCTCGCCGATTGAGATCGCACGTGCCGTGGGCGGCATCGCCAACGGCGGCGTGATGATGACCCCGCACTTCTATAAGTCCAGCAAAGGCGACGAGAAGGACTGGGGCGAAGGCGAGCGCGCGATTTCGGAGGACGCCGCATCCCAGGTGACATCGTGCATGCAGACGGTCGTGTCGGAGGGAACGGGCGTTGGCGGCGCGGTTGACGGCTATGACGTGGCGGGTAAGACCGGTACGGCCGAACGTGCCGACGAGAACGGCGGCTACCTCAAGGAGAACTACATGTCGTCCTTTATGGGCTTTGCACCGGCACAATCGCCCAAGGTGCTGTGCTATATCACGCTCGACGGAACGCCGAGCGGCTCAGATGCCGCTGCGGTGCCGTTCCAGTCCATTATGGCCAACGCGCTCGACGTGCTGGGTATCCCGCACACGAAGTAGGGGGTTACAATCTTTGGGGCGTGGTTTGTTGTCCCATATGAGGGGTGTTCACATGCCCTGCACCACGCATGCGCGGCGCTGGGATACAATACGCCGATAGCATTATTTAGGTTTACAGGGGAGCTGCAATGATAGAGATCGCCGTCAACAACCTCGCGGCCGCAACAGGGGCCCGAACCGTGACGGGAGAAGTCGATCGGGTATGCCGCGGGTGCGTTATCGACTCGCGCCAGGTCGAGGAAGGGACGATTTTCGTCGCCTTTCCCGGTGAAAACGTCGACGGCAATGATTTTGCTTCCCGTGCCGTCCAGTCGGGTGCCGGCGCCGTCGTGATGACGCGTGAGCCCGAGGCCGAGCTGGTCTCGCTGGCGCAGGACAAGGGCTGTGCCATCTTGCTGACCGATGATCCCGAGGAGTTTCTGCTGCGTTTGGCGCACGCGTATCGCCTGGAGCTTGGCTGCCTGGTCGTTGGCATTACCGGTTCCATCGGCAAGACGACGACCAAGGACGTGCTCGCCGCTGTGCTCGCCAAGCGCTATCGTGTCTGGGCCACCAAGGGCAATTTCAATAACCTGATCGGCATGCCGCTCACGGTGCTTTCCGCTCCGGCCGATACCGAGGTCCTGGTGCTCGAGATGGGCATGAACCATTTCCACGAGATCGAGCGCCTGTCCCAGTCCGCCAATCCCAACCTTGCCATCGTGAGCAAGATCGGCACCTCTCATATCGGCATTTTGGGCAGCCGCGAGAACATCGCCCGCGCTAAGGCCGAGATCGTACAGGGCATGTGCGCCGCCGGCGACAATTTGCCGCTGCTGGTTTTGGGCGGCGAGGACGACTTTACGCCGTTCATTCGCGATACGTTCGCCCAGCCTGCTGGTATCGACGTGATGCTGGCCGGTGTCTCTGACGATGATGAGGTCCGCGCCCGCGACGTTCGCGTTGATGACGAGGGCCGTCCGGTCTTTACGCTCGATTTTGGTCAGGGCGAGACAATCGATACCATGCTTGCCATCCCCGGCGTGCAGTCCGTTCCTAATGCCGTTAAGGCCGCCGCGGTTGCCTATCGCCTGGGCGTGACGCCCGAGCAGATCGATGCTGCCTTTAGGGGTCTTACGATCACCGGGCACCGCCAGGAGATCAAGCGCGCCAAGAGCGGTGCACGCATCATCGACGATTCCTATAACGCCAGCGCCGAATCGATGGCAGCCGGCCTCGATCTGCTGTGCTCGCTTTCATGCACGGGGTCTCGCATGGCGATCCTGGGCGAGATGGGCGAGATGGGCGATGAGGCTCCTCGCATGCATGAGCTCGTGGGCGCCTATGCCGCCGCCAAGAAGCTCGACATGCTGGCGTGCGTGGGTGGTGAGCTGGCCCAGCTTATGGCCGATGCCGCGCGCATGATGGGCATGGACGAGGACCGCATCCAGGTGTTCTCCGATTATCAGCAGGTGCTCGACCGCATGGGCGGCGCGCTTGAAAAACATGATGTTGTACTGGTCAAGGGTTCCCGCTTTGTTGAGCTCGACCGCTTTGTGGAAGGTGTGTGCTAGCCCATGTTCGGCAATCCCTCGTATCCAACGTATCAGGCTTTTTTGGGGCTTGGCATCGCCGCAGCCATTGCGCTGCTGCTCATGCCGTGGTGGATCAAGCTGCTCAAGGTCGAGGGTATCGGCCAGCAGGTTCGTGCCGACGGCCCCAAGCGTCATTTGGTTAAGCAGGGAACGCCCACCATGGGTGGCGTTGTCATCCTCGTCGCGATCTCGCTGACCTGCCTGCTGATGGGCAAGCTCACCACCGAGCTCGTACTCGTACTGCTCGCCACGCTGGCGACCGGCGTGCTGGGCCTGATCGACGACCTGACCTCCGTTACGCATGGGCGCTCGCTCGGTCTGACGCCTCATGCCAAGATGATCGGCCTAACCATTATCTGTGTCACCTTTACGGTATTTGCCGTCAACTGGTGCGGCGTCGCCCCCGAGATTCGTTTTCCCGGTGGGTTGACGATCGACCTTGGCGTGCTTTCGATCACCATCTGCGGCTATTCGTTCCCGTGGCTCTATATTGTCTTTTGCTGGCTGATGATTGCCGGTCTTTCTAATGCCGTGAACCTGACCGATGGCCTTGACGGTCTTGCTGGCGGCACCTCCATGATCGCCATGCTCGCCATGGCTGCCATGGCGTTTCTGCACGGAGACGTGAACCTGTCCATCTTCTGTACCGCGTGTGCCGGTGCCTGCTTGGGCTTTCTGTGGTTCAACTGCTATCCGGCGAGCATCTTTATGGGCGATACCGGCTCGCTTGCTCTGGGCGCCGCGTTTGCCTGCACGTCCATCATGACCAACACCGAGGTCGTCTCCCTCATCATCGGCGGCCTGTTTATCGTTGAGACCCTGTCGGTCATGATTCAGGTTGTCTACTTCCATTTTACGCACAAGCGCGTCTTCCTTATGGCGCCCATCCATCATCATTTCGAAAAGAAGGGCTGGGCCGAGACCAAGGTCGTCATCCGTTTTTGGATTATCGCTGCGGCCTTTGGTGCCGTTGGCCTTGCTCTGTTCTTCCAGTTGGGATAGTGGTCTTTCATGCCTCTTGCTGATGTCTTTAGCCTGCTCGTTTTGGGTCAGGGCAAATCCGGTCTCGATGTCGCCCGCTGGGCGCTGGCACATCCCGAGCGCGTAAGCGCCGTTACCGTGTATGGCGGCGGCACCTCTGAGCCCAATGACGCCACGCGTGCGCTCGAGGCTGCTGGTGCTTCGTTTGTCTATGGGACCGAACAGGTCGAGGGCGCCTATGACGTATGCGTGACGTGCCCGGGCATCTCGGAGTTCTCGGGCTTCTTTAAGGCCGGGCGCGAACATGCCGCTCAGATTATGGGTGAGCCAGAGTTTGCCTATCGCCTGTCGCCCGATAACTGGATTGCCATCACGGGCACCAACGGTAAGACGACCACCACGTCGCTGACTGATTATCTGCTCAAGGCTGCCGGCGAGGCCAGCGTAGCTGTCGGCAACATCGGCGAGCCGCCGGTCAACGAGATTGACGGCCGAGCCCACAACGAGTGGTTTGTGGCTGAGCTCTCGAGCTATCAGATTGCTACGACCACCGAGCTCCACCCTCGCGTGGCAGTGCTGCTCAACATCACTCCCGACCACTTGGGCTGGCATAAGAGCCATAAGAACTATGCGCTTGCCAAGATCAAGCTGTTTGACAATATGGTCGATGACGATCTGGTGGTTGTCGACGTCGAAGACGCCGGCATTCACGAGTTCGATGAGTACATCTATACGCCGGGTCGTCGCATCTGCAAGGTTGCCTTTGACGAGCCAAAGGGTGAGGATGTCGCCTTTGTGCGCGATGGCAAGATGATCGTGCGCCTGAAGGGCGTCGAGACCCCGCTCATCGCTACATCCGAACTCAAGATCTCGGGCCATCACAATGTTATCAATGCCCTGTGCGCTGCCACGGTTGCCCTGGCAGTCGGTGCCGATGTCGATGGTGTCCGCCGCGGTCTGGCTTCGTTCCAGCCGCTCGAGCACCGCGTGGAGCCGTGCGGCGAGATTGACGGAGTGCGCTACGTCAACGATTCCAAGGCGACCAACACCGACGCGGTCGAGAAGGCACTGACGGCATTTCCCGATGACGACGTGATCTTGCTGCTCGGCGGCCACGATAAGGGCACGCCGCTCACGGACTTCGCGCGCGTTGTTATGGATAACGTGCGCTCGGTCGTCTGCTTTGGCGATGCGCGCGAGCGCTTCACCGCCGCTATGGACGAGGCCGATGTCGATGGCGATGTGGATATCGCCCAGGCGGATGACCTACGCGATGCCGTGGACGTTGCCCGTTCGCTGTCGAGCCGTGGCGACGTGATCTTACTTTCTCCTGCGTGCTCTTCGTTCGATGAGTTCTCGGGCTATGAGGAGCGCGGCCGCGTGTTTAAGGACTATGTGGCCCAGCTTGCCGCTGCAGCGAAATCGCAAATGGAATAGGGGTTGCCGGTGAGAGAGGAGAGCCCCCGACAAGGTATGAGGAGGCCCGACTCGGACCGTGCTTCCTCGCGGCGCAGCACACCGCGTTCCGGTCGTGGCAGGCAGACGTTTAGCGAACGCTATATTGCCGGCGTTCCCGCCCGTATCATGCGCCCCCGTCTGATATTTATGGCCTGCCTGTTTACCTTGGTGTGCTTTGGTCTGCTGATGGTGTACTCGGCGTCTTCGGTCGAGGCACTGCACGAGAATGGCTCAGCGACGTTTTTTCTGGGTCGACAGGCTGCGTTTGCCGTGGTCGGTGTTCTGGCGCTGATTGCCATCGTGCGCGTTTTGCCGGACAGCTGGTTTGGGGAGAATGTGCTCAGGATCTTCCTCATAGGCATGATAGGGCTACTGTTTCTGGTGTTCTTGGTGGGCAGCGGCAGCCGTGGCGCCACGCGCTGGCTCAACATCGCCGGCATTCAGTTCCAGCCTTCCGAGTTTTTAAAGCCATTTGCCATTGCGTATTCGGCCATCATGCTCGATCGCTTCTTTTCGCCCGGTGGCAACATCAACGAATTCCTTCGCAAGATGGGCATCTACCTGGGCATTTCGCTCTTTCTGATCTTTATCCAGCCCGATTTCGGTACCGTCCTGATCATCCTGCTGACCCTCATGTGCATGGCGTTGTTTGCGGGTCTCGACCCTAAATTTATCATCGGCGTGATAATCTTCGGCATTCTCGTGATCGTGATTGCGCTTGTTGCAGAGCCGTACCGTATGGTGCGTATTCAGGTTGCCTTGAACCCTTGGGCCGACGAGTATGGTGACGGCTATCAGGCCACGCTTGCCATCATGGCCTTTGCCTCGGGCGGTCTGTTCGGCCGTGGCATCGGCAACTCAACCATGAAGTACTCGTATCTGCCCGAGGCGCACAATGACTACATCCTGGCCATCATTGGCGAGGAAGTCGGTTTTGTCGGAACCGTGCTGTTCTTCTTGGTGTTTGCGATGCTGATCTACTCGGCGTTTCGCATTGCCGAGCAGGCGACCGATCGTCGGGGCGCGCTCATGGCGTCTGGCTCTGCGGTCATTCTCGCGGTGCAGTTTTTGATTAACGCGCTGGGCATCCTCAACGTGTTTCCCATGACGGGCAAGCCGCTGCCGTTTATTAGCTACGGCGGATCGTCGATTATTGTGTCGCTCATGCTCGCCGGTCTGATCCTGCGCGTTTCGTATGAGAGCGCCCGTCGCGATGAGTACGACCGTCGCCGCGAGAGCTTTGCCGTTATGGATGAGAGTACCGCCGGCGTGCCCCACGTGCGCGGCGAGCGATCTTCGCGTAACGGTTTTACCGTCCTGGATGGCTCTGCGACCG
This sequence comes from uncultured Collinsella sp., assembly GCA_902464175.1. Taxonomy (GTDB): domain Bacteria; phylum Actinomycetota; class Coriobacteriia; order Coriobacteriales; family Coriobacteriaceae; genus Collinsella. The sequence goes on along the minus strand of CABQHZ010000018.1, from coordinate 17,223 downwards.
AGCCGGCAGCCCGTCCGCGTCAGCGAACGGCGCCGCAAGGTCGTCCGCAGCGCCCAACTCCTCGCAATGCGGGCGGCGGATATAATCGAATCGATTTGAACTCGGACCCGTCGGCGCGTTTGCGCACCGACGACCAGGGACCGCGTGTACGAAGGGACTACCATGACCGATAAGATGACCGTTGCTATTGCAGCCGGCGGCACGGCGGGACACATCAACCCCGCGCTCGCCTTGGCCGAAGAGCTGCGTGATCGTGGCCACCACGTTGTGTTCGTGGGCCAGTCGCGCAAGCTCGAGGGTCGTCTGGTCCCCGAGGCTGGGTTTGATTTTGTGCCCATTACGGTCACGGGCTTCGACCGCTCCCGTCCTTGGACGGCGCTGACCTCGCTGTGGCGTGTCAACAAGGCCAAGCGTGCGCTCGCCAGTCATTTCTCAAAGGTCGGCAAGCCCGATGCCGCCATCGGTTTTGGTGCCTATGTCGAGGTTCCGCTGCTGGGGTGGTGCAAGGGCGCAGGCGTTCCGTATCTGCTACATGAGCAGAACTCTGTTCCGGGCCTGGCCAACAAGATGATGAACTCCCACGCCGCTCGCGTGTGCATCTCGGTGCCGGCAGCGCGCTCGGTCTTTGAGCGCGAAGGTGACCCTGACCATGTGCTCATGACCGGCAACCCTGTTCGTCGCTCGGTGATCGAGGGCGATCGCGCTCGCGGCCGCAAGGAACTTGGCGTTCCCGAGGACGCTACGCTGCTGCTCGTCTTTGGCGGTTCACTCGGCGCCCAGCACCTCAACGAGCGCGTGGTTTCGCTCAAAAACGAGCTGCTTTCGCGCAAGAACCTCTATGTGTTGCATTCGACGGGTGCCGACGGCTTTGAGGAGACCGAGCGCGCTTTGGCGCTGACGCCCGAGGAGGCGAAGCGTTACCGCGTCCAGCCTTACATCGACAACATGGGCGATATGCTGGCTGCTGCCGATTTGGTGCTCTCGCGTTCGGGCGCATCGAGCGTGGCCGAGATCGCTGCGCTCGCCGTGCCCTCGGTGCTCGTGCCGTATCCGCATGCGACGGCCGACCATCAAACCACCAATGCCCGTTATCTGGTCGACGCCGGGGCCGGCGTGCTCTGCGCCGATGCCGATATCGACGGTTCTGCCTTTGCCGATGAGCTGCTGCACCTGGTCGATGACGCGGCGGAGCGCGACGCCATGCGTCAGGCGGCGCGTGGCCTGGCTCAGGATAGGGCCGCTGCTCTTCTGGCCGATGCGGTAGAGGGTTTGCGTTAGTTAGACGGGATATCGTCGGTCGCCCTCGCGCTGATGCGGTAGGTGCGGTACAGTTAACGGGTTACAGGCAGTGTTTACGCAAGGAGTACACGAGCACATGGCTGATTCCCAGACTGCAACCTCCGCGCCCGAGTTTAAGAGCGCCCACTTTATCGGTATCGGCGGCGCCGGCATGAGCGGCATCGCTCTCGTTCTGCACGAGCGCGGTTATGCCGTTACCGGTTCCGACCTTAAGACGTCACGTTATATCCGCCAGCTTACCCGCGCTGGTGTGAAGGTGCACGTGGGCCATGAGGCCGCCACGATCGACGAGGTCAAGCCCGACGTGGTTGTTGTCTCCACCGCTATTCCGGAGTCCAACCCTGAGCTCGTGCGCGCTCGCGAGCTGGGCATTCCTGTGTGGCCCCGTGCCAAGATGCTCTCTGCTTTGGGCCACGGCTACACTACCGTCGCTGTTGCCGGCACGCATGGCAAGACCACCACGTCTTCGATGTGCGCCACCATGCTCGACCGCATGGGTCTGGATCCGAGCTTCTTGATCGGCGGCATCGTCGAGGGCTATGACACGAACGGCAAGAACGGCTCGGGCGACTACTTTGTCGCCGAGGCCGACGAGTCCGACAGCTCCTTCCTGTTCCTGAACCCCAACGTGGTCATTGTGACCAACGTCGAGGCCGACCATCTCGATCACTACTCGGGTATCGAGGAGATCGAGGCAACTTTCGCCAAATTCATGAGCCTGGTGGGCGAGGACGGCACCGTCATCGTCTGCGGCGAGGACCCGCATCTGGTCGAGCTCGCCAAGTCGACGGGCCGTCACGTGCTTTCCTACGGCTTTGCCGAGAGCAACGACATCGTCTGCGTGCACCCGGATGTCAAGGGCATCCAGAGTGACTTTATCGTTCGCTTTGAGGACGGCACTGAGCACGCTGTGGAGATCAAGAGCAATCCCGGTCGCCACAACATGCTCAACGCCACGGCCGTGCTCACCGTCGCCCATGTCCTGGGCCTTGACATCGACGCCGCCGCCAAGGCACTCTCGAGCTTTGAGGGCGTCCGCCGTCGCTTTACCCACGTGGGCGATATCGATGGCATCACCGTGGTCGATGATTACGGCCATCACCCCACCGAGATCAAGGCGACGCTTGCTGCCGCTTCGTCGCTGGGTTACAAGCACGTCGACGTCGTGTTCCAGCCGCACCGCTATTCGCGCCTGCGGGCCCTGTGCGACGACTTTGCCGATGCATTTGCCAATGCCGATAAGCTGCTGCTGATTGATGTGTTCTCGGCTGGCGAAATGCCCATTCCGGGTGTCACCTCTAAGATGCTCGCCGATACCGTGCGCGCCAAGCATCCTGGCAAGGAGGTCGTGTACTGCTCCAGCCGTCTTGAGCTCAATCAGGAGCTCGAGCAGATGGTGGGCGAGGGCGACCTGCTGCTCACCATGGGTGCCGGCGACGTTACGACCGTCGGCCCCGAGTTCATTGAGTATCTGACTGCCAAGAAAGACGCTTAAGACTAATGGGTCTGTTTAACGCCGTCATGGCGCTCTCGGGCATGATCGACACGGATGTGATCGAGGACGAGCGCCTTGCGCGTCATACGAGCTATCGTATCGGCGGCAAGGCCGACCTCTTTGTGACGTGCCATAGCTATCATGCCCTCCGCCGCGCCGTGGCGGTGCTCGATCGCGAGCAGGTGCCGTGGGTCATCATCGGCAAGGGCTCCAATCTGCTGGTTGCCGATGGCGGTTATCGCGGTGCCGTCATTTCGCTCGGGCGTGAGTTTCAGCGCACGGTTGTTGCCGATGACGGTTGTACGCTGACGGTCGGTGCGGGCGTGATGTTTGCGCGCCTGGTCAACGATGCCCTGTCGCGCAGCCTCTCGGGCCTTGAGTTTGCCGTTGGCATCCCTGGTTCGATCGGCGGTGCGATATCTATGAATGCCGGCACACGGACCGAGTGGATTGGCTCGCTGGTTGAGGATGTCGTAACGTTTGACCCGGCATCCGGTATCAAGCATTATGCGGGGTCCGAGATCACTTGGGGCTACCGCGAATGTAGTCTTCCCCGCAATGAGATCATCCTCGAATGCGTGCTCAAGCTCAAACCGGCGCCCAAGGCCGACATTCGCGAGCGCATGGAGCGGTACCTTACGAGGCGCAAGCGTACGCAGCCCATGGGTCGCGCATCCTGCGGGTCGGTCTTTCGCAATCCGCCCGATGCGAGTGTGGGCAAGCTTATCGAGGATTGTGGATTAAAGGGTTTTTCGATTGGCGGCGCGGAAGTTTCGCCCGTTCACGCTAATTTTATCGTTAATAACGGAACTGCCTCGGCCGATGACGTTGCCGCGGTTATCAGACATGTGCACGGAAAGGTGAGGGAGGCGTATGGCATCGAGCTCAGACCGGAAGTTAAATTCCTCGGCTTCTAGAGCATCGAAACCCACCTTCCGCCGCGCCGGAGGGCGTTCCGGCGCGCCTGCCAAACCTCAACGCAATACCGTCGCGCACTCTAAGTCTGTCGGGCATGCTCGACAGACCAGTCGACCGGTCGTCGGCTCGCAGCTCGGTAATCGTCCGGCCGCAAAAAAGTCCTCGCGTCCCTCGGTGACGTCAAAGCCTGTTATGGGCGCCAAGCCTGCCCGTCCCATGGCAACTCCCAAGCCCTCGACGGGAACTAAAGCGGCGCGTCCAGGTCGCACGCTGGGCGCATCGAAACCGCGCTCGCTGACATCGGTGCCGGCTACCGCCAAGAAACCTTCGAGTAAAAAAGGTTTCAACCCGTTATCTTCACTTGGAGCGATGGCAAATAAAACATCAGACGCCGCTTCTGTCGTTACAGGCAAAGGCAAAATCGTGGGCGGCGTTCTGGCCGTCTTGGCCGTGCTCGTCGTCGTTGCCATCGTGGTGATCAACTCTGGATTGTTTACTGCCACTGATATTCAGATTCAAGGCAGCGAGCATGTGACGAAGCACGATGCAATCCAGCTGATCGACTTGCCCGAGGGAACGTCGCTTTTTAACGTCGATCCCGACCAGATTACCGAGGATCTCAAGCAGAACCCGTGGGTCTCGGGCGTGGATGTCCAGCGCCAGTTTCCCCATACGCTTATCATCACGCCGACGGAGCGTAAAGTTATCGCCATTGCGTATATCAGCTCCGACGACCTTGCCTGGGCTATCGGAGACGATGACACCTGGATCGCCCCGCTGTCGACGTCGGTCGAAGTGGACGACCAGGGCAACGTCATCACGACAGGGCAGGGCTCAAATACCTTGACCGGAATCGATGCCGCGCTGGCGCTCGCCAAGCATTATGGCGCGGTGTTGTTGACTGATGTCTCGGCGGATGTCGCTCCGGTTTCCGGCCAGGCGGTGAACTCCAAGGCCGTTAAGGCCGGCCTGGATTATGTGCGTGGTTTTTCGAGCGAGTTCTTGGGACAAGTCAAGGATATTTCTACGCCTTCGGTCGAAGCCATCTCGGCAAACCTCAATAACGGCATTGAGGTGTCGCTGGGCGATTCGGACGATATCGCCAAGAAGGAACGCGTAGTCACCAAGTTGCTTTCGCAGGTAGAGGGCGTAACGTATATCAATGTGCGCTCTCCAGGCAACTACACATTTAGGAATGCTCCGACCTCGTAGCGCTGGTTGATGCTTTGTTGAGGGGCCATACCACGCCGTTTATCTGGTTTGTTTGGTTTTCACGGTCAATTATTTGACTGATACGTTCATAATGTGCAAACATAATACGGTTTACCTTTGCATTTACTTTCAACCTGAAGGTTAATGTGCGCAGGGGTCGACCCATGCTATGGCTATAACCTTTGTTCGGAGGACCGACATGCACGAGACAGAGATCAACAACTACCTTGCCGTCATTAAGGTGGTCGGCGTCGGCGGCGGCGGTACCAACGCGGTCAATCGAATGATCGAAGAGGGCATCCGCGGCGTCGAGTTTGTTGCCATCAACACCGATGCTCAGGCACTCGCGATCTCTGATGCCGATATCAAGGTGCACATCGGCACCGACCTTACCCGCGGCTTGGGCGCCGGCGCCAACCCCGAGGTTGGCCGCAAGGCTGCCGATGAGTCCCGCGACGACATTGCCGAGGCGCTTGCTGGCGCCGACATGGTGTTTATCACCTGCGGTGAGGGCGGTGGCACCGGTACCGGCGCTGCTCCCATCGTTGCCGATATCGCGATGAACGAGGTCGGCGCACTGACCGTCGCCGTCGTGACCAAGCCCTTCACCTTCGAGGGCCGCAAGCGCAAGAAGAGCGCCGAGGAGGGCATCAAGACCCTCTCCGATTGCGTCGACACCATGATCGTCATCCCTAACGATAAGCTGCTCGACATCGCCGAGAAGAAGACCACCATGCTCGAGGCCTTCGCGATTGCCGATGGCGTCCTTTCCCAGGGCACCCAGGGCATCACCGACCTCATCACCGTCCCCGGTATCATCAACCTGGACTTCGCCGATGTTAAGACCATCATGAAGCAGGCCGGTACCGCCATGATGGGTATCGGTACCTCTTCTGGGGATACTCGTGCCGTCGACGCTGCCCAGCAGGCCATCTCCAGCCCGCTGCTCGAGAGCTCCATCGATGGTGCCACGCGCGTGCTGCTCTCCATCGCCGGTTCCAAGGACCTGGGCATCCAGGAGATCAGCGACGCCGCCGACGTTGTCGCCAACGCCGTCGACCCCGAGGCCAACATCATCTTCGGTACCGTTGTCGACGAGTCCCTGGGCGATCAGGTGCGTATCACCGTCATCGCTACGGGCTTCTCCGACTCCAACGTCAACCGTCAGGATGAGCTCTTTGCTGCTCAGCAGTCTCAGAGCAAGGCCGCTGCCTCCGCTGAGCCGCAGCGCACCGCTCCGGCTGCCAGCCCGGCTCAGGCCGCTCCGACCCGCAACGTCGGTGGTACCGAGCTGCCCAACTTTGGCAACGACCAGTTCGAGCTTCCCGACTTCCTGAAGCGCGGTAGCTTCTAGTTCGTTTTTCTCAACGACCTGCACGGGGTGTGTCCATTTGGATGCACCCCGTTTTGTTTCTCGTTTGTAAACGAAAGCCTCCAATCTCCTTACGTTCCCTTTACGTTTGGTCCCTACCGCTGCGGGTATCCTTTTAAGGAAGTATGACAGCCGTATAAACGCGGACTGCGCGGCGACGCCGCGGTACTTGTGTTATTAGGAGGCTTTAGTATGGCAGCACGTGCGGACAGGGTTTCGCGTGTCGACCATGATGGAGTTACGTTGGTGGAGGGCGCGACATCCGATGTCCGCTTTGCCTTTACCGAGCGCACCGGTGGTGTTTCCGAAGATGCGTACTCCTCGCTCAACCTGGGCTCGCATGTAGGCGATGACCCCTTTGCAGTTCAAGAAAATCGTCGTCGAGCGCTCGAAGCTATGGGCGCCACTGAGTGCGAGCATAATCTGCTCGTGCCCAATCAGGTACATGGTGACCATATCGTTACGGTGACTTCGAACGGCGCCGACGATCTTGAGGCTGTTCGCGAGCAGATTGCCGAGGGCTGCGATGCCATCGTCTGTACGGCCCATGACGTGCCCGTGCTGCTCTGCTTTGCCGACTGCGTTCCCGTGGTGCTGGTGGCCCCCGGCGGATTTGCCGTGGTGCACTCCGGTTGGAAGGGCACGATTGCACGTATTTCTGCCAAGGCGTGCCAGGCGCTTTGCGATGCTGCCGGCTGCGATGCGAGCGACGTTTCCGCCTATATCGGGCCCCATATCCTGGGTGACGAGTACGAGGTTTCCCAGGAGCTCATGGATCGCTTTGCCGCCGAGTTCTCTTGCATCGATGCGAGTGCCTCTCGCATGCTCGATCTTTCCGCTGCCATTTGCGAGGCGCTGGTAGATGTCGGTGTCGACGCGGATAATATCGTGAATACCCAGCTTTCGACCGTGCGTCAGAACGACCGCTTTTATTCCTACCGTAACGAGGACGGCACCTGTGGGCGCCATGCCGCGATCGGCGTGATGCTATGAGAAAGATCGTATCGGTCCTGAGCGCCGCTGTGCTTACGCTTACGCTGTGCGCCTGTTCTTCGGGATCTTCTACCTCTTCCATTACCGTGGCCGGCTCCACGACCTGCCTTCCTATCGCCGAGATTGCGGCAGAGGGCTTTAAGGAGGAGACCGGCATCGACGTGCTCGTTTCCGGTTTGGGCTCTTCCGCTGGCATCGAAGCCGTCAGCGCTGGCACGGCCGATATCGCCAGCTCCTCCCGTGGACTCAATGCCGACGAACAGGATCTGGGCCTGACTCCCATCGTCATTGCCCACGACGGTATCGCGGTCATCGTGAACGAAGGCAACCCCGTCGATAACCTCTCGACCGAGCAGCTCCGCGATATCTATGCCGGCAAGATTACTAACTGGAAAGAGGTCGGTGGCGAGGACCTGAAGATTCAGGTCATCAACCGAGACGAGGCGTCTGGCACGCGTGAAGCCTTCCGTACCATCGTGATGGACGGCACCCCGTTCGATCGCCGCTCCGCCGTTCTTTCGGGCACGGGCCAGGTGCGCGACGTGGTATCTCGTTCGCGCGGGGCTATCGGCTACATTTCACTGGGCTTCGTCGATAGCCTCAACGCCAAGACCTCGGTCAAGGCCGTCTCGGTCAATCATGTTGAGGCGTCCGAGAAGACGGTCGCGAGTGGCGGCTATCCCATCTCGCGCGACCTTTACTTCTTTGTGAAGGGTGCGCCTTCGCAGCAGGCGCAGGATTACATCGACTACGTGACGTCCGAAAAGATGGACAAGCAGATTCGCGAGGCGGGCTTTATTCCCGTCACCAACGACGAGAAGGGGAGTGAGTAGCATGGAAGCACAGGAAAACTCCCAGACTGAACAGAATGCTCAGGCGCCCAAGAAGCGCGAGCTGGCGCTCGTATCGCGCAGCACCTATATCAAGGAGAAGGCGCTGCAGTGGATCTTCTTTGCCTGCGCGTTCTTGGCGGTTGTTACCGTCATCCTGATTTTTGTCTTTACCACGTACTCGGCGCTGCCCGTCTTTACCGACATCGGTCTGGCGGACTTCTTTAGCTTTACGTGGGCGCCCTCTGAGGGCCACTACGGCATCGTGTCGCTGCTTGCCGGCTCGGGTCTGGTGACCGTCGGTGCGCTCGCCATGGGTGTGCCCCTAGGCGTGGGCACGGCCGTGTATCTGGTCGAGATCGCCGGCAAGCGCGTGCGCAAGCTCATCAGCCCTGCCGTTGACCTGTTGGCCGGCATCCCTTCTATCATCTATGGCTTCTTTGGCATGATCATCATCCGTCCGTTTATCGCGCAACTGACCGGCGGTCTTGGTTTTGGTGCGCTGACGGCGTGGTTCGTGCTTGCCATCATGATCGTCCCTACCATCACCACGCTCACCATCGATGCCCTCAATTCTATTCCCATGGGTATTCGCGAGGCATCGTATGCCATGGGTGCTACTAAGTGGCAGACCATCTATAAGGTCGTGCTACCTGCCGCCAAGCTGGGTATCGTGGATGCCATCGTGCTGGGTATGGGCCGTGCCATCGGCGAGACCATGGCCGTGCTCATGGTCGTGGGTAACGCCCCGGTTATTCCCGACAGCATTGCGAGCCCCATCTCGACGCTCACGAGCCAGATTGCGCTCGACATGAGCTATTCCTCGGGTCTGCATCGCTCGGCGCTGTTCGGCATGGGCGTGGTCCTGTTTATCATTTCCGCCACGCTGGTGGGCATCGTCCGCCTGGTTTCCAAGAAGAAGAGGGGGTAGGCTATGTCCGAGTCCGTTGACACGACGGTCGATACGACCTCGTCGCGCGAGCGCATCAAGCGTGCCCTTTCCCACGGCAAGAAGGGCCGCATCAACAAGGACCTGTCCAACAAGATCATGCTTGGCGTGTTCCGTGCCGCGGCATACATCACCACGCTGGTGCTGGTCGCTATCATCGCCTACGTGGTCATCAACGGCCTGCCACACATCTCGCTCGACTTTATCTTCGGTTGGCCCCAGGGCGTCAACGCCGAGGGCGGTATTTGGCCCACGATCGTCTCGACCGTCTATGTGACGGCGCTCGCCATGCTTATCTGCACGCCGATCGCTGTGCTGGCAGCCGTCTATCTGGCCGAGTACGCCAAGCAGGGCAAGATCGTCGAGCTCATTCGCTACGCTGCTGACGCTTTGGCCTCGGTGCCCTCCATCGTTATGGGCCTGTTTGGCTACGCCTTGTTTGTCGAGGCCATGGGCCTGGGCCTTTCGATGGTCTCGGCCGCTCTGGCGCTCGCGCTCTTGATGCTTCCCATCGTCATGCGCACCACCGAAGAGGCCATTCGCGCCGTTCCGCGCTATATCCGTTGGGGCGCGTATGGCCTGGGCGCCACCAAGTGGCAGGTTGTCTCCAAGATCGTGCTTCCTTCTGCCTTTGGCCGTATTGCCACGGGCATTGTCCTTGCCATCGGCCGTGCCATTGGCGAGACCGCCGTGGTGCTCTACACCATGGGCCAGGCCATCAATCTACCTATCTCGCCGCTCGATTCCGGCCGCCCCATGACCGTTCACCTGTACCTGCTTGCCAACGACGGCATCAACATGAACGCAGCCTACGGCACCGCGCTCTTGCTGATGGTGATCATTCTGGCCTTCAACCTGTTTGCGCGCTTCCTGTCGCGCAAGCGTCGCTAGTTAAGGAGTCCCATGTCCGTTTATCAGTCCGCTCCCACGCTGGAGCAAGCGGCCATTACGGCCAAGGATTTCAACTTTTGGTACGGTGACTTTCATGCGCTGACGGGGCTCGACCTCAACATCGCCAAAAACGCCATCACCTCCTTCATTGGCCCTTCGGGCTGCGGTAAGTCGACGTTTTTGCGCTGCATCAACCGCATGAATGACCTGATCGAGGGTACGCGCGTCGAGGGCACCATGACGCTCGACGGCAACGATATCTATGCCGAGGGCGTCGACCCGGTCGACCTCCGTCGCCGCGTGGGCATGATTTTTCAGCAGCCCAACCCGTTTCCCAAATCCATCTACGAGAATGTCGCCTTTGGCCCTCGTCTGCAGGGCGTGACTAGCAAAAGCGACCTCGATGACATCGTGGAAGAATCGCTCAAGCGCGCCAACCTCTGGAAAGAGGTATCCAATCAGCTCAACAAGGATGGTTTGGCGCTCTCGGGCGGTCAGCAGCAGCGTCTGTGCATCGCGCGCGTGCTTGCGGTGCAACCCGATGTCCTTCTGATGGACGAGCCCTGCTCCGCCATCGACCCCACGTCCGTCTCTAAGGTCGAGGATCTGATGGCCGAGCTGGCGCCCGAGATGACGATCATCATCGTCACGCATTCAATGCAGCAGGCAGCTCGTATCAGCGACTACACCGCATTCTTCTTGCAGGAAGTTGCCGGCGAGCCCGCCACGCTCATCGAGTATGGTCAAACCGACGCGATCTTCACCAGCCCGGTGGACTCGCGGACGGAAGACTATATCACCGGCCGCTTTGGCTGATCGGTGCGACTAGTCCCAAGCCGATCGGACCTGGTCCGGTGCGTATTCACTGTGCGGGCTGCATGACCGCACCCAACTGATTGGAGTGAACCATGCGCAAACTGTTTTCCCGTCAGCTCGTCGAGGCCCGTCACGAGATGCTGAGCATCTATGAGGCCGTCGATCTGGCTCTCCACGATGCCGTGAAGGCCTATGTGACCGACGACCGCAAGCTCGCCACCAAGACCAAGAAACGTACGCTTTCGATTGACGCGCGCTGCGCCAACCTGGAGGCCGTCTGCTACAACCTGATCGCCACGCAGTCACCGGTCGCCTCCGACTTCCGCCTGCTTCAGACGATCATCTACGTCGACTTTAACCTGCAGCGCATGACCGATAAGGTCCGTCAGATCTGCCGTGCCACGCGTCATATGATCAAGGCCGACATCTCGCTGCCCCAGGAGCTCGTCGGTACGGTTGAGGCCGAGGCCGAAGCTGTTTACCAGGTGCTGGGCTCTTCGCTTTCTGCGCTCGTCACCAATGACATGTCCATCATCTGCAACCTGGCCGTCGAGGACGAGCCAGTGCACGCCGCCTACGAGAAGTTCTTCCGCACCTTTAACCGTATGGATACAGGCGACTTTATGGACGACGACAGCAACTATGACGACCTGCGCCGCGCCATCATGGTTTCGCGCTACCTCGATCGCATCGCTTCGATTTCCATCGATGCCGCTTGCCGTCTGACCTTCCTGTTGACTGGTCAGCGTATGAACGCCGGCGATATCGCCCGCACTGATGAGGACGAGCTCGAGAGCATGCGCGTGCCTTCGGGCGAGGGTGTTATCATGAGGCCCGCCGTCGACGCGCGCTACGTTGCCAAGGTGCCCGCCAACGAGGTCAGCGAGGGTCTTCGCTACCTGCTCGATCATCTTGAGGACGAGGACGAGGACGATGGCGAGGACGACGAGGAGTAAGTAGCCCCGTTCGTCGAAAGATTGTAAATACCTAAGTGAGCGCGGCCTTGCACATGCGGGGCCGCGCTCTTGCGTTAGCATGGGACTACTTGTTTGGCTGTCAGCGGAGGCGATTGGCAATGGATAACTATTTGGATTTGATGCGCGCTCGCCGCGAGCAGATTCTGGAACGTTTTTATGCGGCGCTCGATCGCGCGGGCCGCCCCCACGACGCCGCGCGCCTCATTGCCGTGTCCAAGACCGTTGGTGTCGATGAGACTGTTGCTGCCATCCAGGCGGGGTATCGCCATTTTGCCGAGAACCGCCCGCAGGAGCTGGTTCGCAAGCTCACGGGTCTGGCGGAGCATCCGGAGCTGCCCGAGGTGCGCTTCGATATGATCGGCAACCTGCAGACCAATAAGATCAATGCGGTGCTGGGCTCAGCCGAGCTGATTCACTCGGTGGGTTCGCTGCATCTGGCACAGGCGATCTCGAGCCGTGCTGTCCGCAAGATTGAGGCAGGCGAGCTCGCCGGCCCCCAGCGCGTGCTGATCGAGGTCAATGTGAGTGGTGAGGAGTCGAAGGGAGGCTTTTCGCCCGATGAGATTCGCGCCGCCGCGGGTGAGCTTGCGGAACTTGAGGGAATTTGCGTACAGGGGCTTATGACTATGGCGCCCCGGGGGAATAAGGATGTGGCACGCCGCACCTTTGCGGGGCTTCGTGAGCTGAGGGATGAGCTGGAGGCTGCGCATCCCGATTTGAACCTGCCTGAGCTTTCCTGCGGCATGAGCGAGGACTTTGAGCCTGCCCTTGAGGAGGGCTCTACGCTCGTTCGCCTGGGCAGGGTAGTATTTAGCCCGGAGTTTGCAGTAAAATAAGGCTCTGAAGTGCGCACTGATTATCGGGGCGCCTGCACTAAACCGCGAGAGGACACAACCATGGGCTTCCTTGACGAGATTAAAAATAAGATGCACCTGGGCGGCCAGCAGGGTTACGACCAGGGTTATGGCCAGGACGACGACTACGGCTACGATGACGGCTATGACGATAGTTATCAGGGCAACGGCTACGGCGGTGCTTCGGGCGAGGGCTTCTACACCCAAGACGAGCCGAGCAACGGCCTGCTTGGCCAGACGCGCCGCGGTGAAGCTGAGTCGGTTGCCGTGTATACGCGCTCCGGTCAGCTGGTTGGCGATGACTCCCGCCATGCCACGACGTATAACCCGCCTTCGCGCTCGCAGGACAGTGTTGCGAGCGGTTATCGTCCTGGTGCCTATGACACGCCGTCGAGCTACGCCGAGAACACCCGCGCCCGTGCCGCCGCTGCGCCCGCGCCTGCACCGAGTGATGCCTCGGCCTATGCGAGCAATATCATCAACGCCACGCCGCAGCTGCCGGCCTATGTCCTGCGCCCCGAGAGCTATGACGACGTGGAGACCGTGGTGCGCCGCGTTCGCACCAAGCAGCCTGTCGCACTGATTTTTGTGGGCGTACGCACCGAAGTTGCTAAGCGCGTCTTGGACTTCTCTTACGGCTTTGCCTGCGGTCTGGGTGCCACGGTCAAGGAGGTGGGCGACCGCGTGTTCATGGTGCTGCCCGCCGGCTGCGAGGTCAAAGATTCCGATCTCAAGAAGCTTCGTGCCGACGGCTACCTTAAGTAAAGACAAGACGAGGAGATTCCCATCAACATCTACACTATCGTCCAGCTGGTCAACACGCTGTTCAACTTCTATTCCACGCTCATTGTCGTCTACTGCTTTATGACGTGGATTCCCATGAAGCAGGGTGGTTTGCTTCAGGATATTGCTGCGGTGCTCGATAGCGTGTGCGGTCCGTGGCTCAACCTGTTCCGTCGTTTCATCCCGCCGATGGGCGGTATCGATTTTTCGCCGGTCGTTGCGATTATTGCGTTGCAGTTGGTGCAGAGGCTGGTTCTGCAGCTTCTTATAGGTATACTCGTATAGAACTGACTTAGTAACTTACGTCGGGCGTGTAGCGCCGAGGCGATGAAAAAGGAGACTTGTTATGGCTATTACCCCTGCAGACATCCAGGCTCAGACTTTCTCTGAGGCCAAGCGTGGCTACGATCCCGCCGAGGTCGACGTCTTCTTGGAGACGCTGTCCTCCGAGGTTGACGCTATGCTCGCTAAGATCGTCGACCTTAAGGGCCGCCTGACTGCTACCGAGCAGCAGCTTGCCGATGCGCAGGCTCAGCTTGCCCAGGCTCAGGATGCCACCGCCCAAGCCGTTCCTGCCGCCCCCGTGGCTGCTCCCGCCCCTGACTTCTCCGCTCAGGAGCGCCAGATTTCCGCTGCCCTGATCGCTGCCCAGCAGACCGCTGAGACCATCGTCAACGATGCCAACGAGAACGCTGAGCGTATCCGCAACGAGGCTGACGCTAAGGCCCGCGAGGTTATCCGCCAGGCTCTGACCGAGAAGCAGGCCGAGCTCGAGGAAATCGATCGTCTCAAGGCTTCCCGCGAGGAGTTCAAGGCCGAGTACCTCAAGCTCATCCAGCACTTCATGGACGATGCCCAGAACTCCTTCCCGGCCGACCTCATGGCCTCCACGCCGGTCGGTTCTGCCGCTTCTCCTGCGGTGACTGTTCCCGCCGAGCCGCTGCCCGTCGCTGACCCGGTTGTCCCCGTGGCCGATCCCTTCGCCCCGATCGACAACTTTGCCGCCGACGACCTGGACTAGCATCAGAGCTACAATCTAGTGTCCTTAAGAGGAGCTCGCACCTGCGGGCTCCTCTTTTGTGGCTGTATACGGGTTGGGAAACAAAACGCCGAGCTCTGCATGCGATAGGACAGAACTCGGCGAAGGGCGCGTGGTAAAAGGTAGATTTTAAGGTATGTCTAAAAACTACTTGAGGAGGAAGTTGGAGAGGGGAATAGTGCGGGCCTCGCGATGCTCGGGATCGGCGATGTGGTCGGCGGGATAACCACAGACGAGCATGTGATAGGGATAGACGCCCTTGGGCAGATTGAACTGCTCCTGTGCCACCTCAGGCTTAAAATGGCATACCCAGCACGTTCCCAGGCCCTGCTCGGTGGCCTCCATCATCATCTGGTCGCACACGATGGACGTATCGATTTCACTGGAATTCATCTGGTCATACGGGCGCACCCAAGCATCATCGGTAACGCTGCAAATAAGGAAGACAAGCGGAGCTCCAAAGATAGACCCATCACGAGCAAACCGAGGCTGACAAGCAGCAGCCTTCTCCAACAGCTCAGGCGTATCCAGCACCATCACACGGGCTGGATGATTATTACAAGCAGAAGGAGCAATACGCCCAGCCTCAACAATGGCATCCACCACAGCCTGCTCAACAGAACGATCCTCAAACTCGCGACAAGAATAACGACCCCGAGCCAGATCCAAATACGACATGCAAGCCCTCCAACAATTAAAAATCAAACAAACCCAAAGTAACCCAAACAGTACCCAAAACAGCAATCAGCCAAACGCTCATCAAGGGCCAAAGTGTCCGAACGAGTACCAAAGGTCCCTTCAGCCAAACCCCCATTGCGCTAAATCTATCAGCCAAAGTTCCCAATGGTGGTGCATAAGGGAGCGGGCCCGGCCACTAATACCTTTTGAACGACTCTGCTTGCAGCCGGAGTGAAAAAGGTATTAGTGGTCGGGCCCGCGACCGGTGGGATACGTGCCCCCAATTAACTGTTCTTCATGACAATCGAATCCACGACATCGGCTACATTCTCGCAGCAGTCGGCGCAGTACTCCAGGAAGGCGTACACGTCACGCCAAGCGATGACCTCGAGCGGGTCCTTGCCGTTAACGTGCAGGTTACGCATGGCGTTGATATAGAGCTCGTCGGCCTCGGACTCGATGGTGTTGATCTGGATGACGAGCTCGCGCAGCGTCTTGGACTTGCGGTAGTTAGGCAGCTCGACCATCAGGTCCTTCATGGCGCGGCAGGCGTCGGTCACCTTGTGGGCGATGACGATGGCGTCGGGATGGATGCTCTGGATGTTGGTGAAGTAGACGCGCTGCACGACGCCCTCGATACGGTCGAGCACGGTGTCGAGCGAGCAGCTCATCAGGTCCAGGTCCTCGCGCTCAAGCGGGGTGATAAAGGCGGTGAGCAGGGCGTCCTCAAGCTCATGGTGCTTCTTGTCGGCCGCATGCTCGATCGCGTGCATCTTGTCGAGCATATCGTGAATCTTTGCAGGATCGAAGTTCTCAAAAATCTTGGTGAGCAGCTCGGCGGCCTGGACGGCAAGGTCGGCGCAGGCGACGTAGTTGTCAAAGTAGAACGAATCGGGTTTCTTTGCCATGGGTGGGTCCTTTCGAGGCGAAGACGGGTGGGCGAAGTATTACGGTCCGGATGGACGCTCGGTTTGACTAGATGAACATCATGAACAGCTTGGCCATGACAAAGCTGATGAGTCCGCAGGCGGGGAAGGTGAAGAACCAGGTGAACATCATGTCCTTGACGACGCCGAAGTTGATGGCCGAGAGGCGTTTGACGGCACCGACGCCCATGATGGCGCAGGTCTTGATGTGAGTGGAGGACACGGGGATGCCGGTGAGCGTGGCAAGCAGCAGGTTTGCGGCGCCCGCCAGGTCGGCGGAGAAGCCCTGGTACTTTTCGAGCTTGACCATGCTCTGGCCAACGGACTTGATGATGCGCTCGCCGCCCACGCTGGTGCCGATGCCCATGGTGGCCGAGCACAGCAGCATAATCCAGATGGGGATGCCGGCATCGCCGACGCTCGTCTGGCCGCTGGCAAAGGCCACGCCTAAAAAGAGCACGCCGATGAACTTCTGTCCATCCTGCGCGCCGTGCATAAAGCTCATGGCCGCAGCGCTTGCGATCTGAGCGTATTTAAAGAAGACATTGGCACGTCGCCTGTTGGCGGCGGCGAAAAGAATCGAGACGAGCTTGCACAGGACCCAGCCCATGACAAAGCCCAGGCCGATGGAGAGCGCCAGGCCGTAGATGACCTTCATCCACTCGTGGACGTTGACGCTGCTCGCACCGCCGAGGGCGATGGCGGCACCGGTCAGGCCGGCGATAAGGCTGTGGCTTTGCGAGGTGGGGATGCCAAAACGCGACGCTGTGGCGCCGTAGACGACGATGGAGAACAGCGCCGCGCACAGGCAGGCGAGCGCCATGGTGCTGTTTCCGCCAAAGTCGACAATATGGGAGATGGTGTTGGCGACGCTCGCGTTAAAGTGCGTCATGATGAGCACGCCAAGGAAGTTGAATGCGGCACTCATGAGGATGGCGGCGCGGGCGGGCATGCAACGCGTAGTGACGCAGGTCGCGATGGCGTTGGGTGCGTCGGTCCATCCATTGACGAAGATGGCGCCGAGCGCGAGGATCACGGTGACGGCAAGGACTGGGTTCGACACAAGTTGGCCGAGGAAGGTTGAGAACGTTACGTCCATATATGGGCTTTCTCGAAGTTTGCAGGCACGTTACAGAAACATGATAAATCGTATCACCTCCTGCGGGTTTCTTTACCGAGTTCTGATGGGAG
>CABQHZ010000017.1 GCA_902464175.1 uncultured Collinsella sp. | reverse complement strand
GCCGCTGCGTCGCTTCGCTCCTTGCGTGCTGCGCTGGAAAACGCTTCGCGTTTCCTCAGCTCCGCACCCTTGCGGGTTCGAATCCCTCCGCTTGCCCACAAGAAAGCGCCCTGGGCCGTTATGGGCTCAGGGCGCTCAGTTTTAATGGCTGGGACGGAGGGATTCGAACCCCCAACAGCCGGCACCAAAAACCGGAGTTCTACCGTTGAACTACGTCCCAATGTGTGGTGTCGCCCAAAAGCAACTCGTCTAGTTTACCTAATCTGCGAGGGCATCGCAAACGCCGTCGAGTAGGCGTACGGCGAGCGTCTGCGCGTCGCTGGCCGTGAAGGTGCCGTTGTAGCGCGTCATGCCCGTGAGCTCAATGCGAATGCGAGCCGGCTTCTGCTGCGCGGCGA
This sequence comes from uncultured Collinsella sp., assembly GCA_902464175.1. GTDB lineage: Bacteria > Actinomycetota > Coriobacteriia > Coriobacteriales > Coriobacteriaceae > Collinsella. The sequence continues at coordinate 26,296 of CABQHZ010000017.1, read as the reverse complement.
CATTGGCGGTGCGGATGCGCTGGGCCAGGTTGTGGCACTCGGCGAGGGCAATCGTGGCGCGTGGCGCGGCGTCGGCGGGCAGCTCGTCGCTTGCGATCTCGAGCACCAGGTCAACGTCGGTTGGGACCTCGGAGTCGCAGAGCATCATGCCGCTGTTGTCGGTCGTTGCCGTGGCGATGTTCCACATGCGCGAAGCAACGCTGCGTGCGATGGGGTCCTCACCGATAACGGCGATCTGGAAGCGCTCGAGCACGTTGGCGGCGCGAGCAAAACCGATGCGGGACTCGGCTTCGGTGACCGAGGGCTTGCCCTCCCACACATGGTGCAGGCGGTTGATGTAGGCGTAGGTGTCCTGGAAGGCCATGCCGTCGGCAAACAGGCCGACATTTTCCTGGAACTGCTGCAGGGCGGCCTCGGTATGCGGACCAAAGTAGCCGTCGTCTTCGCCACAGGCAAAGCCCAAAACGTTGAGAGCGCGCTGCAGGGCCTGCACATCGGCGCCATGGAAATTGGGCATGCGCAGATACAGGGTGCGGTCGCCCAGCTTATACGAGGCGTCGACCAGGGCGCTCCAACAGGGGATATCGACGGCATGACCGGCAGCAAGGCCGCTGTCGAGCCTGAAGGTGCTGACGGCCTGCTCGGTGGTGGTGCCAAAGCGCTTGTCGGCAACCTCGGTGTCATCGATTGTATAGCCGAGCTGCAGAAGGCGGGACTGGACGTCCTCGACGGCTGCTCCCTGCATGCCCGTTGTAATAGGTTCCATGAACGAACCCCTTTCGGCGTACCATTCGTACTATTTGAGCGTGTGTCGGATAGACAACGCAAAGGGATGCATAAACATGCACTCAACAGTGTAGCAAGTTGTACCCAAATACGCTGCTGACAGGTTTTATAACCCCCGCTAGTTAAGGCGCTCCACAAAGAAATCTGCCATGGAGAGGAACAGTTCACGTGCATGCGGGTCGAGCGAAACGTCCTCGATGGCTGCTTTGGCCTTGGCGGTCAGGTCGAGCGCATAAGTGTGGGCGTAATCGATAGAGCCGGTCTCCTGGAAGATCTCCACGGCGCGTGCGAGTTGCGCGGGGTCCTCGGTGCCCGAGGAAAGGATCGCTTCAATCTCGTCGTGATAGCGCTCATCAGACAGGGCGTGCACGGCAACGAGCGTGCGCTTACCCTCGGTGATATCGGTGCGGAAGTCCTTGTTGGCGGCCTCCTTGGTGCCGATCAAGTTGAGCAGGTCGTCTTGAATTTGGAAGGCAAGGCCCGTGTGCAGGCCAAAGGCGCGCAGCGCCTCAATTTGCTCCTCGCTGCCTCCGCCAATGATGGCTCCGGTGGCAAGTGGCGTGGCTCCGCTGTAGTACGCGGTCTTGTGCGTCGCCATGTCCAGATAATCGTCGACCGAGATGTCGAAGCGTGCGTCACGGACCCAGCCCAAGTCGAGCGCCTGGCCCTCGATGGTGCGAACGATCATCTCGGTGAGCTCGTGGAGCACGCGCAGTTTCACGTCGGACTCCAGCGTGGGGTCGTCGAGAACCGTCTTGGTGACCATGGTGAGCGCCAGGTCACCGCAGTTGATGGCAAGACCGGTGCCCTCGGTAAGGTGCATGCAGGGCTTGCCGCGACGAATCTGCCCGTTGTCGGCGATGTCGTCGTGGATGAGTGCGCCCGACTGAAAGTGCTCGATGGCCGCCGCTGCGCTGCGGGCGCTCTCAAAGCTGCCGCCTACCGCAGTGGCGGCGAGCATGCAGATGAGCGGGCGGTGGCGCTTGCCAGCGTTTGCCGTAAATGCCGAGAGCGGGGTATACAGGTAGCGCTCGATATCGGCGGAAGTCGCCTGTCCGTCAAAGAACGTGGCCAGATAGTCGTTAATCTGGTCAAAGTGCTGGGCTAAAAAGCTGGTAAACGGACTGGACACGGGTTCTCGCATTCTTTCTAAAGGTTGCATCGATGTAGTGTGCAGGCAACATATTGCCACATTGTGCCTGCCTGTGTGGCAGGTTTGGGGATTTAAGGCAACGGCGCATGTCGGACGAGTTTCGTAGTTAGACCAGTCCAAAGTGCTCAAGCGCCTTGACGACGCCATCTTTGTCGACCGAGTCGGTGATGTAGTCGGCGCGCTTTTTGAGATAGTCCGGCGCATTGCCCATGGCGATACCGACATCGACGGCGTTCATCAGCGAGATGTCATTGCTGGCATCACCGATGCCATACACCATTCCATGGTTGGGGTCGAGAGCGTCGAGTACGGACTGGATACCCTCGCGCTTGGTGCATTCGCGAGGCGAAATCTCGGTCACTTCGAGCTCGAGCTCGTTAAAGCAGAGCAGCGGCTCAAACGCTTGATCCTGAGCGATGCGGTTGGCAAGCGACGTGGACATTAAGATCTTGTAGGCGCTGTAATGTTGCAGCTGCGTAATTGCATCGCCCACGGTGCGGGCGTATCCGGGGGCGTCGGGCGCATCGGCACTCATGCGAACGACGCCATTGAGTCCCTCAAAACGAATCACTTCGTCCGATTGCTCAAGAATGGGAGCAAGGCGCTGCAGCATGCCGGGCGTCATCGCCAAATCGCGAATCACGTGTCCCTCAAGTTCGACATAGCCACCCGCGAGGCAGACGATGCCGGTCCAGGGCAGCTCGAGCAGCTTTGGATGGATGCAGCTCAGCGTGCGCCCTGTGCAGATAAACGCCATATTGCCCTTGGCGACAAAATCACGGATGGCTTGCGAGACCGCTTCATTGGGATAGGGGGAGAGGTCTCGCTCGCTCTCGGGAAGCTCTTGTGCCACTCGAGGGTCTTGCCAGGCGAGCGTTCCGTCGATATCGAAGAAGCAGATATCGCCGCGCTTATGGGCTGCGCTGGCGGCAGGGGAGGCCGAGGTGGTGGGCACAAATCCCGGCTCGAGGCCCATGATCTGGTCAAAATGCTCTTTAACGCGGGGAACGGAGATGCCGATAATCACCTGGGCGGTCTTGCCCGTAATGATGAGGCCCTTGGCGCCCACCGCGACAAACGACGCGTTATCTGCAACGATGGAAGGGTCTGCGACCTCGACGCGCAGGCGCGTGGCGCAGTTGGTTGCGCCCACGATATTGCCAACGCCACCTAAAAGCTGAATTACCCGCTCAGCGAGGACGTGATCTTGATCGGATTGAATACTGACCTCGCCATTGGGAGATTGCTCTTTGACAAAGCCGCTTCCCGTTAAACGGTCGATTGCCGCGCGATTGGAGGCATGATCCTCGCGGCCCGGCGTCTTAAGGTCATAGACCAAGATGAGTGCTCGAAAACTAACAAAAAAGATGAGGCTAAAGGCAAGACCGATACCGAGCGCCAAAAGGTAGGAGCCGGCATGCATTCGCATGAGTGGGATGAAGTTGAAGGCCGTCATTTCCATGAGACCGCCCGAGAAGATGCCGACGATGCCAAAGAAGTTCATGGTCATGGCAAGGCAGGAGGACAGGACGGCGTAGAGCAAAAAGAGTCCGGGATAGGTGAACATAAAGAGAAACTCGAGCGGCTCGGTGACGCCGCAGACCACCGAGGCGACGATGGCGGGCAAAAGGATGACCTTAAGGCCGGCGCGGCGTTCGGGTTTGGCGGTGAAATAGAATGCTGCCGCGATGGCGGGAAGGCCAAAGAGCTTGCCCCAGCCGGTGGCGGTAAAACCTGCCCAGGGCGCAAGTTCATTTAAAGGGCGCGTGCTATGGGAGAGAATGGGGAGCAGGTTGGTCCACGTGGCGTAAATACCGTCGTGAATGACCAGATTGTCGTAATAGATGGGCATATAGAGCAGATGGTGCAGCCCCATGGGCTCGAGCGCTCGCTCCAAAAACACAAAGATGCCCACGCCGAAGGGGCCGACGCCCGCAAGTGCGTGGCGCAGCGTTTCGGTCGCAGCGTATGCGAAGGGCACGATGGCGGCCGAGATGGCGGCAAGGGCAAACACGGCAAAAAAGCTGATGAGGTAGACCAGCGAGGAACCCGAGAAGGTGCCGAGCCAATCGGGAACCTTGGCATCGTAGAAGCGGTCATGGATGGCGACGACGGTTGCCGATACCGCCAGCGGGCCGATAATGCCGGTGTCGAGCGTCTTGATACCGTCAATGACGGTGATGCCGCTGGCGGAGGTCAAAAACGACGGGTACTTAAGTCCGAGGTTGTCGCCGCTCAGCTTAATGATCTCGCTCAAGAAGAAACAATAGGCAAAATAGGCCACGAGTGCCTCGAGGCAGCAGCGTGCCGGTTGCTTTTGGGCAAGGCCAATAGGCAGCGCTACGGCAAAAAGGAGCGGGAGGCGTTTAAAGACCGTCCACGAGCCGCGCTGGATGATGGTCCAAAAAACGTACCAGGGGGTTCCGTATGTGGCGAGGTCACCGACGATGTCTACGGTCGTGGCGAGGGCGGAGATGCCGACCATGAGGCCTGATATAGAAAACAGCATGGCGGGCGCGAACATGGCTCCGCCAAAACGTTGGATTTTCTGCAGCATAATATGCCTTCCGGATGCAACATGCTGTGCGAGCAAGAACGTTTAAACAATGAACTCATTGTAGAGGACTGGCTGCTTGCCGCATTGACGGTTTTGATTCGGTCCGATTTGGGTTTCGGGGGAACCGTCGACGGTAAATAATCCGTACTTTACCGATAATCGGTTTAAACAACTTTAAGAAATGCTATCGTGCCTAGCCATACATATTCATTAGAGGTGAAGTCATGCCAAAAGCGATTTACGAAGGAATCTACCGCGAGATCCGTTCGCGCATCATTAACGGGACCTATGCGTTTCAGGAGATGCTGCCAACCGAAGCCGAGCTGACCGCGGAGTTTGGCTGCACGCGCAATACCGTTCGACGCGCCTTGAGCATGCTGGCCGACCAGATGTTTGTGCAGCCTATACACGGCAAGGGCGTGCGCGTTATTTGGCTTAAGGGCGAAACCGATATGCTGGGCGCACTCGAAGAGGTTGAGTCGTTTGGCGAGTTCGCAAAACGCAACAATGCCGTCGCATCGACCGAGGTCAAGTCTTTTGAACATTTGATTTGCACTGAGCAACTCTCTCGTCGCCTGGGCTTTAAGGTGGGCGAGGAGCTGATTCGCGTCGTGCGTGTCCGAAGCCTCAACGGCAGTGCTCGCCAGGTGGACCACGGCTACTTTTTGGAGTCGATCGCCAAGGGCCTGACGCCCGAGGTCGCCGAGAAGTCCATCTACGACTATCTGGAGCACAAGCGCGGCATCAAAGTGATGGCGAGCCGCCGTACGGTGAGTGTCGAGCTCGCCAACGATGAGGACTGCAGCTACTTGGACCTTGGCAAGTACAACTGCGTCGCCGTCATGGAGAGCCAGTCGTACACCTCGGACGGCATCTTATTTGAGGTGACGCACGCTCGTACACACCCCGAGATCTTCCATTACCGCGTCAATTCCAAGCGATAACCGGTTAGCTCGCAGCCTGACGAGACTCATGCCCTCAAAGCGAAAACGCCCGGTCAAACCGACGATGCATCGGCTTGACCGGGCGTTTTCTCTGCATTCGATAACAAATAATTGTTTATACAAAACTTGTCAAGTATCAAGTTGAAATTACCGTTCACCGAAGTTTTTCTACCGCTCTAGTAATACTTGTTCAAACAACTAGTCAAATAGCGTATTGTGCAAATTAGCAAAAGGGGCAAAGTCCCCGAGCCAATCTCCGAAGGCGGCGGCAAAGGGTGCCGCCACGGTGTGAAAGGGTGGATTGTAATGAAGAACGAAATGAGCAGAAGGCAGTTCCTGGGCTTTGCTGGTTCCGCGGCTGCGGTTCTTGGTCTGGGTCTCGTGGGCTGCGGTGGTTCTGCCGGCTCCGGCTCCTCTGCTTCTGGTGACGCTGCCGAGGTCTACTTCCTCCAGTTCAAGCCCGAGGTCGACAAGGAGTGGAAGGAGATCGCCAAGGCGTACAAGAAGGAGAAGGGCGTCGAGGTCAAGATCGTGACCGCCGCCTCCAACACCTACGAGGAGAAGCTCAAGTCCGAGATGTCCAAGAGCTCCGCTCCGACGCTGTTCCAGGTCAACGGCCCCACCGGCCTTAAGAACTGGAAGGACTACTGCGCCGATCTTTCCGACACCAAGCTCCGTGGCGAGCTCATCGACGACTCCCTGGCTCTGCAGTCCGACGGCAAGGATCTGGGTATCGACTGGGTTCAGGAGAGCTACGGCATCATCTACAACAAGGAGCTCCTCGAGAAGGCCGGCTACAAGGCCGAGGACATCAACTCCTTCGACAAGCTGAAGGCTTGCGCCGATGACATCCAGGCCCGCAAGGACGAGCTCGGCGTTGACGGTGCCTTCACTTCCGCCGGTATGGATGACTCCTCCAGCTGGCGCTACACCACCCACCTCGCCAACCTCCCGCTCTACTACGAGTTCGAGAAGGAGCACAACCAAGAGGACGACGAGATCAAGGGCGAGTATCTCGACAACTTTAAGCAGATCTTCGACCTGTACATCACCGACTCCACCTGCGATCCTTCGCAGCTCGCCTCCAAGACCGGTGACGACGCCACCAACGAGTTCGCAACCGGCAAGGCCGTCTTCTACCAGAACGGCTCTTGGGCCTACGCCGACCTCACCAAGGCCGGTATGACCGACGATCAGCTCGGCATGCTGCCGATTTACATCGGCGTCGACGGCGAGGAGAACCAGGGCCTGTGCTCCGGCGGCGAGAACTACTGGTGCGTCAGCTCCCAGGCTTCCGAGGATGCCCAGAAGGCCACCGAGGACTTCATGTATTGGTGCGTCACTTCTGACACCGCCACCAGCATCATCGCTGACAAGATGGGTCTGACCGCCCCGTTCAAGAGCGCTAAGGAGACCACCAACGTCTTCTCTCAGCAGGCCGTTGCTATGGCCAAGGACGGCAAGAAGACCGTCGCTTGGGACTTCGTTTACATCCCCTCTGAGGAGTGGAAGAAGAACCTCAAGCAGGCTCTCATCGCTTATGCTGCCGACAACACCAAGTGGGACGGCGTCAAGAACGCCTTCGTCGATGGCTGGAAGACCGAGAAGGCTGCTTCCGAGTAAGCAGTTGCTGCCCAAGCTATCTGATTAGCGACAGGGGGCGGGCAGACGTAGGTTTGCCCGCCCCCTGCATATTGAAAGGACCCTTCTATGGGCAAAGCACTCAAGCGCTGGTGGCCGCTCTTTATGCTGCCCACGTGCCTGGCGTTTATGATCGGGTTCGTGATTCCCTTTATCCAGGGTTTCTATCTCTCGTTCTGCCAGTTTATTACCATCAATAACGCGCACTTTGTCGGTATCGAGAACTACGTGCGCGCACTGACCGACCCGCAGTTCTCCACGTCGTTCTTCTTTACCGTGGCGTTTGCCTTCCTGTCGACGGTGCTCATCAACGTGATCGCGCTGGCTATTGCGCAGGCGCTCACTCGCAAGGCGCTCAAGGGCACCAACATCTTCCGTACGATCTTCTTTATGCCTAACCTGATCGGCGGCATCGTGCTGGGCTACATTTGGCAGATTCTGATCAACTGCCTGCTCTCCAACGTGGGCGCCCAGCTCATCGCCCTCAACTCCGCCGCTGGCTTCTGGGGCCTTATCATCCTGACCCTGTGGCAGCAGGTCGGCTACATGATGATCATCTACATCGCTGGTCTGCAGTCCATCCCGTCTGACTACATCGAGGCCGCCAAGGTCGATGGCGCTACGGCATGGCAGACGTTTTGGAAGGTTAAGATCCCCAACCTGATGCCGACCATCACCATCTGCCTGTTCCTGTCCATCACCAACGGCTTTAAGCTGTTCGACCAGAACCTCGCCCTTACCGGTGGTGCCCCGGCGCACTCTACCGAGATGCTCGCCCTGAACATCTACAACACGTTCTATTCGCGTGCTGGCATCGCATGGCAGGGCATCGGTCAGGCCAAGGCAGTTATCTTCTGCATCCTGGTTGTCGCTATTTCTATGATTCAGCTTAAGGCCACGAGGTCCAAGGAGGTGCAGCAGTAATGAAACGCGATAAGGCTATTAACCGCGCGCTCTCGATCTTCTTTACGATCCTGTCGCTCGCATGGATCTACCCCGTGTTCATGATTGCGCTCAATTCCTTTAAGAAGGGGACCGCAATCAGCACCACCACGGCGTTCGATCTGCTCACGCCCGAGACGTTCAACGGCCTCGCAAACTACGTGCACGCTCTTAACGAGCAGGGCTTTGCCTCGGCGTTTATGTACTCGCTCATCATCACAGTCACGTCGGTCGTGCTGATTCTGGTGTGCTGCTCCATGTGCGCTTGGTACGTGGTTCGTGTCAACAACAAGATCTCGAACTTCTTCTATTACCTGTTCGTGTTCTCGATGGTCGTACCGTTCCAGATGCTCATGTTCACGCTGTCCAATTTGGCGGACCGCATCGGCTTTAACACGCCGTTTAACATCTGCTTCATCTACCTTGGTTTTGGCGCGGGCCTCGCGGTCTTTATGTTCGCCGGCTTCGTCAAGAACATCCCGCTCGAGATTGAGGAAGCGGCCATGATCGACGGCTGCAACCCGGTTCAGGTGTTCTTTAAGATCGTCCTTCCCATCATGAAGCCCACCTATCTTTCGGTCGGCATCCTCGAGACCATGTGGGTCTGGAACGACTACCTGCTGCCCTACCTTACGCTCGACTCCACCAAGTACAAGACCATTCCTATCTTGATCCAGTACTTCCGTGGCGGCTATGGCCACGTCGAGCTCGGCCCCATGATGGCCTGCATCATGATGGTCGTTGTCCCCATCGTCATCATGTACATCTTCTGCCAGAAGTACATCATCGACGGTGTGGTGGCAGGTGCCGTCAAGGGCTGATGCCGTAACTGTTTTGCAAGTTTTGGCGGCGCCCCTCAGCGCGGCGCCGCGTATCGAAAGGTAGAGACATGGCCGAGATCGTTCTCAAACATGTTCAGAAGGTGTATCCCAACAACGAGTCAAAAAAGAAGGGCTTCTTTGGCAAAAAGAAGAAGACCGAGGAGAAGAAGCACAACCTCAAGGTTACCGAGGACGGTGTGCTCGCTGTAGAGGACTTCAACCTCACCGTTCACGACCAGGAGTTCATCGTCCTCGTTGGCCCCTCTGGCTGCGGTAAGTCCACGACGATGCGCATGGTCGCTGGCCTGGAGGACATCACTTCGGGCGACGTGCTCATCGACGGCAAGCGCGTCAACGACGTGGCGCCCAAGGACCGCGATATCGCCATGGTGTTCCAGAGCTATGCTCTGTACCCCAATATGACGGTGTACGAGAACATGGCGTTTACGCTTGAGCTCAAGAAGGTCCCCAAGGACGAGATCGACCGCAAGGTTCGCTCCGCTGCCGAGATCCTGGGTATTACCGAGTACCTTGACCGTAAGCCCAAGGCACTCTCCGGCGGCCAGCGTCAGCGTGTCGCCATCGGCCGCGCCATCGTGCGTGACCCCAAGGTCTTCCTGATGGACGAGCCCCTGTCCAACCTGGATGCCAAGCTGCGTAACCAGATGCGCGCCGAGCTCATTAAGCTGCGTCACGAGATCAAGGGCACCTTCATCTACGTTACCCACGACCAGACCGAGGCTATGACCCTCGGCGATCGCATCGTGGTCATGAAGGACGGCGTCGTCCAGCAGATCGCCACCCCGCAGGAGGTCTTCAACCATCCCGCGAACATCTTCGTCGCCGGCTTTATCGGCGTGCCGCAGATGAACTTCTTCGATGCCCAGCTGGTGCGCTCGGGCAACGGCTTTACGGTCAAGACCGAGGATATGAACGTGGCGCTCGCCCCCGAGACCTGCGCTCAGCTTGCTCTCAACTGGGACGGCGGCGACGTGAAGGAGATTACGGCCGGTGTGCGTCCCGAGCAGATCCTGCTTGCCGACAAGGGCGAGGAGGGTGCGCTCCAGGGCACCGTCGAGGTGACCGAGCTCATGGGCTCGACCGAGCATGTCCACGTGACCGCTCCCGACGGCCAGTTCGTCCTGATTATCCCCGTCGTCGACCTCGAGGCCAAGGGCGCGCTCAAGGCTGGCGACCCCATCTGGTTCAAGTTCGAGAAGAACGCGACTCATCTCTTCGATAAGGTGTCTGGCAAGAACCTTATCTAGGCCCGGTGCACCCAGGCCCTCCCTTTGGGCGACTGCGGCTTTGCCATCCTTTTGCCGCGGTCACATATAAGGCTCCCCTCCCGTCCACTGGGCGAGAGGGGAGCCTTTCTTTGTGTTGGGACTGTCTGACCGGTCGTTTGTCTCGATCTGTAACGGATAGGGCCGATTTCGGACGTTAGATGTTACAGATCGAGACGGTTCCGCTGAGCTAACCATTTCATCTAAATCTGTAACACCAAAGGCGAATTTCACCTGCTAGATGTTACAGATTGAGATAAACCCGAGGGGAGGGGCCGGTATGTCTCAATCTGTAACGGCTGGGACCGTTTTGGTTGAGTAATTGCTACGGATCGAGATTGTTTGGCCGAGTCGGATCACAGGGTAACGTGCGGGCACAAAAAACGGAGCCGTGTTGCCACGACTCCGTTTCTCAAGAGGATGGGTAAGGGGAATGAGCTAGCTCAGGTGCCAGATCTCGTCGTTGTACTGGGAGATCGTACGGTCGGACGAGAAGGTGCCGGCGTTGGCGATATTGATGAGCGCCTTGCGCATCCAGGCGTCCTGGTCCTCGTAGTCGGCCAGCACGCGCTCCTTGGTCTGGATGTACTCCTCAATGTCGAGCAGGGCCATAAACCAGTCCTTGCCCTTAATGTCGTCGTGCAGGCGCTGCAGGCGCTCGGCGTTGCCGGTTGCCATAAAGGCCGGGTTGGTGATGAAGTCCACCAGCAGTTTTATTCCGGGCTTGCGGTAGAGCGCACCGGCGTCATAGGTGCCGTCGGCGTAGAGCTGCTCGACCTGTTTGGACGAGGCACCAAAGGTATAGATGTTCTCGTCGCCCACGAGCTCGGCAATCTCCACGTTGGCACCGTCGAGCGTGCACAGGGTTAGGGCGCCGTTGAGCATGAACTTCATGTTGGAGGTGCCGCTCGCCTCCTTGGAGGCCAGGCTGATCTGCTCGGAGATGTCAGCGGCGGGAATCACGCGCTCGGCGGCGGTGACGTTGTAGTTCTCGATCATGACAACCTGCAGGTAGGGAGCCACGTCGGGGTCGTTTGCAATCCACTGCGACAGCGTCAAGATCAGATGGATGATGTCCTGCGCGATAGTGTAGGCAGGCGCCGCCTTGCCGCCAAAGATGATGGTGACGGGGTGCTTGGGTCTGTTGCCGTTCTTGATATCGAGGTACTTCCAGATGATGTAGAGCGCGAGCATCTGCTGGCGCTTGTACTCGTGGATGCGCTTGACCTGAACGTCGATGATAGCGTTGGAGGGAATGGTCACGCCCTGCTCGAGCGCCATGAACTGGCGCATGATGGCCTTAGCCTCGACCTTGGTGGCGGCCAGGCGCTCAAGAACGTCCTTGTCGTCGGCGAACTTGGCGAGTTTGCTCAGATCGCCGGTGCTGCGCCAGTCGGTGCCGATTACATCGTCGAGCAGGCTGGCGAGCGCGGGGTTGGCTCCATGGATCCAGCGGCGGAAGGTGATGCCGTTGGTCTTGTTGGAGAACTTCTCGGGATAGATCTCGTAGAACGGATGAAGCTCGGTGTCCTCCAGGATCTTGGTGTGGAGGGCGGCTACGCCATTGATGGAGAAGCCAAAGTGGATGTCCATGTGGGCCATGTGGACGGTGTCGTATTCGTCGATGACGGCGACGCGCGGGTCATCGTGCTCGGCCTTCGCGATCTCATCGAGCTTGACGATAATGTCGGCGATGGCAGGGGAGACCTTCTGCAGGCTGACGAGCGGCCACTTCTCGAGCGCCTCGGCAAGAATCGTGTGGTTAGTGTAGGCGACCATGGAGCGTACGATGGTCACGGCCTCGTCAAACTCGATGCCATGCTCGGTGGTGAGCAAGCGAATGAGCTCGGGGATGACCATGGTGGGGTGCGTGTCGTTAATTTGGACCACGGCGTAGTCGGCCAGATCGTGCAGGTTGCTGCCGCGCTCGATGGCCTCGTCGATCAGGAGCTGGGCGGCGTTGCTCACCATGAAGTATTCCTGGTAGATGCGAAGCAGGCGGCCCTGCTCGTCGGAATCGTCGGGGTAGAGGAACAAGGTGAGGTTCTTGGCGATCTCGGTCTTGTCGAAGTCGATGGAGCTGCCGGGGACCAGGCCGTCGTCGACGCTCGCCAGGTCGAACAGGCGCAGACGGTTCTTGGTGGGCTGGCCGTAACCGGGCACGTCGATGTTGACGAGCTTGGAGGTAACGGCAAAATCGCCGAACTCGACGGTGTAGGAGCGGTCGTCGTCGACTAGGATGTCCTGCTCACCGAGCCACTCGTCGGGGACGGCCTTCTGCTGGTTGTCGACAAAGCGCTGACGAAACAGGCCGTAGTGATAGTTGAGGCCCACGCCATCGCCGGTCAAGCCCAGCGTGGCGATGGAATCCAGGAAGCATGCGGCCAGGCGGCCCAGGCCGCCGTTGCCGAGCGACGGCTCGACCTCGAACTCCTCGATCTTGTTGAGGTCGTGGCCTGCGGCGGTGAGCTGGTCCTTAACCTCGTCGTAGATGCCGAGGTCGATCATGTTGTTGATGAGCAGCTTGCCGATCAAAAATTCGGCGGAAATGTAATAGAGCTTTTTCTTGCCGTTGTTGAGCGGGCAGGCGGCGGAGCGCTCCTGCACGAGTTTGACCAGCAGCTTGTAAATGCGACGGTCGTCGAGCTGCTCGAGCGAGGTGCCAAAAGACTGCTCGGCGAGTTCCATGAGGTTAATTTGGGGCATGTTTCCTCCTGTAATGGGTTGATTACATGTCTGCAATTCATAAGAACCCCGCGCGAGGGGATTGGGGTGGCCTCGCGCGGGTAAGCAAGCGCGTCCGCACGGTGGGGAGGGGTCGGGCGCTGTAGCTCCTATTGAGGAAGCTCGATTTCGGCTTCCGACGGGATGCGGAAGTAGGTCTCGGTCCAGTCGGTGAGTTTGTGCTCGAGCTCGCGGGTGATGGCGCCGTCGAGCATGCGCCAGGTCCAGTTGCCGCCCAGCGTGGCAGGGGTGTTGATGCGCGCCTCGTTGCCCAAGTTGAGCAGGTCCTGCATGGTGTAGATGCACGTGTCGCTCACGCTGGCTGCGATGGTTCGGTTGAGCGCGTCGGCGATGGGTTCGCCGGCCTGCTGATGGGTGTACAGGGCTGTCTGCTCGCGCTGACGCGGGGTAGCCGTTCCTTCAAACCAGCCGCGTGCCGTCTCGTTGTCGTGAGTGCCCACGTAGGCGACGGTGTTGGCAATGTAGTTGTGCGGCAGGTAGTACGAGTTGGTGCCCTCAAAGGCAAACTGCAGGATCTTCATGCCGGGGAAGCCCGAGTTGTCGCGCATATCGATGACGCCGGGGGTGAGGAAGCCCAGGTCCTCGGCGATGATGGGCAGCGTGCCGAGCTTTTCCTCGAGTGTCTTGAAGAGCTTGAGGCCGGGACCCTGCGTCCACGAACCGCAGGACGAATCGGGCGAGGAGAACGGCACCTCCCAATAGGCCTCGAAGCCGCGGAAGTGATCCAGGCGGATGACGTCGTACATGTCGAGGGCGGCGCGAATGCGGCCCTCCCACCAGGAGAAGCCGTCGGCCTCCATGGCGTCCCAGTCGTAGATGGGGTTGCCCCAGTACTGGCCGGTGGCCGAGAACTGGTCGGGCGGCGTGCCGGCGACGCTCACGGGATTGCCGGCGGCGTCGATCTTAAAGAGCTCAGGTGTCGCCCACATCTCGACGGAGTCACGCGAGACATAGATGGGCAGGTCGCCGATGATGAGAATGTCGCGCTCGTTGGCATAGGCCTTGAGGCGGCTCCACTGGCGATCGAAGAAGTACTGCGTCATCTGGTGGTAGAGCATACGCGCCGGATGGTCGGCGCAGACCTTGGCGGAAGCCTCGCCGCGGGTGCGGAGCTCCGCGGGCCACTCCCAAAACGCCTTGAGACCGCACTCCTCTTTGACGGTCATGAACTCACAGTAGGGGATGAGCCAGTCCTCGTTGGCCTGGATAAAGTCATCGAAATCGGCCGGCTTGTCGGCAGCAAAGCGCTCGGCGGCGCGGTCGAGAATCTGACGGCGGCCGCCAAAGATAGCACCGTAGTCGACATTGCTGGGGTCGGATCCCAGATACACGCCATCGATATCGCGCTGCTCCAGATACCCTGCCTCGATAAGCTCGGCAAAGTCGATAAAGTTGGGGTTGCCTGCGCGGGCCGAGAACGACTGATAAGGCGAATCGCCATAGCTGGTCGTCGTAAGGGGCAGAATCTGCCAGTAATGTTGTTTGCACGAGGCGAGAAAATCGACGAAGTCGTAGGCATTCCAGCCAAAGCCGCCGATTCCGTATGGTCCGGGCAGAGATGAGACGGGCATGAGGACGCCGCTTGCACGCTCCATGAATGCGCTCACCAACCTTCTTGTTGTGGGGTCGGCCTGCCGATGGGTGTGCAGTCCGCCTCCGATGTTCTGATTCGATACGCCTATTGTAAAACATGTTGTTTAAACATGTACAGGCAAGATAAAAAAGTTGGTCGATTTTCGGCGAATGGCTACATGCCATGAAAAAGCCCCGACCTCACAACGTGAGATCGGGGCAAGAACGGTATGTAGGTTTTTGCTACTCGGCGTCGGCGAAGCCGTTGGGGTTGTGGCTCTGCCAGTTCCAGCTATCGCGGCACATGTCCGCGATGTCGTACTGGGCCTTCCAGCCCATCATGCGCTCGGCCTTGGAGGCATCGCACCAGTTGGCAGCGATGTCGCCGGCGCGGCGCTCGCGGATCACGTAGGGCAGCTCCTTGCCACAAGCCTTGGAGAAGGCGGCGACGACCTCGAGTACCGAGGTGCCGGTGCCGGTGCCCAGGTTAAAGATCTCGACGCCGGTCTTGCCGTTCATCCAGTTAAGGGCGGCAACGTGACCAGAGGCCAGATCGCACACGTGGATGTAGTCGCGCACGCCGGTGCCGTCGGGGGTGGGGTAGTCGTTGCCAAAGACCTGAACGGCCTCGAGCTTGCCCACGGCGACCTGGGCGACATAGGGCACCAGGTTGTTGGGGATGCCCTTGGGGTCCTCGCCGATCAGGCCCGACGGATGAGCGCCGATGGGGTTGAAGTAACGGAGCAGCACGACGTCCCACTCGGGGTCGGCGGTGTGGACGTCCATAAGGATCTGCTCGATCATCCACTTGGTCCAGCCATAGGGGTTGGTTGCGGGCTTCTTGGGGTCTTCCTCGGTGACGGGCGGGTTGTCCGGGTCGCCGTAGACGGTCGAGGAGCTCGAGAAGATGATGGACTTGCAGCCATGGTTGCGCATGACGTCGATGAGCACCAGGGTGTTCTCGATGTTGTTGTGGTAGTACTCGACGGGCTTGCTCACCGACTCGCCGACGGCCTTAAAGCCGGCAAAGTGGATGACACGGTCGATCTGATGGGTATCGAAGATCTTGTTCATCGCATCGCGGTCGAGCACGTTGGCCTCGTAGAAGGTGAGGTTCTTGGCGGCCTCGTCGCCCACGATGGTCTTGACGCGGTCGACGGCGACGGCGCTGGAGTTGGAGAGATCATCGACGATGACGACCTGGTAGCCACCCTCGAGCAGCTGAACGACGGTGTGCGAGCCGATAAAGCCGGCGCCACCGGTAACGAGGACGCAGGTGTCTTTGGGGTCGAGTGCTTTGGACATGTAGTCTCCTATCGAATCAGGAACACTTCTAGAGGGGAGTATAGCGCAGGCAGGGACGCCCAAATCATGCGCTGTAGGAAAAGCAGAGGATTATGCTAACGTACTCATAACAGAGCTTGCGCACGCATAACCTGATTTTTGACACTCGCTTACGAGCCGCCGACCTTGCAGTTTCCTGCCGTTCGTGGAAATCGTTGGGACGCGCCATATGTACGCTAGTATGTATGAGTTGAGCGACATATAAATAAGCATGTAACGGAGTACATATGTCACCAAACAGCGATTCCATCCTTTCCCAGGAGCTTTCGCGCCGCACTGCCCTCAAGGCCCTGTTCGGCGCCGCTTCTGCGGCAGTTCTTTTTGGCCTGCCCGCTCGCGCCCATGCGGCGGAGGCTTCCAAAGAAACCACCGATAAATTGAATGCCGCCCAGGCCCAGCTCGATGAGGTCCAGGCCCAGCTCGACGGCATCGCAAATGAGTATGCGGCGCTGGCCACCAAGAATGCCCAGACCCTCAACGACATCGA
Organism: uncultured Collinsella sp.; assembly: GCA_902464175.1. Taxonomy (GTDB): domain Bacteria; phylum Actinomycetota; class Coriobacteriia; order Coriobacteriales; family Coriobacteriaceae; genus Collinsella. The sequence goes on along the minus strand of CABQHZ010000017.1, from coordinate 10,018 downwards.
GAATGTCCAGGGCAAGATTGACGACACACAGGCCCAGATCGATGAAAAGAAGGCCGAGCTCAAGAAGAAGCGCAACGACCTTTCCGATCGCGTGGCCGCCAGCTACAAGTCCGGCGGTACGAATATCCTGTCGCTGCTGCTGGCCTCTGGCTCGTTTGAGGAACTCGTCGCCAACGCGCATTACGTTGAGAAGATCAACAAGAGCGACCGCGATGCCATCGAGGATATCCAGACGATTCAGGCTGAGCTCGACGCGCAGAAGACCGAGCTCGAAGCACAAAAGGCCAACCTGGAGAAACTCAAGGACCAGCAGACGGCTCAGATGCAGGATATGCAGGCCAAGCAGCAAGAAGTCCAGACCGTGCTGAACGGTCTTTCCGACGACGTCAAGGAACTCATGGCTCAGCGCGATTCCGAGATTCTCGCTGCCGCCCAGGCCGAGGAGGCCGCTAGGAAGGCCGCCGCTGCCGCGGCCGCCGCGAACAAGAACAATTCCTACTCGGGTGGTTCGAGCTCGGGTGGTGGATCGTATGCGCCCGGAACTCCGCAGCAGAATGCCGGCTCGGGCAAGCAGCAGGCCGTCGTCAACGCGTGCTACTCCACGCCTTCGCCGGGTCAGAACTGGTGCGCGGCGTGGGTTACCAATGTCTTCCGCAATGCCGGCGTGGGCTATTTTGGCGGCAACGCGTGTGACATGTTCAACGCCTGGTGCTATAGCTCCGACCGCTCGGCGCTGCAGGTGGGCATGATCGTGGCCGATTCCTCGCACAGCGGCACGGGTGCTCCGGGCCTTATCTACGGTCATGTGGGTATCTACGTTGGCGGCGGCATCGTTATGAGCAACGAGGGTGCCATTACGTCGAAGTCGCTTGATTCGTTCATCAGCTTTTATGGTACTGGCTCTGGCGTGCGTTGGGGCTGGCTTGGCGGTATTGCGCTGTCGTAAAGCCGACTGGGCCGCGTGCCCGCCCGCAATATATTTGATTGCCTGCTCGGGCAGTCCTGCGCAAGACGAAGGCCACATTAAGTGGCCTTCTTTGCGTGCGGAACTCGCGATCAATCAAATATATTGCGGGCGGGCACGCGGCCCTCTCGGGTTCGGGGCGCAACACACCGGACTGGGTTATCTGAATAAATATGGCGAAGGCCCCTTTCGGGGCCTTCTTTGTTAGAGGAATTCGCCTACTCGGTGGACTTCGGGTTCTAGGTCTACGTTGAATTGGTCTTTGACGGTTGTTTGGATGTGGCGGATGAGTTCGTCGACATCGGCGGCGGTGGCGTGGTCGGCGTTGACGATGAAGCCGCAGTGCTTTTCGCTCACCTGCGCGCCGCCAATGGCGTGTCCTCGCAGGCCGGCGTCCATGATGAGCTTGCCGGCAAAGTGGCCCTCGGGGCGCTTGAAGGTGGAGCCGGCACTCGGCATGTCGAGCGGCTGCTTGTCCTCGCGGCGCTGGCGGTAGTCGTCCATGTCGGCCTTGATCATCGCGGCGTTGCCCGGGGCGAGATTGAAAGTGGCCGAAAGCACGATGAAACCGTCGTCGGCAATGCGGCTCTTGCGATAGCCCAGGTTGAGCTCATCGACATCGAACTCGATAATGCTGCCGCTACCGCGGGTGCCGTCGTCGAGCATGCGGGCGGGCTTGTAGACGCGCGCGGACTCCAGCACATCGGCCATGCAGGCGCCGTATGCTCCGGCGTTCATGTAGCAGGCACCGCCGACCGATCCGGGAATGCCCGAGATGGGCTCCATGCCGGTAAGGCCGGCCTCGGCTGCCGCGGCTGCGACATCGGAAAGCAAGGCGCCGGCTGCCGCCGTGACGTGCGTGCCGTCGACCGTAATGTCGGAGAGGCCCTCGCCCAGCGCTACGACGACGCCGCGGATGCCCTTGTCGCCGACGAGCAAGTCGGAGCCGTTGCCCACGATGGTGAGTGGTAGATTGCAGCGATAGCAGGTATCGAGCGTGGCGACGAGGCCCTGCTCAGTATCGGGCGTGACAAAGACGTCGGCCGGACCGCCGATCTTAAACGTGGTGTGCTCGCGCATGGGCTCGCTCATCAGCACGTTGTCCTCGCCGGCAACGCCAGCGAGCGCGCACAGCAGGTCCTCGTTAAAAAAATCGTTCTCGTGCATACGAATATCCGCCTTTTGGTGGTCGTTGTCATCAATCGATTGCAATATACCCCACCCGGACGGATTTGGTGCGCTGGCGGCGATAAAACAGCCGTCCACCGGATTGGTAAAGTGTTTATCACCGAGGTAGAGGGGTAGTCGCTATACTTTCAAGAGATTGCGCGTAAACCCGGAAGGAGCGAGATGGCCAACAAAGTCACCCTCAAGCAGATCGCCCAGGAGGTGGGGCTTTCCCCCTCGTCGGTCTCGCTTGTTCTCAATAATCGGCCCTGTCGCATCTCGGAAGAAAACCGCAAGCTCATCAAAGAGGTCGCGGCGCGCAACCACTATGTTCCCAACCAGATTGCGCGCAGCCTGGTCATGCGCGAGTCGCGCACGCTGGGCCTTATCGTCCCTAACATCGAGAGCCGCTTTTTTGCCTCGCTCGCCGGTAGCCTGGAAAAGCGCTGCCGCGAGGACGGCTATGCGCTCTTCATTACCAGCTCGGGCGGAAGTGCCGAGGACGATCTGGAGCTGTTGCGCCAGCTGGTGACGCGCGGCGTCGACGGCGTGTTCCTGGTCGTGGGAGATGAGTTTTCCGACGACCGCGCCCTGCGCGAAGAGGTCAGCCATCTGCCCATCCCGGCCGTGATGGTCGACCGCGCCATTGAGGGGCTCGAGTGCGACAAGGTGATGTTCGATCACGAGATGGGTGGCTACATGGCCACCCGCTATCTGATCGAGCAAGGCCACCGTCGCATCGCCTGCTTGGTTAACGCACGCCGTTCCAATACGGGTCGCAAGCGACTTGCCGGCTATGAGCGCGCGCTGCGTGAGGTTGGCCTGCCGATCGACGCGCGTTTGGAGTTTGAAAGCGAGTACTACATTCCGAGTGCATACGAGGCCTCGGAGGCGGTGCTCGCAACTGACGCCACTGCCGTGTTCGCAAGCTCGGATAACATTGCCCTCGGTTTGCTCAAGCGCTTGCACGAGATGGGGAAGAGCATCCCGGGCGATATCTCGGTGGTGAGCTATGACAACTCGGCGGCCGACGTTCTCTTTGAGCCGGCGCTGACCGCGATTGAGCAGGACCCTGGTGTCCTTGCGGAGCATGCTTTTGGCTGCATGTCCAAGCGTCTTGCCGGTAGGGGCGGCAGGCGTGCCGAAGAGGTCGTTCTGGAGCCGGAGCTTATCGTTAAGGGCAGCGTGCTCGAGCTTACTAAACACAACTAAACACGTTTATCAATTTGCAGAGACCGAATGTGGAGCACCTGTGACGGGCAATGCCGCAGGTGAATGTCGCGTTTTGCTAATCGATGGGATTGATAAGGGTGCTAAAACGTTTTTTCACCATGATAAAACGTTTTAGCAAATATACTGGTCCCAACGAAAGGTTGCCGTATTGGAGGGTGACCGCACAGCGAAGGGACATAAACAATGGCTAAAACACTGGGGACGCCGTGGCAAAAGCTGGGCCACGAGGTGCCGGCTTCCGAGCTTGAGGGCGTCGACCTGTATTGGCGCGCATCGAACTATCTGTCCGTCGGTCAGATCTACCTTCGCTCTAACCCGCTAATGCGCCCCGACTTTGTTGATGAGAAAACCGGTGAGGTGCGCGATTTTGGTCGTCCGGACGTTAAACACCGCCTGGTTGGCCACTGGGGCACCACGCCCGGCATTAACTTCCTGTTCGGCCACGTCAATCGCCTCATCGCCGATCACAACCAGAACGCTATCTTCCTGATGGGGCCTGGTCACGGCGGTCCCGCCGGTACCGCCCAGTCGCTGCTCGACGGCACCTACCGCGAGATTCGTCCCGACATCACCGATGACGAGGCCGGCCTGCAGAAGTTCTTCCGCCAGTTCTCCTACCCCGGCGGCATTCCGAGCCACTTTGCGCCCGAGACGCCCGGCTCCATCCACGAGGGCGGCGAGCTCGGCTACACGCTCAGCCACGCTTACGGCGCCGTCATGGACAATCCGAGCCTGCTGGCCGTGGCCGTGGTGGGCGACGGCGAGTCCGAGACCGGTCCGCTTGCCACCTCTTGGCAGTCCAACAAGCTCGTGAACCCGGCAACCGACGGTATCGTCCTGCCGATCCTGCACCTCAACGGCTACAAGATCGCCAACCCCACCATCCTCGCCCGCGTGTCCGACGAGGAGCTCACCAAGTTCTTTGAGGGTATGGGCTATAAGCCGCACTTCTTTGTCGCCGGCTTTGACGACGAGAGCCACGCAAGCATTCATGCGCGTTTCGCTGCCCTGTTTGAGCAGGTCTTTGACGAGATCTGTGACATCAAGGCCACCGCGCAGGCCCAGGCCGCCTCAGGCGAGACCGTGGTCCGCCCGGCCTACCCCATGATTGTGTTCCGTACGCCCAAGGGCTGGACTTGCCCCAAGCACATCGACGGCAAGAAGACCGAGGACTCCTGGCGCGCGCATCAGGTGCCGCTGGCGAGTGCCAAGGATACCCACGAGCACTTCCGCGTGCTGCGCGAGTGGCTGCGTTCCTACAAGCCCGAGGAACTCTTTACGCCCGAGGGCCAGGTGCGCCCCGAGGTGACGGCCTTTATGCCGACCGGCGAGCTGCGCATCGGCGCCAACCCCAACGCGAACGGCGGCAAGGTGCGCCGCGAGCTCGAACTGCCCGATATTCATGCCCACGAGGTCCCCGTCGCAACTAAGGGTCATGGCTGGGGTTCCACCGAGGCCGCCCGCGTCTTTGGTGAGTACACTGCCGACGTTCTGGCCAAGAACATGGACGATTTCCGCATCTTCGGTCCCGACGAGACCGCGTCCAACCGCCTGCAGGCTGCCTACAAGGTGACCAAGAAGCAGTGGGACGCCGGCTTCTACGAGGACGAGGCCAACGATGAGCTGCTGGCAGGCTCCGGTAAGGTCGTCGAGCAGCTGTCCGAGCACCAATGCGAGGGCTTCCTCGAGGCCTACGTGCTCACTGGCCGTTCCGGCGTGTGGAGCTCCTACGAGAGCTTTGTCCATGTGGTCGACTCCATGGTCAACCAGCACTGCAAGTGGCTCGAGGCTACCAAGCGCGAGATTCCGTGGCGTGCCCCCATCAGCGGCCTTAACATTTTGCTGTCGAGCCACGTCTGGCGTCAGGACCACAACGGCTTCTCGCATCAGGACCCCGGCTTTATCGACCTGCTGCTCAACAAGGCCAACGACACGCACATCGTAAACGCCTACTATCCGGCCGACGCCAACATGGCTCTCGCCGTGGCCGAGCGCGTCTACCAGTCCACTGACTGCGTCAACGCCATCTTCTGCGGCAAGCAGCCTGCTCCGACCTTCCAGACGGTCGACGAGGCCAAGGCGGAGCTCGCCGAGGGCGTTGCGACCTGGGAGTGGGCATCGACCGCCGATTCGCTCGCCGAGGCCGACGTCGTGGTCGCCACCTGTGGTGACGTGCCGACGCTTGAGGCTCTGGCTGCAACCGACATGCTGCGCGAGCTGGGCATCAAGGTATGGTTCGTCAACGTGGTCGACCTGCTCAAGATCCAGAACGTCTGCGAGAACGACCAGGCTCTCAGCGACGAGCGCTGGGCTGAGCTGTTCGGCTGCGGCGAGAAGCCCGTCCTCTTCGCGTTCCACGCTTATGCCGGCACGATTCGCCGTCTGATTTGGAACCGCCCCGGCCACGATGCCTTCCGCGTCCACGGCTACGAGGAGAAAGGCTCCACGACAACGCCGTTCGACATGCTGCGCCTGAACAACATGGACCGCTGGGCACTGGCCGCCGACGTGCTGCGCCTGGTCGATGCCGATAAGTTTGCCGAGCAGATTGATAAGTGGGAGGCATTCCGCACCGAGGCCTTCGAGTTCGCGTGCGATGAGGGCTACGATCACCCGGCCTTTACCGACTGGGTCTGGCCCGACGCCGCAGCCGCAACCGCTGCCGATGGCGCGCTCTCCGCAACGCAGCTAACTGCCGGCGACAACGAGTAGATAGGCATCCGGGACGGTCTCGCGCCGGGCAAGGCCCTCTCGACCGTTTCGATATGCGGGGGCTGATACTTTTTAAAGTAATGGGGACTTTGCTGACGCTACCTTGGATACTGTGCATATAACTATGGTCAGCCAGTGATATATCGCCGGGGCCGGGGCGCCTGTCTTGTTTTGAGAAGTTCGCGAAGCCCACTTCTCAAAACAAAGCAGGCGCCCCGGCCCTCGTGGAATAGATAAGGGGGAAGCATGAGCTTTACGAGTGTGGCGCTTCAGATGTTGACGGTTTCGCTGCCTATTTTGTTGGGGTGGTGTATCGCCAAGCTGGGGTTTATGAAAGCGGAGTTCGAGCGCGAGCTGTCGCATCTGCTGTTGCAGGTGGCGCTACCGTGCTTGGTGCTTTCGTCAGCGCTGGGCGATGATGTGAAGCTTCCGAGCATTGCCGAGACGTTTTCGCTCATGGGTCTGTCCTTTGTGATGTATGTGGTGGCGACCGTTATCGCGTTTGCTGTCACCGCTGCTCTTCGCGTTCCCAAAGGGACAGAATGCTCGTATCGCTTCGCCGTGCTTTTCGGTAATGCCGGGTTTATCGGTTTTCCGGTTATTTCGGCGGTGTTGGGAAAACAAGCGCTGTTGTATGCATCGATTGCGCTTATCCCCCTAAACCTTCTTATGTTTACCGTCGGTGCCATGTTATTTAGCGGAATGGATGGCGGCCTTAAAAAGCAGATGCGCAATATTGCCGCCTGCTGCAAGAGTCCTGGTCTCATTGCAAGTGCTGTTGTGCTTGGGATCGTGCTAACCGGATGGACCGATTGGGGCGTGTTGGGCGACTCGATTTCCATCGTTGGCACCATGACCACTCCAGCGGCATTGTTGCTCATGGGATCGTCTATCGCCAAGTATCGTCCGCTCGAAATGCTCACCAACTGGCGCGCCTATGTCGCCGTGGCGTTTCGTTTGGTTATTGTGCCCGTGGCGTGCCTTGCCGTGGCCCGCGTGTGGCCAGGCATGACGCCCATGTTTATCACGACGCTCGTACTCGAGATGGCAATGCCGGTAGGCAGCAACGGCACACTGTACTGCCTCCAATACGGCAAAGACGCACGCCCCATGATGCAGTGCACCTTCCTATCGATCATCTGCTCCATTTTGACCATCCCATTGGTAACGATGTTTTGCGGATAGGCATCCGGGACGGTCTCGCGCTGGGGCCGCCTCCGGGCGGGTTGCCTTGGTCTGAGAAGTGGGCTTCGCGAACTTCTCAGACCAAGGCAACCCGCCCGGAGGCGGCCCTCTCGACCGTTTCGATATGCGGGGGCTGATTCTTTTTTATGTAATGGGGACTTTGCTGATGCTGCCCCGGAGACCGCGCATCTGACTTTGGCCAGCCCGAAACACATCGCCGGGGCCGGGGAGCCTGTCTTGTTTTGAGAAGTTCGCGAAGCCCACTTCTCAAAACAAAGTATGTCTCCCCGGCCCTCGCCCGTATTACCCCGCTGAGCGAGCTAAAGGCGCCATGCGCCGATGCGCTAAAGCAATAGCTTGAAATTGGTGCTATATTCAGCTTGAGTTGTTTAATGCTAGTACGGGAGGCTGATATGGGACTGTTCAAGAAGAAAAACCCGCAGGATGCCTTTGATCCCGATGTGTTTACCATCACGGATACGATTTTGGACCCGCCGCGGTTTACGTTTTTGCCGGCTATCTACCAGGATGCCACGCGTCGCAAGTGGGCTGTGCATCAGCGCGGTGCCGAGCCAAAGATCTTTGACTATGCGGATGTGCTGCAATGCGAGATCGTCGAGACCGGAAATCCCGAGGATGTGCCAGAGCTCAGCAATCGTGAGCTCGCTCAGCAGATTCTGATTAATCCAGCTCAGGCTACCAAAAATAACGCCGCCAAGCGTAATATGTGCCTTGGTATGGGTGTCATCGTTGCCGTGCAAACCGGCGAGGATGAGATTTCGAAGCTTGAGATTCCGGTGACCGCGGGCGAAGTCAAGCGAGACTCCGGCCTATATCGGTCGTATCGGAACGTTGCGGAACAGATTAAGGAAGCCTTCGACGCCATGGGGTGTTCGGAGAAATGATGCCCGCAGCATCAAGCGGTTGAGGAGCCTTGCCCATGTCGAGCGAACCATATGCGATTCCGCCCAAAGATCGCGCCTTTGAGGGCATTCTTTGGTATATCAAACACTATAACTTGCAAGGTGGCGATCGGCTGCCCGCCGAGCGTGTGCTCTGCGAGGAGCTGGGCGTTTCGCGCACGGCGCTGCGCGCTGCCATTATTCGCCTTATCTCGTGCGGAACCCTGGAAAGCCGTCGTGGCTCGGGCACCTATGTGTGCCCTCCCAAGCCGCTGAACATCTTCCAGGAAACGTGGAACTATACCCAGGCTGTCGAGAGGGTCGGCTCAAAGTCGACCGTACGTCTGGTCTGGTCCAAGGTCGTGTATGCCGATATCGATATGGCCCAAAAGGCCCAGATCGATCTGGGTTTGCCGCTCTTTTGCATGCGGCGCGTGCGCGTGGTCAATGGTTCCCCGGCGTCAATCGAGACGGCTTACGTCAACCTGTCTTTGTGCCCATCGCTTCCCGATCACGATTTTGAGCAGGAGAGCCTCTACGACGTTTTGCTCAAAGAGGGCAACGTTCACGTAACGCATGGCAAGGAGCATATCTCCATCAGCCGCCTGAACGCCGACGAGGCCAAGCTGTTGGATGCCCAGGAGGGCACGCCGGTGTTCTACAAGGCTTCGCACGAGCGCGACGAGAACAATGGTTTTGTCGAGTACTGCAAGGCGGTGATTCTGCCTACCAAGTATCGGTTTGTCGATAACGGTGAGGCGAACGGCGTTGCGACGAAGGTGGGTGTCGAATGGCTGAAGCAGTAGAGGGCCTGCCGGTCTACAAGCAAATTCGCCGTTGTATTGCGGAGCGAATCGAACGCGGTGACTATCCAACGGGTTCGATGATTCCGTCCGAAAACGAGCTTGCCGAGGAGTTTGGCACCACGCGCCTGACGATCCGCAGCGCTATGGACGAGCTAGTCAAGAGCGGCCAGATCCGTCGCGTGCAGGGCAAGGGCGCCTTTGTGGGGCACAAGTGGTTTGACGAACATGTTCGCAAGGGCGGCTTCCGTCAGACGGTCTTGGCTTCGGGCGCGACGCCGTCCGTGCGCATCCTGGCACGCTCCAAGCGCTACGCCGGGCCGTACTATGCCGACCTGTTTGGCATTGCCGAGGACGACCTGCTCTACTCGGTGCGCCGCCTTAACTGCATCGACGGCGAGCCCGTGTCGATCGAGATGACGCTGATTCCGTGCCTGCTGTTCCCGGGTATCGAGGATGTCGATATTTCGGTCTTCAGTCTGTACGAGACATACGACATGCTCGGTCGAAAGCCGGACAAGTCGATCGAGAAGCTCGATATTGAGGCGCTGGGCGCGCGCGACGCGAGCCTGCTCGATCTTGAGGCAGGCGATTTGGCACTCGTGCTGGAATGCTTGACCTACGATGCGAGCGGACAGGTCATCGAGTACGCCAAGTCCTTTACCCGCGGTGATGCCGGCGGCTATACCTACAACTATTAGCGTTGAGAGCGTCCTCGCGCACGGCGGGGGCGCTCGTTTTTTGAGGATATGTGCCGCTTGACCGATGAGCGGCCAAAACTGACCGTCTACCGAGAGGGAAGGATGAAATCGAAAAATCGGTATTAAAAACGGCTAACCTGTAATCGTTCACTGGTATTAAGAACCTTTGAATTGTTGAGTTTGTGGCCAAGATGACCGCAAGGTAAAGCGGGGCGAATGGGACGGCAAGCCCGTTCGCGCCTGTGCAACAATTCAAACTGCTCGTGAAAGGAGCGGGAATGAAGGAGACCGAGAAGATCGAGATCGTGCACTTCGACCAGGAGGGCTACCTCGAGGACGGCAGGAACGTCT
>CABQHZ010000016.1 GCA_902464175.1 uncultured Collinsella sp. | reverse complement strand
TTTTCTCGAGCTTCGAGATCATGCAGCAGGCAAAGACCGAGCTTAAGGATTGCATTGTCAAGCTGGGCAACCAGGGCAAGCTCGTGCAGATGCAGCTCGAGCAGCTCGCCGGCTCCAGCATGGATACCGAGTACGACCTGATGATTCGCGACTATGCGAGCGATTCCTCCGAGGCCAATGCCGAAAAGATCCGCGCCAACCTGAGCCGTATGACGCCCAAGGACTTGTCCGACCCGCAGCATGTGGCGGCGGTTCTGAGTTACGACGACCTGGACGAGGACTCCGTCATGACACCGCTGGGCCTGCGCACGCTTTCGCGCGTGTCCGTCGTGCGCGACGGTGTGGCCGAGAAGATCGTCGACGAGTATGGATCGCTGCAGGAGCTCATGGACGATATCAGCGAAGATCCGGAGCGCCTGGGCGACTTTGGCGTCAACAACCCTGCCATTCTTGCGGACTCCCTGTACCGCATGAAGGGCACCAAACAGGGGAACGCATAATGGCGCCCGTATGCGCCGTGGTCGTTGCCGGTGGCAGCGGCCAGCGCTTTGGTAACCCCGGTGGTAAGCAGCTCGTCAATGTAGCGGGCCGTCCGCTTATGAGCTGGTCCATCCGCGCATTTGACCGTAGCAATAAGGTCGGCCACATCGTCGTGGTTTGCCCTGCCGAGCGTCGTGCCGAGATGCGCCGCCTGGCCATCAGCCCGTATTCGTATAGCACGCCCATCAGCTTTGCCGATGCCGGCGAGACCCGCCAGGATTCCACCCGCGCCGGCGTGCACGCGGTGCCGGCGGGTTTCGAATATGTCGCCATCCACGATGGCGCCCGTCCGCTCATTACGACCGAGGCTATCGACCACGCTATCGACGTGCTCGTGAGCGACCGTGCCCTCGACGGTGTCGTGTGCGGCCAGCCTGCCATCGACACACTCAAAATCGTCGATGGCGACAACATCGTCGAGACGCCGCCGCGCGAGCTGTACTGGGCCGCGCAGACGCCGCAGATTTTTAGTGTCGACGCCATGAAGCGCGCCCATGCCGCGGCGATTGCCGAGGGCTTTATCGGCACGGACGATTCGTCACTGGTCGAGCGCATAGGTGGGCGCGTCCGCTGCGTCCAGAGCCCGCGCGATAACCTTAAGGTGACGGTGCCCGAGGACCTGCGTCCCGTAACCGCGATTCTGCTTGGCCGCATGGCCGAGGGAGAGGACCTTCCCCATGTTCAGTAACCTGCGCATTGGCCATGGCTACGACGTCCACCGTTTGGTGGAGGGGCGTCGATGTATCATCGGCGGGGTCGACATCCCCTACGAGCGCGGCCTGCTGGGCCACTCGGATGCCGATGTGCTCGCGCACGCCTTGGCCGACGCCATTCTGGGCGCCTGCCGCGGGGGAGATATCGGCAGGCTATTCCCCGATACCGATCCTGCCTACGAGGGTGCCGATTCGATGGTGCTGCTCGCTCGCGTGATGGACTATGCGCGCGAGCTGGGCTTTGAGTTTGTCGATGCCGATTGCACCATTGCCTGTCAGCAACCCAAGATCACTCCGCACCGCGATGCCATGCGCGCCAACCTTGCCCATGCCCTGGGCGTCGACGTGGAAAACGTGGGCGTCGCCGCCACCACGACCGAAAAGCTCGGTTGGGAAGGCCAAGGCGAGGGAATTGGCGCCTGGGCCGTCTGCCTGCTACAGAAAACCGTTAAGGAGTAACGAATGCGTATCTACAACAGCGCTACCCATAAAAAGGAAGAGTTCCAGCCCATCGAGTCCGGCAAGGTCCGCATGTACGTGTGCGGCCCCACGGTCTACGACAACATCCACATCGGCAATGCCCGCACGTTCATCAGCTTTGACGTGATTCGTCGCTGGCTCATCGCGAGCGGCTACGAGGTCACGTTCGCCCAGAACCTCACCGATGTCGATGACAAGATCATCAAGCGCGCCAACGAGCAGGGCCGTACGGCCGCCGAGGTCGCGACGGAGTTCTCCGACAAGTTCATCGGCGTCATGCGCGCCGCCAACGTGCTCGATCCCGATGTGCGCCCCCGCGCCACCAAGGAGATCGGCCCCATGATCGCTATGATCAAGACGCTTATCGAGCAGGGCCACGCTTACGCAGCCGATAACGGCGATGTGTACTTTGCCGTGCGCAGCGATCCCAACTATGGTCAGGTCTCGGGCCGCAACATCGACGACCTTATGGTTGGCGCGCGCATCGAGGAGAACGAGGACAAGAACGACCCGCTCGACTTTGCCCTGTGGAAGGCCGCTAAGCCCGGCGAACCCAGCTGGCCGAGCCCCTGGGGCGAAGGCCGTCCCGGTTGGCACACCGAGTGCGCCGCCATGGTGCATCGCTACCTGGGCACCCCGATCGACATCCACGGCGGCGGCTCCGACCTTGCCTTCCCGCATCACGAGAACGAGTGCGCCCAGGCCACCTGCGCCTGGCACCAGGGCTTCTCCAACACCTGGATGCACACGGGCATGCTGCTGGTCGACGGCGAGAAGATGTCCAAGTCGCTCGGAAACTTCTTTACGCTGGCCGAGGTCCTCGAGCAGCACTCCGCTGCCGCCCTGCGCCTGCTGATGCTGCAGACGAGCTATCGCTCGCCGCTCGACTTTTCTTGGGAGCGCCTGGAGGGTGCCGAGAACTCGCTCACGCGTATCGCCGGTACGGTCGAGAACCTGCGCTGGGCCGCGAACCATGCGACGGCCGATGCCGATGAGGCAGCATCCGAGGCGTTTGCCGCCAAGGCCGCCGAGACCCGTGCCACCTTTAAGGAGTGCATGGACGACGACTTTAACACCGCCGGTGCCATGGGTGCCGTCTTTGGCTTTGTGACCGAGTGCAACCAGTACCTGGAGCAGGCGGGCGACGCTGCCGACAAGGCCGCCGCGCTTGCCGCCGCCGATACGCTGGTCGAGCTGCTCGATACGTTTGGCGTTGAGCTTCCCGAGCCCAAAGTCGAGCTGCCGCTGGGCCTGCTGGGCGTTGCCGCCGGTTTGGTTGCCTACATTGGTGACGACGTGGATGAGGCCGCTGCCAAGATTCTCGAGGCTCGTGCCGAGGCCCGCGCCGCCAAGAACTGGGATCTGGCAGACGCCATCCGCGATCAGCTCAAGGACCTCGGGTTGACGATTGAAGATACTGCAGCCGGCACCCGTATCAAATCTCTCTAATCCCTGCGGGTTTCCCAAGCACCCGACCTTGCCGTTCAAACCGTCGCTCGCGTACTCAAGTACGCGTCGCTCCTCTTTCACGGCTATCTCGGACACTTGGAAAACCCGTACCGACCGCTTGGGCTATTCGTCTTAAGCGGTCGCTTCTTTTGTCTTGGTTGAAAAATGTTTTTAAGGAGTCCGTCCTATGGCCGACAATCGTAAGCGTGCGCCTCGTGGTGGCAAACAGGCTGCTTCTGGCTCGCGTCCGATTCGCCGCAACGACCGCGCTGCCACTCCCAAGAGCCAGCGCGAGCGATCCCAAGCCCAGGCTGCGCGTCTGCAGCGAGATCGCAACCGCGACAACGTTCAGGTCCCCAAGGGCGAGTTTATCGAAGGTCGCCGTGCTGCCGCCGAGGCCCTGCGCACCGGCTTTCCCGTCAAGTGCGCGCTCATCGCCGAGGGCGGGGAGCGCGATGCCGCCCTGTCTCGTCTGATCGATGACCTCAACGCCGCGGGCGTCCGCATTAAGTATGTGCCGCGCGCGCAGCTCGATGCGCTGTCGAGCCATGGCGCTCACCAGGGCATTGCGCTCGAGGTGGGCAATTTCCCCTATGCTGATGTCGCCGATATTCTCGACCGCGCGGGTGACGGACCGGCGCTCGTCGTCGTGCTCGACCATGTGACCGACGATGGCAACTTTGGTGCGATCGTGCGCTCCGCCGAGGTCGTGGGCGCGGCGGGTGTCATCATTGCCAATAAGCGCGCCGCCGGTGTGACCGTTGGCAGCTACAAGACTTCTGCCGGCGCCGTCATGCATCTGCCCATCGCGCAGGTTCCCAACATTGCCCGAGCGCTTGACGACCTCAAGGCCGCCGGCTTTTGGGTGGGCGGTGCTTCCGAGCACGCCGAGGGCAGCTGCTGGGATGCTCCCTTCGAGGGCCGCGTTGCGCTCGTCATGGGCTCCGAGGGCGACGGCATCTCGCGCCTGGTGCTCGAGAAATGCGACTTTTTGACCAAGCTTCCCCAGCGCGGCATGACCGAGAGTCTCAACGTGGCCCAGGCGACCACCGCGCTGTGCTTTGAGTGGCTGCGCCGCAACGCCGGCGAGCTCATGGGGGAGGAGTAGCGCATGTCCAAAAAGAACCGTGCCAAGTCCAAGGCCAAGCGCTTTGGCGAAGGCTCGGCCAAGCCGATTGTTTCGGCCGCGACCTATGGCGTGGGCGGCAATGCGTTTGCGCAGGCCATCGCCGACCCGGTCTCGACGGTGCACTCCAATAAGCCCGAGCTGTTGGTGGTCGACGGCTACAACGTGATTCACTGCACGCCGCGCTACGAAAAGCTCGTCTACGACCATTCCGACGATCCATATTCCAGTGACGTCCACGATATGGCTCGTACTGCGCTTATCAACGATGTCGCGGCGTTTGCCCAGGGCCGTTACGAGGCCGTGATCGTGTTCGACGGCGCGGGCAACATCTCCAGCGAGCGCCCCAACCTACCGGCCCGCGGCGTGCGCATTGAGTTTTCGCCGACGGGCGTCTCTGCCGATACCGTGGTGCAGAAGCTCTGCATCGAGGCGCGCGAGGAAGGCCGCGCGTGCTCCGTGGTGTCGAGCGACGGCACGATCCAGGCCGTCGTCATGGGCAAGGGCGTCACGCGCATCTCGAGCCGTATGCTGGTGGACGAGATCAAACAGATCGATAACGACGTTCACGAGGCAGAGGAAGCTCCGCAGATCAAGATGACTCTGGGCAGTCGCCTGAGCCCCGATGCCCTGGCCAAGCTCAAGGCGTTGCGCGGACGGTAGGGGATTATCCATAGAGACCCGTTTCCCAATTGGCCGGCCCGTTGATTTGTAATCAATGGACTGTGGGTTGCCGTCGCCAAAACGAATAGTTTTTGGTTTTGGCGAACGGATAAAACTATTCGTTCTGGCGAATAGTTTTGAGATGTGGTCGGTCGAAGGGTCTGTTGCGCCCCGTCCGTAATTCCTTTATTCTTAACTGGCTTCGCGCGAAAGCGCCAAGTGTGCCAGTGTGGCGCAACGGTAGCGCAACTGATTTGTAATCAGTGGGTTGCAGGTTCGATTCCTGTCACTGGCTCCATGAGAGTTTCGGGCTCTGTTCCCCTGTGGGACAGAGCCCGTTTCTTTTTTGTCGATAAGTCAGCGGGTTTGGCACCAACCATGCTTCAGGTTTGTCTCGATCTGTAACACGGGCGGGCTGAAAACCCTCCTTATAGTTACAGATCGAGACAATGCCAAGGGATGGTCGATAACATCTCGATCTGTAACACGAAGAGGCTGAAAGCCGTTCTTGCTGTTATAGATTTAGATAAACAGACAAGCCGCCAGGGAAACATCTCGATCTGTAACAGATAGAGGAGGAATAACCCTCTTACTGTTACAGATCGAGACAGAAGCCGGGGCGAGGTTGGTCATCGTCATCGAGCGTGGATATTCGGACGCACGAGCGTGGAAAATCTCCCGCCTGGAGAATGAGCGTGGATAATCTGCTACTTTGGGCCCAGCGGCACGCCAATAGTGGGAGATCATCCACGCTCGATTTCAAACGGGAGAAAATCCACGCTCGAATCTGCAACGGAAGCCCGATCTCGACCTATATATAGGTGCAAATAGGCTGTTATCGAAGTTCGATCCTGAAGGTGTACTCCACTACACCAAAGTGTTACCTTGGGAAACGTCACCGCTGTATCCAAAACCACCGTCCTTCACATCCAAACTCAACAAAACCGCAGTTCACGGCTATATAGATACGCCCGGCACCGTGTATCTAGAGGTTTTCGTTGACAGCCCCCAAGGTTGCATCGTATTATCTTTTTCGTTCGCGGGGGCGGCGGTCCAAAAGACCAAAGGACCTGCGGATACTTGAACGATTGGGAGTTTGCCCGAGTGGTTAATGGGGACGGGCTGTAAACCCGTTGGCTCTGCCTACATAGGTTCGAATCCTATAGCTCCCACCCGTCAAGTGCCTGTATAGCTCAGTCGGTAGAGCACTTCGTTGGTAACGAAGAGGTCACCAGTTCAAGTCTGGTTGCAGGCTCCATCCGGCGGTGTAGCTCAGTTGGTTAGAGCACACGGTTCATACCCGTGGCGTCACTGGTTCGAATCCAGTCACCGCTACCATAGGTAACACGGTGGCTTCTCAATAGTATGTTGAGAGGCCACTATGGTATAAAGGCAAAGTCCCGTCCGGGGACGACCTGTTTAGAGGAGGGCTTTATGGCCAAAGAGAAGTTTGAGCGCACTAAGCCGCATGTTAACATCGGCACCATTGGTCACGTCGACCACGGCAAGACCACGCTGACCGCTGCCATCACCAAGGTTCTCTCCGAGACCGAGGGCTGCAAGGCTGACTTCACTGCGTTCGAGAACATCGACAAGGCTCCCGAGGAGCGCGAGCGCGGCATTACGATCTCCGTCTCCCACGTCGAGTACGAGACTGCTGCCCGTCACTACGCTCACGTTGACTGCCCGGGCCACGCTGACTACGTCAAGAACATGATTTCCGGTGCTGCTCAGATGGACGGCGCTATCCTGGTCATCGCCGCTACCGACGGCCCCATGGCTCAGACCCGCGAGCACATCCTGCTCGCCCGTCAGGTCGGCGTTCCCTACATCGTCGTCTTCCTGAACAAGTGCGACATGGTCGACGATGACGAGCTCATCGACCTCGTCGAGATGGAGACCCGTGAGCTCCTCTCCGAGTACGATTTCCCCGGCGACGACATCCCCGTCATCCGTGGTTCCGCTCTGGGCGCTCTCGAGGGCGACGCCAAGTGGATGGACGCCATTCGCGAGCTCATGAACGCTGTCGACGAGTACATCCCGACGCCTGCTCGTAACAACGACCTCCCGTTCCTGATGGCCGTTGAGGACGTTATGACCATCTCCGGCCGTGGTACCGTTGCTACCGGCCGTGTCGAGCGCGGTGAGCTCAAGCTCAACGAGCCCGTCGAGATCGTCGGCATCAAGGATACCCAGAACACCGTCGTTACCGGTATCGAGATGTTCCGTAAGTCCATGGACTTCTGCGAGGCTGGCGACAACGTCGGTCTGCTGCTCCGCGGCATCAAGCGCGAGGACATCGAGCGCGGCCAGGTTCTCTGCAAGCCCGGTTCGGTTACCCCGCACACCAAGTTCACCGGTGAGATCTACGTTCTGACCAAGGAGGAGGGCGGCCGTCATACCCCGTTCTTCGATGGTTATCGTCCTCAGTTCTACTTCCGTACCACCGACGTTACCGGTACGGTCAAGCTCCCCGAGGGCACCGAGATGGCTATGCCTGGTGACCACATCACCATCGAGGGCGACCTCATCCACCCGATCGCCATGGAGGAGGGCCTGCGCTTCGCTATCCGCGAGGGCGGCCACACCGTCGGTTCGGGCATCGTCTCCACGATCATTGAGTAAATTAGCTCTTTGATATAGCTGACTTAGAGAACCCGGCACTTATATGGGTGCCGGGTTCTTTTCTGCAATGGATGTTGAGCCGTTGCTGGTGTCGAGAGGATCGATAATGGTCCTGGATGCACCGTCGATTAGCTCTCGATGGCTTCATTGATGTGTTCCAAATATGAATGGATCCACCGAGAACCAATTGACTCGAGGTTTTCATTGACAGCACTTACGTGGAGCTGATAAAGTAACAACTCGTGCCCGTACGGGGCGGAAATGAAAGGTTCAGGATACATGCGTACTCTAGTTACTCTTGCGTGCACTGAGTGCAAGCGCCGCAACTATACGACCACCAAGAACAAGTCGACCATGCCTGATCGTATGGAGATCAAGAAGTATTGCCCCTGGTGCCGTCACCACACGCTGCACAAAGAGACTCGCTAGTCTCTAGTCACATACGCCAGTAGTTCAATTGGTAGAGCATCGGTCTCCAAAACCGAGTGTTGAGGGTTCGAGTCCTTCCTGGCGTGCCAGTCATTATTCCGTAAGCTCCCACTTGGGGGCTTACGGTTTACTCATGTATAAGCGCATTGCGCGGAGGTAACCCAAATGGCCAACAAGAAGAACAAGAAGAAGGCTCAGCAGCAGGCGCCTGCCAATAACGCTGCCGCCAACTCCAAGGTTGAGGCCAAGAAGGCCGTTGCCAAGAAGAACGAGAAGGCTGCGAAGTCCAAGAAGAACGAGAAGCCTGGTTTCTTCGCCCGCACCAAGAAGTATTTCGCTTCGGTCAAGTCCGAGATGAAGCGTGTCACGTGGCCCGATAAAAAGGAGCTCGTGAACTACTCGGTCGTCGTTTGCGCTTCTCTGGTCGTCGTCGGCGTCGTCATCGCTCTGCTCGATGCTGGCTTTGGCGAGGCTCTTGCTCTGTTCTCTGGATTGAGGGGCTAAACCATGTCTAAGCGTTGGTACGTCGTTCACACTTACTCTGGATACGAGAACCGCGTTAAGTCCGATCTCGAGCATCGCATCGAGACCATGGGCATGCAGGACCGTATCTTTGATATCGAGATTCCTATGGAGCGCGTCACCGAGATTAAAGAGGGTGGCAAGCGTGAGACCAAGGATTCTAAGATCTTCCCGGGTTATGTCCTGGTCCGCATGGAGATGGATGACGATGCTTGGACGTGCGTTCGTAACACGCCTGGCGTCACCGGTTTCCTGGGCGGCAACGGCAAGCCCGCTCCGCTTTCCCGCGACGAGTACAACAAGATGACTCGTCGTCCCGGTAAGGGCGATTCGCCCAAGCGCACCTCGGTTGATATTCAGGTCGGCACGTCCGTCCGCGTCACCGATGGCCCGCTTACCGACTTTGATGGCAAGGTCTCCGAGGTTAACACCGAGGCTGGCAAGCTCAAGGTCACGCTGATGATCTTTGGCCGCGAGACGCCGGTCGAGCTCGACTTTAATCAGGTCGCTGTCATCGCTTAAGTTTTCGTCCGTTCGCGCGAGCGTGCTTCTTCTGTGACTGCTCATCTCAGGAGTGCTTCTAACACGTGCGTGCTTACGATATAGCAAGTACTTCACACTCGTGATTCGAAAGGAATGACCATGGCTGAGAAGAAGGTTGCCAACGTCATTAAGCTCCAGATTCCTGCTGGTGCAGCTAACCCCGCTCCTCCCGTCGGCCCCGCCCTGGGCGCTGCTGGCGTGAACATCATGCAGTTCTGCCAGGCCTTTAACGCCGAGACGCAGGACAAGAAGGGCGACATCATCCCCGTTGAGATTTCTGTCTACGAGGATAAGTCCTTCTCCTTCATCACCAAGACCCCGCCGGCGGCTCACCTCATCAAGAAGGAGCTGAACCTCAAGTCTGGTTCCGCTAAGCCCCAGGCCGACAAGGTTGGTCAGCTCTCCCAGGAGCAGCTCACCAAGATCGCCGAGATCAAGATGCCGGACCTCAATGCCAACGACATTGATGCCGCCAAGAAGATCATCGCCGGTACCGCCCGCTCCATGGGCGTCACCATCGCTGAGTAGCGATTTCTTATGGTAACGACGGGTGCTCTGACCGGGGCGCCCGTTAAATGTGTGCAATAGGGCACACGATACGATGTGGGAGGGCTCACGCCCGTTTAACCACAGGAGGTAATGCACATGGCTAAGCATGGTAAGAGCTATAACGCCGCTGCCGAGAAGATCGACCGCGCCACGCTCTACACCCCCCTTCAGGCTGCCAAGCTCATCAAGGAGCTTGACACCGCCAAGTTCGACGAGACCGTCGAGGCCCACTTCCGTCTGGGCATCGATACTCGTAAGGCTGACCAGAACATCCGTGGTTCCATCTCCCTGCCCCACGGCACCGGCAAGACCGTTCGTGTTGCCGTCTTCGCCGAGGGCGAGAAGGCCCGCGAGGCCGAGGCTGCCGGCGCCGACATCATCGGTTCCGACGAGCTCGTCGCCCAGATCCAGAAGGGCGAGATCAACTTCGACGCTGCTATCGCTACGCCGAACATGATGGCCAAGGTTGGCCGCATTGGTAAGATCCTTGGTCCCCGTGGCCTCATGCCGAACCCCAAGCTCGGCACCGTGACCATGGACGTCGCCAAGATGGTCTCCGAGCTCAAGGCCGGCCGCGTTGAGTATCGCGCCGATCGTTACGGCATCTGCCACGTGCCCCTGGGCAAGAAGTCCTTCTCTGAGCAGCAGCTCGTCGAGAACTACGCTGCCCTGTACACCGAGATCCTGCGCGTCAAGCCCTCTTCTGCTAAGGGCAAGTACGTCAAGTCCATCTCCGTGTCTTCCACCATGGGTCCTGGCGTCAAGGTCGATCCCGCTGTCCAGCGCGACTTCCTGGCTGAGTAACTGTCAGTTACTGCCTGAGCAAAGCAAGCATTGCTAAAGAAACCCGGTTCTGCTTCGTGCAGGACCGGGTTTCTTGCTTTCTCGGGCCAAAACCATCACAAAGGTGCCTGTCCCCTTTGTGGCGGTTACCAGGGTGTTCTGGCGGTTGAGGACTCGATGGCCTCGTGGCGCTTGAGCTCGCGGCGCATGGTTTGCGAATTGAGCCAAGCTGCCTGCCAGCCACGGATGGGGTAGCGCGCTTCATCCAGCTCAAACTGCGTATAGCCGCAGGCGTTGATGATCGTTGTCCCGCATGCATGCTGGCGCTTACGCTGAAAGTCGCAACCATAGCATTGGTGCACATGCCCGTGCACCATGTAGTCGGGGTTCCAGGATTCGAGCGCTGTGTTAAAGCATTTGAATCCTCGATGTGGCAGATCCTCCAGATCGCCCACGCCGGCGGCGGGTGCATGGGTGAGCAAGATATCGCAGCCGCCGACCATCCTCACTTTGCGGGACAGCTTGCGCATACGCTTGGTCATCTCGCGCTCGGTGTACATATTGGCACCGTCTCGATAGCGCATGGAGCCGCCAAGCCCCGCAATGCGGACGCCGCGATACACGTACACGGAGTCTTCGACACAGATACAGCCGCCCGGTGCATGACGTGCGTAGCGGTCATCGTGGTTGCCACGCACGTAGATGAGCGGCTTGTTGATGACCGTAACCAAAAACTCAAGATAGTCCGGGTCCAGGTCGCCAGCGGACAAAATCAGGTCGACACCCTCAAAGCGCTCCTTGCGAAAGCACTCCCATAGGCATCGTTCTTCGGTATCGGCTATGGCAAGGATTTTCATAGGGCGCGGACTTTCGGCTCATCGTTGGGCTGCGGTATCGTGCCTACCACGTTGTCGGCCAGCCAGTCCATCTCGACGATTTGCGTGCTCGGCAGTGGGGGAAAGCCTTCGATCTGCACCACGCCGTCTTGGCTATGAAGCTCGCCGCCAAAGGGGTTGATGGAACCCTCTACGATGCCATTGCGGAGCAGCTGCACCAGTTTGCGCGTCTGATAGGGCAGGCCCGGAGCATAGCGAATGTCGATAACGCCCGAGCTCATGCCGTACCAGTAGTTGACGGCGCGAACCTGACTGTCGTCACTGGTCTCATCCCAGGTGCCATGCAGCAGGCTTCGCACGATAAGCTCGTAGTATCGGCCCCAGTTCCATACCGGCATGGCGATGCCGACGACTTTGTCATCGACCAGACGGTGGAGTCCGTAGGCCGTAGGGTCTTCGAGCGACTTTGACATGTCAGCGCCGGTCATGACGCTCACACCTTCGCGGCACATGGCCTCGGCAAGGCCTCCGGCGGGCACATCGCCCCAGGTCAGGATAATTTGCGCACGGGGGTCGAGCAGCGAGGCGCCAATCGCAAAGGCGTTGATCTCGCTAAGCGCGCCCGACGCAAAGACCGACGCGTGGTAGCCAATGCGATGGTTGTCCGCCATGCTTGCCGCAAGGGCGCCCAGCAGGAACTTTGCCTCGTACATCTTTCCAAAATACGAGCGAACACTTTGATGGGGCAGGCCGATGGAGCAATTGAGGAACCGTACCTGGGGATACTCGACGGCAGCCCTGAGCGTGTATTCCATCAGGCGGTGCGAAGTCGAGAAGATTACCTTGTCTCCGTGCTTGACGGCCGTCTCTACCGCAGCGTAGAACGCGTCCGGATCGTGGCAGTCCTCAAGCGCCTCGGTGCGCACGATACCGCCAAAGTGCTCATCGAGATATTGACGCCCTTGGTCGTGCAGGCTGTCCCAGCTCGACGTGGCGCAGGGGAATTCGTGGATAAAGGCGATGCGCAGGGGGTTGGCCTCAGAGTAGACGGTCTTGCCCATAAAGAAGTTGAGCACGCCGGAGGTCGACTTGGCGGGCGCCTCTTCTTCGTTGGGCTGCGGCGCCTCGACAAGATCGACCTTCTCCTCGTCGCTTTTGCCGGCAATGACCAGCTCGCGCCAAATCTTGCACAGGCGGTTTACGACGATGTCCGTCGGCGTGTCCAGCAGGCGGTCCTGGTTGTACACGTTGAGATAGACGAGCATGGCGTCGGCGGGCGTAATGTCCAGGTGGTCGCCGCCGGCGCGAAGGTAGGCGCGCTTAAAGAGCAAGAAGGTGTGGCGCAGGTAGTCGACTTTTTTCTGCGGCCACTTTTCGGTCAGGTTTTGGCCGAGCATCTTAGCGAGCGTCTCGTAGCTGCCCTCGCGCGAGAACTCGATCTCATACAGGGGGCAGACGTACCAAAACGCGCAGAACTCGCCGTAGAGGCGGCTCTCGACGGAATCCCACTTGCCGGGGTAGAGACGGGTGACCTTGGCCGAAATCGTTGGGGCATCCAGGAATTTGAGGACGCTGACGCGCTTGTTACCCTCTTGGACGTAAAACCGATGCATGAACTCGGTGACGATGATGGGGTCGCGATAGCCTTCGGTCACCTGGATGTCGTAAAGGTTGGACCACTTGCGGGCGAATTCGGTGTTAAACGGCAGTAGCGGCATAAAGTTGCACGAAAAGGCGGACTGACGGCCCTTGGTAACCGTACCGACGACCATCTCGAGCGGGATGTCCCTCAGGCCGATGTTCTCGCGTTGGCCGCAGGGAAGCTGGGCAACGAGGCTATCGAGATCCGTGAGATACGGGTGTTCGCTTTGGCTGATGGCGCGACGGCGCCCCTGCTCGCCGCGCTTGCGTGCTTGACGATAGGCCTCTTCCATGGATTCGCTCCTTTAGTCGTTTAAACAACGATATCAACCATGGTACCACGATGCAAAACCACCACAAAGGTGCCTGTCCCCTTTGTGGTGGTTTTAGGCGATGATGGGGGCGATGGCGCGGATGCAGGCGTCGGCTGCCGTGAAGGTGGTGCTGTCGTCGCTGACGATAAAGATGATCTTGCCCTTGATACCAAAGTCGCCGATCTCGCTAAAGAGCACATAGGGCTCCTTGTCAAAGCCCGAGATGGGCGAGACAGCCGTTTTGGTGGTGCTCGTGAGCTCGTCTGCCAGCGCGTCAAGGGAGGCCCACTTGGACGTGTCTTTGACCGCGACGGGTACGGCGACGCGCCCAAAGGGCATCAAGTGCACGAGCGTGTTCTTGGAGATGTTGGAGTTGGGGACGATGATGGTCTGCCCGCAGGCGTCTTCGATGGTCGTATGGCGCCAGGTGATGTCCTGGACCACGCCCGACACGCCGCCGACCTCGATGTTGTCGCCGGGCTTGATGATGCCCATAAACGTCACCTGCATGCCGCCGATGAGGTTTGAGAGCGTGTCCTGAAAGCCCAGCGAGATGGCGATGCCGCCGACGCCAAGAGCGGCGACGAGGGCGTTTGCGTTAATGCCAAAGCAGTTGTCGAGGATAAAGCTGCCGCCGATCATCCAGATAACGGCGCGCGCGATGTTGATGAAGATGCTCGATGACGGAAGCGGATTGTCATCACGGTTGAGTAGATGGTGCAGGGTCTTGGACGCGACCTTGGCGGCAACGGCGGTGCCGATGGCCAAGATGCCGGCCCAGATGATGTTATGGACCCATCGTTGCGTAAAGAAATGAAGAATCGGCTCAAACAATTCC
Organism: uncultured Collinsella sp.; assembly: GCA_902464175.1. Classification (GTDB taxonomy): domain Bacteria; phylum Actinomycetota; class Coriobacteriia; order Coriobacteriales; family Coriobacteriaceae; genus Collinsella. Next base: position 12,886 of record CABQHZ010000016.1, on the reverse strand, counting down.
ATGTAGGGAAAACCTCCTAATGATCGTCCAACCATGATACCCACCAAAAAGCCCGTCCGATCAAATTCAGACGGGCTTCTGTGCTCGATATAAGGGTTAACAAAAACCACCACAAAGGTGCCTGTCCCCTTTGTGGTGGTTTTCCAAGGTGTTAGCTCAGCAGCATGCGGTCGTTGGCGAGCTCGCCGCCCGAAACCTCCTCGAACTTCTGGAGCAGGTCGGCGACGGTGAGCGACTTTTTCTCGTCGCCGGCCACGTCGTAGATCACGTGCCCCTCGTGCATCATGATTAGGCGATTGCCCAGACGGATGGCGTCGTTCATGTTATGCGTGACCATGAGCGTGGTCAGGTGGTTCTCGTCGACGATCTCCTCGGTCAGATTGAGCACCTTCGATGCCGTTTTGGGATCGAGGGCCGCGGTGTGCTCGTCGAGCAGCAGCAGGCGCGGCTTGGTGAGCGTGGCCATCAGCAGGGTGAGTGCCTGGCGCTGGCCGCCCGAGAGCAGACCGACCTTGGCGTTGAGGCGTGTGTCCAGGCCAAGATCCAGGCGTTTGAGCAGCTCAACGTACTCGTCCTTCTCGGCCTTGGTGACGCCCCACGAAAGACCGCGGCGCTGACCGCGACGCTTGGCGAGAGCCAGGTTCTCGGCAATCTGCATGTCTGCTGCGGTGCCGCGCATGGGGTCCTGGAACACACGGCCCAGGTACTTGGCGCGCTGCGACTCACTCAGACGCGAGATATCGTTGCCGTCGAGCTCGATAACGCCCGAATCGAGCGGATACACGCCGGCGATCATGTTGAGCAGCGTGGACTTGCCGGCGCCGTTGCCGCCAATCACGGTTACAAAGTCGCCATCATTCAGAGTGAGGTCGACGCCGGTAAGAGCGCGCTTCTCGGTGACGGTGCCCTTGTTAAAGGTCTTTTTGACGTGCGAGAGCTTAAGCATCTGCCTCATCTCCCTTCGTGTAGGAGCTGCGGAGCTTATAGCGCTCCCAAACCACGGGCACGCACAGGGCCACGGCGACGATCACGGCGGAGAGCAGCTTCATGTCGTTGGCGTCCATGCCCAGCTGCAGCACGATGGCGCGGATGAGGAAGTAGACCACGGAGCCAAAGACTGCGGAGGCCAAGCGGACGCTAAACTGCGTCAGACCGCCGGGCAGCAGGCGGCCGAGCACCTCGCCGATAACAATGGCGGCAAGACCGATAACGATGGCGCCGGTGCCCATGCCAATGTCAGCGTACTTCTGGCTCTGGCAGATGAGCGCACCCGAAAGGCCGATAAGGGCGTTGGAGAGCACGAGGGCGATCATCTTGGTGGAGTTGGTGTTGACGCCCAGGGCGCGGATCATGTACTCGTTGTTGCCGGTGGCGCGCAGCGCCGAGCCGATCTCGGTGCCAAAGAACCAGTACAGGATGGCGACGATGGCCACGGCCAGCACAATGCCCAGGATAATGGCAACAGTGGACTGCGGCAGGCCCGTCATGTGGCTGACGGATGAGAAGATGGTGCCCTTGGCAAGGATGGGCGTGTTGGATTTGCCCATGATGCGCAGGTTGATGGACCACAGGCTGATCTGCGTCAGGATTCCGGCGAGAATCGCGGGAATCTCAAAGACGGTGGTCAAGATGCCCGTGACGGCGCCCGCGATGGCGCCGGCGCACATGCCGACCAGCACGGCGAGCAAGGGGTCGACGTTATTGTTGACGATGAGCACGGCGCAAACACAGCCGCCGAGGGCAAAGCTGCCGTCGCAGGTCATATCGGGGATGTCGAGCAGGCGGAACGTGATAAACACGCCAAGCACCATAATGCCCCAGAGGACGCCCTGCGAAACGGCGCCCTGCAATGCAATGAGCATGCTTCATACCTCCTAGGATAGGGTGGACACGTGATTTTCCATAATAGCGGTACCAATGCATAAAAGAGCGGTGGACAGACGTTTTGTTTACCTGAAACAAGCAGGGCGAACGCCGGTCTTTAGCGTTCGCCCCAATGACTCAGATATTGGATAACGCAGCTGTGGCGCGCGTGCGGGCCCTAGACGCGTTATCGCGCATGGCGTTATTCGTCCAGAGCGGAAAGGTCGATACCCAGAGCCTCGGCCATCTCGTCGTTTTTGACGACGACCAGGTCCTTGCTCGAGAGGTGCTTGATCGGCATATCCTCGGGCTTGGCCTCGCCCTTCAAGATCTTGACGGCCATCTCGCCTGCAGCGTAGCCCAGGTCCTCATAGTTGATGGAGAGGGTGAACAGACCGCCGGCCTTACACATGCCCTCCTCGCCAGTCACGAAGGGGAGCTTGTTCTCCTTGCAGATCTGGCCGACCTGCGAGGCACCCGCGGCGATGGTGTTGTCGGTGGGAGAGTACAGCGCGTCGACTTTGCCCACGGCAGACTCGACGACGGATTGAATCTCGTTGGAGCTCGAGACGGTGAAGTCAGTGTACTCGAGGCCCAACTTGTCGAGTTCCTTCTTGGTGGCCTTGATCTGGACGTCGGAGTTGGACTCGGCGGTGCAGTAGAGCAGGCCGACCTTCTTAACGTCGGGCAGGACCTTCTGCATCATCTCGAGCTGCTCGGCGACCGGGGTGAGGTCGGAAGCGCCCGTGACGTTGGTGCCGGGCTTGTCGTTGTCCTGGACCAGGCCGGAAGCGGCGTAGTCGGTGATGGCGCAGCCAACAATGGGAATATCAGCGGTGGCGCCGGCGGCAGCCTGCGCGGCGGGCGTAGCGATGGCATAGATCAGGTTGACGCCGTCGCCTACGAACTTGTCGGCAATGGACTTACACGTGGACTGGTCGTTCTGGGCGTTCTTCTGGTCGATCTTGACCTTGAGACCGCTCTTCTTGATGGCCTTGACGAAGCCGTCGTTGGCGGCATCGAGCGCGGAGTGCTCGGTGAGCTGCAGAACGCCGATGGTGTAGTCGGAACCGGCGGCAGCGGAGCCGGAACCAGAGTTGCCGCCGCATCCGGCGAGCGGGGCGAGCGCGAGCAGGCCAGCGGAGACAAGAAGGCTCCTGCGGCTGATGGTGATGTCCTTCATATCATTACCCCCAGTATAAAAATGGCTGGAAACACTGCACTAGGAAAAAGTGCAAGTGGGACTATAGTAACGCCGATGTCCATTTTTACAATAACCTGGCGGGTTTTTTAATACTGAACCGGATGGGCGGTGCTGAGGAACGACGGACGGCAACGGGGCTTACGCTGCGGGCGCGGGACTGTCTTCTTCATCTAGCGCGGCAAAGAGTTTCTTGCCGTCGAGCAAACGCGTGCTGACGTTTCTCATGCGGCTGACCTCAACGGTGCGCAGGGTGTCATCGGCGCCTCGGGTGTCGTAGACCGTTCCCAGCAGATACGAGACGCCATCGCGTTGCCTGATGGCAAAGGGCCGGACCGTCATCCGCACCACCTCGGTTTCGCCTCGGGTCAGGACGTTTGAGATATCAAAGCTGACAGTTGTTCCATGGTCGATAGCCTGTTCGACGAGCTCGCACGTGTCGATACGCTTGGGGCGCGGACGCGTTGTCTTGACGGGCGCGTCGTTGGTGGCCGGTGCCGGTTCGGGCATATCGAGGTAGCCGCGAACATCGGCGCTCGCCATGGCGACCAGGTGCTGCGCCATGCTCTTTCGAATGGCTATGGGCGTCGATCGGTTGCGCATGACCATGCCGTGGAGCCGTATGATCTCCTCGTCAGCAAGCGGGCGGGTGAGGAGCCGATAGCCCACGCCGCGTTTATAGTCGATTTCGTATCCGGCGTGACGAAGTGCGGATATCGAGGTATAGATGCTGCGGCGTGCCGCCGAGATGGGCATGCGGGCGGGGTCGTCGGGATGGGCGAGGAGCTCGACCAGCTCGTCGGAAAGCAGCGCCTTGTCCTCGCCGGTGTTCTCGCTCAAAAGCTGCAGGATGCGCACGGCGCGATAGGCTGCCATCGAGGCGGAGCCCCTGGTCGTGGTCTCGTAGTTTTCAACAACGGCTTCGGTCATAGCGCCCACGTCCTTTCTTTTTGGTGATGGCAGATCAGAGCCTAGGGCGCGGAGCCTGGCCAAGGACGCGTGGCGCCTTGGACGGTCGATGGTTGCCGGCAAACGGCGGGTCGAGTTTTCAACAACCCTGCCTAACTGACCAAAACCTTGCCAAAAGCTTGACGGATGCTGTTGAAAAAAGCGCCTCTCAGCCGATGCCGAGAGGCGCTTGTGCGATGAGCGTTGCGCGTGGCGACGCGAGCTAGTGCCCGACGATTAGAAGTCGGCGTTGCCTACGGTGCGCGGGTGCGGCAGGACGTCGCGGATGTTGCCCACGCCGGTGAGGTACATCACCAAGCGCTCGAAGCCCAGACCGTAGCCGGCGTGCTTGCAGGAACCGTAGCGGCGCAGGTCAAGGTAGTACTTGTACTGCTCGGGATTCATACCCAGGTCCTTGATGCGGGCCTCGAGCAGATCCAGGCGCTCCTCGCGCTGGGAGCCGCCGATAATCTCGCCGATACCGGGAACCAGGCAGTCGGCGGCGGCGACGGTCTTGCCGTCCTCGTTCATGCGCATGTAGAAGGCCTTGATCTCGGCCGGGTAGTCGGTTACGAAGGTCGGGCGCTTAAAGTGTTCCTCGGTCAGGAAACGCTCGTGCTCGGTCTGCAGGTCAATGCCCCAGCTCACGGGATAGTCAAACTTGTGACCGGCGGCGACGGCCTGCTCCAGGATTTCGACGGCCTCGGTATAGGTGACGCGGGCAAAGTCGGAGTTGGCGACATGGTCCAGGCGCTCGAGCAGACCCTTGTCTACAAACTTGTTGAGCATATTGAGCTCGTCGGGGCAGGTGGCCATGACGTCCTTGAGGACATACTTGAGCATGGCCTCAGCGTTATCCATGTAGTCGTTCAGATCGGCGAAGGCCATTTCGGGCTCAATCATCCAAAACTCGGCGGCGTGGCGCGTGGTGTTGGAGTTTTCGGCGCGGAAGGTGGGGCCAAAGGTGTACACGTCGCCAAAGGCCATGGCAAAGTTTTCGGCATTGAGCTGGCCGGAAACGGTGAGGCTCGCATGCTTGCCAAAGAAGTCCTGACTCCAGTCGACCTCGCCGGACTCGGTGAGGGGTGGGTTTTTGGGGTCGAGCGTGGTCACGCGGAACATCTCGCCGGCGCCCTCGCAGTCACTCGTGGTGATGATGGGGGTGTTGACGTAGACAAAGCCCTGTTCCTGGAAGAAGCGGTGGATGGCGGCAGCCGCGACAGAGCGGATGCGGAACACGGCGCGGAACAGGTTGGTGCGCGGGCGCAGGTGCTGCTGGGTGCGCAGGAACTCGACGGTTGCGCGCTTCTTCTGCAGCGGGTAATCCGGGGCACTCGTGCCCTCGACCTCGATGGAGGTGGCAGAAAGCTCGAAGGGCTGGGGCGCATCGGGGGTCAGCTTGACGGTGCCGGTGCAGATGAGGGCGGCCGAGACGTTTTGATGGGCGATCTCGTCGTAGTTGTCGAGTGTCTCGCGGTTCATGACGACCTGCAGGTCGCGGAAGCAGCTGCCGTCGTTGAGTGTAACGAAGCCAAAGTTCTTCATGTCGCGGACGGACTTGACCCAGCCGGCAACGGTGACGGTCTGGCCGCCGAGCGACTCGGCGTGCGTATAGAGCTGCGCGATTTTGGTGCGGTTCACGTATCCTCCCAGAGCGGTTGTACGGATTATTTCCAAACAGTTAACCATTCTAACCCGCGAGTGGGGGCGTAGCAAAACATCGGGTGTGATGTATGGGCGCGACGTGGGCACCGCGCAAGCGCCGATTTTGCGGTGCCTAGTGCCCGCAGATGGCTTGGCGTATGAGGGCAGCGTAGGTGTCGATTCCCGCCTGGGTGAGGTGCGTGCCGTCGTCGACGAGGTATTCGCTGTGGCCCTCTGAGGTGCCGTTCCAGTCGATGACGCCGGCGTTGTCGTTTTGGGCGCAGACGTCACGAATCGTCTGGTTATTGCGGTCCTGTAGCTCGAGCGGTACGCGCACGGTCACAAAGTAGATGGGCTTGCCGCCCACGGCATTAATCACGTCCTGTACCTGCTGGGGGTCGCGGATGAGGCCGTTGGTGCCAAGCGCACAGATGACCACACTCGGGTCGTAGTTGGCGCTGTCCTGTGCATAGACATCCTGGAAGGTGTAGAACTGGCGGCTCACCACGCCGTCGATGTACGCGTTGGGAAGCGCCGCCTGAATGCCGGATTGTGCGCCCGCAGTGACCGAGTCGCCGATCATGAGCACGCGGGCGTCGCAGGTCCCGGTCGCCTCGTCGTAGGTAAAGCTCTTCCAGTCCAAGTTCTTGGGGGCCTTTTCGGCGATAGGCCCCTCTTTTGGTTTTTGCTTGGTGGCGTCATCGGATGTGGTGTCACTGGGCTGGGAATCTTTACCGGATGCGGGCTCAGCGCCCTTGTCGTTGGCTCCGTTGTCCTGGGACGAGGTCGCGTTCTGGGCAAGCTCGGGACGGAGCTGCTCGGCGCGGGCGGTGGCGATGTCTGCCCAGTCAAGCGGCGCGAAGGCAAGTGCGGCGACGCATGCGGCGCCAAGCGCGGGGAGCACCATGGCGGGCGCGAGGACGTGCTTTCTTGCCGTGCTGTCCTGTTGGGCCGGCTTGTGGGACCAAGGGCGTTCGACTAGTCGATAGAAAATCTCGGCTACCGCAAGGATCAGTACAAGCTGTAATACCTGCTCCCACCAGGCGATGCGGGTGGTGCGGGTTGCGGGGTTCATAAGAAGCAGTAGGGGATAGTGCACCAGATAGACCGAGAACGAGCGCTGACCCAGCCAGACGAGCGGCTTGACCGACAACAGGCGACGCACGATGCACTCCGTATTCTGCACGCAGATGATGAGGAGTCCGGTGACGAGGGCAAACAGCAAAAAGCCGCCGCGGTAGAGCCAGGCGCTCTCTCCGGTCAGCATGAGTGCGCCGGCTATAACGGCAACGAGCCACGCGATAGAAATCGCGTTGACCTTTGAGATGCCCTTGTTGGCGCCGGGGGTATGGATGTCACCGCTCAGCATCTCGCGCAGACGCGGCGCGGCGATGGCGGCTAAGGCTCCGCATAGAAGCTCGGCGGCACGGGCGTCGGTTCCGTAGTAGACGCGCGATGTGTCGACGGTGGGACTAAACATGAGGGCCATCGCTGCCGTCGATACAAGCGCGAATGCAATCGTGATGCCGATGGCGGTGTTGCGCGAGCGGGTCTTGCTGCACAGCGCCATAAGGATGACCGGCCATACCAGATAGAACTGCATAGTGACAGCGCAGAACCACAGATGCGTGAGCGGCGAGGGGAGCCCCGCGGCGGCGAAATACGAGACGTTGCGGAAGATGTAGAACCAGTTGCTCAAAAAGAGTGCCGATGGCAGGGCGTCCTGTTGCACCTTGGAGAGTAGGCTCGGGGCCGCGATGTAGGTGGCGACGGCGGTAAGCGCGATGGTCACGACGATCGGCGGCATCATGCGCGCAACGCGGCGGCAGATATAGCGCGGGTACGAGAATCCGTCGCGTGCCGTGGCTCGCATAATGCTTTTGGTGGCGAGATAGCCACTCAGCGTAAAGAAGAGTGTAACGCCCAAAAAACCGCCGGTCAGGCGGCTGGGGCGAAGGTGATATAGGACGACGCCGACGATGGCGAGGGCGCGGAGCCCGTCGAGCGCGACGATGCGTTGGCTGCGTTGAGGCGCGGCATGTATGGCGCCCGTGGGTGTGTTTTGCATCGATCTTTCCTCCAATGTCGACCTAGCAGTCTAGCGCTCTGTGCGGACAAAGGAAGGGGGTTCGTGCGGTTGAACAACATGCCGCGGGGCGATGCTTCGCTACGCAAAAGCCGCACCTGCGTTGATGCTCAGCTGCCTATATAGAAACGTTTCAGAACCTCTACATAGGCAAAAACAACAACACAGATGCGGCAAAGATGCACGGGTGGTTGAGCCTTTATGCGATGATGATCGGCTACTTGGTCTTGGCAACCAGCAGCGGATCGCCAAGCTTGACGAGCGGGTTGCCGCCGATAAGCGTGCCGGACTCGCCGACATGGTCGATGCTCTTAAGACGATCGAGCTCGGAGACGATGACGGTCACGATGTCCTCGTGACCGGCGGCCTTGATGGCCTCGCGGTCGAAACTGATGAGCGGCTGGCCTGCCTTGACCACATCGCCCATCTCGACAAAGCGGGCAAAACCCTTGCCGTTCATTTCCACGGTGCCCAGGCCAACATGGATGAATACGCGCAGACCGTCCTCGGTAATCATGCCGATGGAGTGGTTGGTGACAGTGGTGGCGCCGATGCGGCCGTTGGCGGGCGCATAGATGGTGCCGGTAATGGGCTCGATGCCATAGCCCTGGCCAAGCATGCCCGAGGCGATCGTCTCGTCGGGAACCTCGTCCAGGCTGACGAGCACGCCGTTGACGGGGGCATAGATGACGCCTTCGCGGGTGGCGAAGCTTGCTGCGGGCGGAACGGACGTCTCGCCGGTCGAGGTGAAGGTGGACTTAAGCGAATCGAGCAGACCCATAGTTGCCTCCAACTTAAATAGGCGCATATCGCGCGTTTGGTTTGCCGGAAACGTTTCATATCTGTTTCGCGGCTTGGTCAACACCCCCTATTCTACGCTGCTCAGCGATACCTCTGAGCTGGGATTATGTGATATATCAGTTGAAGGGAAACTTATTGCTGGCGTGTTTCTGCGTCACGGGTTCAAGTGGGGTACGCTTAAAGGCGAAAAACAATGGCGCTTAATTTGCGCGAAGGGAGCACATATGATTGTCGAGAACCATGCGCTGTGGGGCGAGGAGCCGACCGAGGAATATCCGGCGACGTTTACGTATTTGGGTGCCGAACCGCTGCCCGATAAACCGAATGGCCGCCGCCCTGCCGTGATTATCTGCGGCGGAGGTGCGTTTACGCATATCGCTCCGCATGAGCAGGATCCCGTGGCGTTTGCGTTTTTGGATCACGGTTACCAGGCCTTTGTGCTCAACTATGTCACAAGTTCTACGGGTGACGTGAGCTTTCCGCACCCCCAGGCAGATCTTGCCAAGATGGTCGCCACGGTGCGTGCGAATGCCGACGAGTGGCATGTCGATCCCAAGCGCGTGTGCGTCGTGGGCTTTTCTGCTGGCGGCATGATTTGCGCCTCGCTGGCAACGCAGTGGAAGACCGGCCCCTTCGCGGCACTTGCCGGGGCGCGTCCGGACGACATTCGTCCCGACGCCGTGGTGCTGGGCTATCCGTTGCTCGACCTTGCCTATGTGCGCGATATGCAGACGCGTGACCCGCGCATCGACCTGCGCGTGCCCAAGACGGGTGGCAAGACAGGGCGCGATTTGCTCAACGACTATCTGTCGATGGTGACGGGCGGCGAGGCGACCGATGAGCACCTGACCGACATTTGCCCTACCACGCATGTTTCGCGCCAGATGCCGCCGACCTTTGTGTGGGGCGTGTCCGACGACAAGACAGCGCCGATCGCACAGGTCTATCCGTTTGTGCAGCGCATGGCCGAGGAGGGCGTCGCTTGCGAGATGCACGTCTTTGACCAGGGCGGTCACGGCCTTTCGCTCGGCAACGCCAACACCGCGGTCGACAACGAGGACAAGCAGGTGGCAGTCCGTCCTTGGATCCGCCTGGCCTTCCGTTTCCTGGAGCGCCATATGTAAAAGTAGACTACTTGCCCGTTTCAAAAAGTCTGCTTAGAGGAGGAGCCATGCTTGAGGGTACGTATGTGGTTTTGGCCCAGACGCCGGTGGGGAGCAAGCGCGGCGAGGTGACGTTTTCACATGGGGTGAACGGCGCGCTCAGGGCAGTACTAAACGTCAGGGGTCTCAATATCGCTCTCTCGGGTGCCCGCGCTGAGTGCGATTTCTTTGAGCTCTCGGGTACTATCTCCCACGTCTTGATGGGCAAGGCGCCCTTTACATGCACGGGGTCGGTTGAGGGTGATCGACTCACTGCTACCGCGCGGTCGGGTTCCATTTCGATCTCGCTGAGCGGTATGCGCAAAGAGCTTTCGGGGCGCACCGCATAAAGTTTGCGCAGGTAAACATCGGTATTTGACTTTATAAAATAGTTCAGAGCGCTATCATTTGTCGTTACGAGTTGGTTAGCCCCGGTAAACGGTTAACCGCGTCTAACGAAAGGATGAGCGCGTGAAGCTCGATACACTCGAGATTGGAAAGGACGCCGTTGTCGCATCGGTGGCATCGGACGATCAGGCACTCCGACAGCATATTTTGGACATGGGCCTAACGCCGGGCACCGAAGTCACCATGATGAAGTACGCCCCCATGGGCGACCCGCTCGAGATCCGCCTGCGTGGCTACGAGTTGACACTGCGCAAGGACGATGCCGCTCGCATCGAGCTTGTGGGTATTCACGACACCGATACGGGTCCGCGCGCTAACGCCGCAATCGGCACGACGGAGCATCCGGCCCTGGGCGAGGGGACGTATTCGCCCCGTGCGGCAAAGACGGCCGTGCCCGAGGGCGCGCCGCTGCACTTTGCCCTCGCCGGCAACCAAAACTGCGGCAAGACCACGTTATTCAACCAGCTGACGGGCTCCAACCAGCATGTCGGTAACTTTCCCGGCGTGACGGTCGACCGCAAGGACGGCACTATCCGTAACCACCCCGAGGCGAGCGTTACCGACTTGCCCGGTATTTACTCGTTGTCGCCGTACACGGGCGAAGAAATCGTCAGCCGCCAATTCATCTTGGACGAAGACCCCGACGCCATCATCGACATCATCGACGCCACCAACATCGAGCGTAACCTGTACCTGACGCTGCAGCTTATGGAGCTCGATCGTCCCATGGTCATCGCGCTCAACATGATGGACGAGGTGACGGCCAACGGCGGCGCCGTGGACGTCAACCTGCTCGAGAGCCTGTTGGGCGTGCCCGTTGTCCCCATTAGCGCTGCCCGCAACGAGGGTATCGGCGAGCTGGTGGATCATGCCTTGCACGTGGCGCGGTTCCGTGAGCGCCCCGGTCGCCTGGACTTCTGTGCGCCCGATGGTCCAGACGGCGGTGCACTGCATCGCTGCATCCACGGCATTGCCAACCTGATCGAGGACCATGCCGCGACGGCGCACATTCCCGTGCGTTTTGCGGCGACCAAGCTGGTTGAGGGCGACGAGCTGGTGACCGAGGCACTTCATCTGGATCGCAACGAGCTTGACGCCATCGAGCACATCATTACCCAGATGGAGGGCGAGGCCGGCACCGACCGTCTATCTGCGCTGGCCGACATGCGCTTCGGCTTTATCGGCGACGTGTGCGGGCGCTGCGTCGTAAAGCCGCACGAGAGCCGCGAGCACGTGCGCTCCGTCAAGATTGACCGCATCCTGACAGGTCGTTACACAGCCATTCCGGCGTTCCTGGTGATCATGGGCCTCGTCTTTTGGCTGACGTTTGGCGTGATCGGCGCGGCGTTGCAGGGACTTATGGAGGACGGCATCGCTGCCATCATCGCCTCGGCCGATGCGGGCCTCAAGGCGTTCGGCACCAACGACGTGGTGCGCTCACTGGCTGTCGACGGCGTGCTTACGGGCGTGGGCAGCGTGCTGACCTTCCTGCCGATTATCGTCGTGCTCTTTTTGTTCCTCTCCATTCTGGAAGACTCCGGCTACATGGCGCGCGTGGCCTTTGTCATGGATAAAGTGCTGCGTCGCTTTGGCCTGTCGGGCCGCAGCTTCGTGCCTATGCTCGTCGGTTTTGGCTGCACCGTGCCGGCTATCATGTCGACCCGTACGCTCCCATCCGAGCACGACCGCAAGATGACGGTCATGCTCACGCCGTTCATGAGCTGTTCGGCCAAGTTGCCGGTCTACGGTCTGCTGTGCGGGGCGTTTTTCCCGCAGGCGACAGTTCCCGCCATGGTCTCGCTCTATCTGATCGGCATTGCGGTTGGCTGTATCGCGGCTTTGGTGCTCAACCGCACGGCATTTAAGGGCGACCCGGTGCCGTTTATCATGGAGCTTCCCAATTACCGCCTGCCGAGTGTCAAGACGACGGTGATGCTGGCATGGGATAAGGCCAAGGACTTTATTACCAAGGCCTTTACCATTATCTTTGCCGCTACCGTGGTCATCTGGTTCCTCCAGACGTTTGACATCCGCTTTAATGTGGTCGCTGATCAGTCGCAGAGTCTGCTTGCAGGTCTGGGCAGCATTATCGCTCCGCTGCTGGCGCCGCTCGGCTTTGGCGACTGGCGTGCATCCACGGCGCTCGTCACCGGACTTATTGCCAAGGAGAGTGTCATCTCGACCCTCACCGTGCTTTTGGGTGCAACCTCGCCCGCGGCACTGTCGACCATGTTTTCGCCGTTCACCGCCTACGTGTTCCTGGTCTTTACGCTGCTGTACCCGCCCTGCGTGGCAGCCATCGGTGCCGTTAAGAGCGAGCTAGGCGCGCGCTATGCCGTTGCCGTGTTCGCGTTTCAGGTGACGGTCGCCTGGATCGTGGCGTTTGTCGTGCATTCGGCTGGTATATTGCTGGGGCTGGCTTAGTTATTTATTAACGGCGCAACCTCTATGTACCGAATTGTTTTCGGCCCCGCATCTGTTGCTGACGGATGCGGGGCCGTTGCTATATAATCGCCTCCGCTCAAAATGATTGGAGACGTTATATATGAGTCAGGCAAGACAAGATGGCATCTCACTCAAGCAGTGGCTCCCGCTTATCGGGCTCGCTTGCTGCGCGTTCGTGTTCAACACGTCGGAGTTCATGCCCATCGGCCTGCTGACCGACATCGCCGCATCGTTTTCGCTCACCGAGGCTCAAGCTGGCATCATGATCTCGGTCTATGCCTGGGGCGTCATGCTGCTGTCGTTGCCGCTCATGGTGTTCGCTTCGCGCTTTGAGTTCAAGCGGATGCT
>CABQHZ010000015.1 GCA_902464175.1 uncultured Collinsella sp. | reverse complement strand
GTTTAAGTTTGTCGCGAGTTCCGCACGCAAAGGAAAGCACTTAATGTGCTTTCCGTCTTGCGCAGGACTGTAGAGCAGCAAACTTAAACGGCGGGCCGCCCGGGCCGGGAATCCGCCCCCGTGCACAGGAGGGGATTCCTTTTGTGTAGGCTTTGCGGAAATGTGCCAAATTTGGGATACGCCCGGCGGCGTGGTCTGTTGACGGCACAGCTAACGCCACGTATCCTATCGAACTGCGTGTTTCGTAGGGGGATGCTGACCCCTCGATTCAAGCCGTTGCACTTTACAGAAAGCTGGAATCATTCGAGAAGGAGTACGCTTTGCCTACTATTAACCAGCTGGTTCGCCAGGGCCGTCGTTCCGTGCCCAAGAAGTCCAAGAACGCTGCTCTGCAGCACAACTCCCAGAAGCGCGGCGTGTGCACCCGCGTCTTCACCACGAGCCCCAAGAAGCCGAACTCGGCTCTTCGTAAGGTTGCCCGTGTTCGCCTTGTCAACGGCATCGAAGTTACTGCTTACATCCCGGGTGAGGGCCACAACCTGCAGGAGCACTCCATCGTGCTCGTCCGCGGCGGTCGTGTCCGTGACCTCCCTGGTGTCCGTTATCACGTCATCCGTGGCGCCTACGACGCTGCTCCGGTCCAGAACCGTATGCAGGCCCGTTCCAAGTACGGTGCTAAGCGCCCCAAGGCCAAATAAGCCAGATAACGTTTTGATACTTTCGCCGTGTGCCGTCTTGAGCGCCGCACGGTAGACACTTAAGGAGATTTCACATGCCGCGTCGTGCAGCAGCTAATCGTCGTGAGGTTCAGCCTGACGCCGTTTACAACAACCGCCTGGTGACTCAGCTCATCAACAAGGTCCTTCTTGACGGCAAGAAGGCCACCGCTGAGCGCATCGTTTACACCGCTTTCGAGATCGTTGCCGAGAAGTCCGAGGGTGGCGACGCTCTCGCTACCTTCAAGAAGGCTATGGACAACGTCAAGCCCACGCTCGAGGTTAAGCCCAAGCGTGTCGGTGGCGCTACCTATCAGGTCCCGATGGAGGTCAACTCCCGTCGTTCCACCGCTCTGGGTATCCGCTGGATCGTCAACTTCTCCCGCGCTCGCAAGGAGAAGACCATGGCCGAGCGTCTCGCCAACGAGATCCTCGACGCTTCCAACGGCCTGGGCGCTTCCGTCAAGAAGCGTGAGGACGTCTTCAAGATGGCCGAGGCCAACCGCGCGTTCTCTCACTATCGTTGGTAAGTTAAGGTAAGGAACTAACATGGCTAAGCCTAAGTACAAGCTTTCCGATACCCGTAACATCGGCATCATGGCTCACATCGATGCCGGCAAGACCACCACGACCGAGCGTATTCTTTACTACACCGGTAAGACCCACAAGATCGGTGAGGTCCATGAGGGCGCTGCCACCATGGACTGGATGGTTCAGGAGCAGGAGCGCGGCGTAACCATTACCTCCGCTGCTACCACGTGCTTCTGGAACAAGGACGGTAAGGACTACCGCATCCAGATCATCGACACCCCGGGCCACGTTGACTTCACCGCCGAGGTCGAGCGCTGCCTGCGCGTCCTCGATGGCGCTGTCGCCGTCTTCGACGCCGTTGCCGGCGTTCAGCCCCAGTCTGAGACCGTTTGGCGTCAGGCTTCTACCTTCAACGTCCCCCGCATCGCCTTCATCAACAAGTATGACCGCGTGGGCGCTGACTTCTTCAACGCTATCGAGACCATGAAGGATCGTCTCGACGCTAACGCCGTGGCCGCTCAGGTCCCGATGGGCGCCGAGGACAACTTCTGGGGCGTCATCGACCTGGTCACCATGACCGCATGGGACTTCAAGGCCGACGAGAAGGGTATGACCTACCCCGAGCCGATGGACGAGATCCCGGCTGAGTTTGCCGACATCGCTGCCACCAAGCGCGAGGAGCTCCTTGACGCTGCTGCCAGCTTTGACGACGAGCTCATGGAGAAGATCCTCATGGAGGAGGACTTCACCGTCGAGGAGCTCAAGGCTGCTCTGCGCAAGGGCGTTCTGGCCAACGAGCTCAACCTCGTCTTCGTGGGTTCCGCCTACAAGAACAAGGGCGTTCAGGAGCTGCTCGACGCTGTCGTCGACTACCTGCCCAGCCCGCTCGACGTTGAGGCCGTCACCGGTACCGATCCGGACACCGGCGAGGAGATTCAGCGTCATCCTTCCTTCGACGAGCCCTTCTCCGGCCTGGTCTTCAAGATCATGACCGACCCGTTCGTCGGTAAGCTCACCTATGTCCGCGTTTACTCCGGCCGTGCCGAGTCCGGCTCCTACGTGGTCAACGCTTCCAATGGTCAGCGCGAGCGCCTCGGCCGCATCCTCGAGATGAACGCCGCCGAGCGTATCGACCGTGATGACGCTGCCGCCGGCGACATCGTCGCTTGCGTCGGCTTCAAGAACTCCACCACCGGTGACACCCTGTGCGCCGAGGGCAAGGAGATCGTCCTCGAGAAGATCGAGTTCGCCAAGCCCGTTATCGACGTTGCCATCGAGCCCAAGACCAAGGCCGAGCAGGACAAGATGTCCCTGGCTCTGACCAAGCTCGCCGAGGAGGACCCGACCTTCCAGGTGTCCACCAACCACGAGACCGGCCAGACCATCATCGCCGGCATGGGCGAGCTGCACCTCGAGATCATCGTCGACCGTCTGCTCCGTGAGTTCAAGGTTGACGCTAACGTTGGTAAGCCCCAGGTTGCCTACCGCGAGACCGCTGGTCACGACGTCGAGAAGGCTGAGGGCAAGTTCGTCCGTCAGTCCGGTGGTCGCGGTCAGTACGGCCACGCCGTCATCAAGCTCGAGAAGATGGAGGAGGGCTTCGGCTACGAGTTCGTCAACGCTATCGTCGGCGGCGTCGTGCCCAAGGAGTACATCCCGTCCATCGACAAGGGCATCCAGGAGGCCCTGAACACCGGTGTTATCGCCGGCTTCCCGGTCCTCGACGTCAAGGTCACCCTGTTCGACGGTTCTTACCACGAGGTCGACTCCTCCGAGGCCGCCTTCAAGATCGCCGGTTCCATGGCTATCAAGGACGCTCTCAAGAAGTCCGATCCGCAGCTGCTCGAGCCGATCATGGCTGTCGAGGTCGAGACCCCCGAGCAGTACATGGGCGACGTTATGGGCAACCTCTCCGGTCGCCGCGGCAAGATCGAGGGCATGGAGGATCGCAAGAACAGCAAGCTCATCCGTGCCAAGGTGCCGCTGGGCGAGATGTTCGGTTACGCTACCGACCTTCGCTCCCAGACCCAGGGCCGTGCATCCTACACGATGCAGTTCGACTCTTATGAGCCCGCGCCCAAGTCCATCGTGGACGAGGTCATGAGCAAGAACGCCTAAGTTCGAGCTCCCTGTTACGTAATCCGCGAGAACATCTCTCGCACTCTTTGGAGGTTTAAGTTGGCTACCCAGAAGATCCGCATTCGCCTCAAGGGCTATGATCACGAGGTCGTCGATCAGTCCGCGAAGCTCATCGTCGAGACCGCTCAGAAGACCGGCGCTCGCGTTTCCGGTCCTGTCCCCCTGCCCACCGAGCGCAACCTGTACACGGTTATTCGCTCGCCGCACGTGAACAAGGACTCCCGTGAGCAGTTCGAGATGCGCACCCACAAGCGCCTCATCGACATCCTCGACCCCACCTCGGGCACCGTTGATTCGCTCATGCGTCTCGACCTCCCCGCTGGCGTCGACATCGACATCAAGCTCTAAGCGATATCGCTCATAGCTTACAGAGCCCCGCTGCCATTACGGTAGCGGGGCTCTTTTGTTTTGAATGATGGGTTTGGACCGCCGGGTAAGGCTACCGAGTAGGTGGCTGCGGCTCCCTATTCGCTTAAGGGACGCAGCGATGCCTCCTCAAAATGGAAGGAACGCAAGCCGTCTTCCGTTTCGATACACGCGCGACCAAAGGCATCGACCGTTTGAAAGATGCCGCGCGCCAGCTCGTCACCGGCAGGGGAACGGGCGATAACCGGTTCTCCAATCCAATTGAGATGACCGACATAATCATTGCGGACGGGCGCGATCGGTCCGGCGTCTTCTTCCATGGCGTTGAGGCGCTCTGCCCATGTGTCTACAGCGTTCACGACCGAATGATGGACCTCCTTGAGTAGCACATCGACGGTGGGAACATTCTCGTTGAGGTCTGAGAGGCCGATTGCCGGCAGGCCGCCATCGGGAACCTCTGAGGGAACATAGTTCACGTTGACACCAATACCACAGACGGCGAAGGGCTTGCCTTCGTTGTCGCGTGCCGCCTCGACCAGGATGCCGCCGAGTTTGCGCCCTCGCGCGACGAGGTCGTTGGGCCATTTGAGGCCGATCTCGTTAGTAAGACCTTGCACCTCGAGCGCCTCGAGCACCGCTAAGCCGCTGACGGCGGCAAGACCAGAGTACTTGGCGGGATCAACACGTGGACGTAGGACAATCGAGAGCAACAGGTTGCCGGCGGTTGAATCCCACTTGTGGCCGCGTCGGCCGCGTCCTGCCGTTTGCGCGCGGGCGGCAAGTCCCGTGCCGTGCGGCGCGCCCTGTTTTCCTGCCTCGAGCAGGTCATCGTTGGTCGATCCGGTTACGTCGACTATCGTTAATTGGGCATCCATAGCGGCTGCTACCTCCTTAATGAATAAGTGAATGACGCGAATGGTGTCGAGAGATAGACACAATGTGAAGCCTTTGTCGCATTTGGACAATTTAATGTTAACACGTCAACAAAGCAAAGAATGCGCTATCCTCTCTTGGTCGATGTAAACACGTCAACAACTCAAAGGAGGTTAGTGATGGGTTTCACGATACTGGGAACGGGCTCGGCGCTTCCCGAGCGCAGCGTTTCCAACGACGAGCTGTCCGAGTTTCTGGACACCTCGGATGAGTGGATTTTTACCCGCACGGGTATTAAGAGCCGCCATGTCTGCACCAACGAGTCGCTCGACGACCTTGCCGTTGCAGCGAGCGAGCGAGCGCTCCAGACGTCCGGAATCGACGCGAGCCAGCTGGATCTTATCGTCTGCTCGACGACGACGGGCGACCATCTCGTTCCCGCCGAAGCGTGCGCCGTTGCCGAGCGCCTGGGCGCCACATGTCCTGCCTTCGACGTCTCGGCTGCCTGCGCCGGCTTTGTATTTGCGCTCGATGTCGCCGAGGGCCATATCGCCCGCGGTCGCGCCAAACGCGTACTTGTCGTCGCCGCCGAGCAGATGACGCGTGCGCTCGACTGGACTGACCGTGCGACGTGCGTGCTCTTTGGTGACGGCGCGGGCGCTGCGGTCATTGAGGCCGGGGGA
The DNA here is from genome assembly GCA_902464175.1 of uncultured Collinsella sp. Classification (GTDB taxonomy): domain Bacteria; phylum Actinomycetota; class Coriobacteriia; order Coriobacteriales; family Coriobacteriaceae; genus Collinsella. Next base: position 22,318 of record CABQHZ010000015.1, on the reverse strand, counting down.
GAGAATCCCCTTGCCGTTGAGCTTTCGACCGCACCCGATGTCGAGACGCTGCGCGTACCGGGGCTGGCCGGCACCTCGCCGTTCAAGGCTTCCACGGACCGCGAGAGCGTGCTTTCCATGAACGGCCGTCGCGTATTCAAGTTTGGCGTCAATGCCATCTGCGACACGGTCAACAAGCTCGTCTGCGACGCGAGCATCGCGGTCGAGGACATCGACCACTTTGTATTCCATCAGGCTAACGAACGAATCTTGAGCCAGGCGGTCAAGCGCTTAGGTGTGCCGGATGACCGTGTGGTCCGAACGTTGCGTGAAACCGGCAACATCTCGAGCGCCTGCATTCCGCTTGCTCTCGATCGACTGGCAAATACCGGCGCGCTGCACGCGGGCGACACCATCGCCTTGGTCGGATTTGGCGCTGGCTTGGATGTAGGTGGCTATCTACTTCGCTGGAAGTAGTTGCACATAGGAAATGAAAACGCCCCTGGGGCACAAACAAAGGAGAACTACCATGGCAGATCAGAAGACCTTCGAGCGCGTTTGCGACGTTATCCGCGAGACCGCCGGCCTTGACGATGTCGAGATGAAGCCCGAGTCCACGCTCGAGGAGATTGGCCTCGACAGCCTGGGTACCGTCGAGATCCTCGTTGCCGTCGAGGACGAGTTTGGCATTGAGCTCGATACCGAGGAGAACCCCAAGACGGTCGGCGAGTTCGTCGATACGGTCGAGGCGGCATTGGAGAAGTAGTGATGCTCAAGTCTCCTCTCTGCGATCTGCTCGGCATCGAAAAGCCTGTGTTCCAGGGCGGCATGGCCTGGATTGCCGACGCCTCGCTGGCATCGGCCGTGTCCGAGGCGGGCGGCTTAGGCATTATCGCGGCCATGAATGCCGATGCCAACTGGCTGCGCGACCAGATCCACGAGTTGCGCGCCAAGACGGATAAGCCCTTTGGCGTCAACGTTATGCTCATGAGCCCGTTTGTCGACGAGGTCGCACAAGTGGTGATTGATGAGCGGGTGCCCGTTGTGGTGACCGGCGCCGGCAATCCCACCAAGTACATGAAGGCGTGGAACGAAGCGGGCATCAAGGTCATCCCGGTCGTTGCCTCGGTGGCGCTGGCGCGTCTCGTGGCACGCCGCGGAGCCACCGCGGTGGTTGCCGAGGGTACCGAATCAGGCGGCCATATTGGCGAGACCTCGACGATGGCGCTCGTTCCGCAGGTGGTCGATGCGGTCGATATCCCCGTTGTGGCGGCAGGCGGCATCGCCGATGGTCGCGGCGTGGCAGCCTCCTTTATGCTGGGCGCCGCTGGCGTCCAGGTGGGCACGCGCTTTTTGGTTGCAAACGAGTGCACCGTATCCGAGCAGTACAAAGAGCTGGTGCTCAAGGCGGGCGACACGTCGACGCGTGCGACTGGTCGCTCGACGGGACATCCGGTTCGCGCCCTCAAGAGCCCCTTCACCAACGCGTATGCCAAGAACGAGGCGGCAGGCGCAAGCCCCGAGGAGCTCGGGGCCATGGGTACGGGTGCGCTTCGTAAGGCCGCCAAGGACGGCAATTACGAAGAGGGCTCGTATCTGTGCGGACAGATTGCCGGTATGGTCAACGAGCGCCAAAGCGCGCGCGAGATTGTTGACGATCTGGTCGAAGGCGCCGAGCGCGTCTTGAAGGGTGCGTCCGCATGGGTAGCGTAGCGTTTTTGTTTGCCGGCCAGGGTGCCCAGCATCCCGCGATGGGCGTCGACCTGATCGAGGCATCGCCGGTGGCTGCCGAGGTGTTTGCGATTGCCGACGAGGTGCGCCCAGGGACCAGCGAGCAGTGCCGGAGCGCCTCGAAGGAGGAGCTCTCACAGACCGAGAACACGCAGCCTTGCGTGTTCGTGCACGACCTGGCCGTCGCCGCCGCCCTGCGCGAGCGCGGCGTGGTGCCTGCCGCTTGTGCAGGATTCTCGCTGGGCGAGGTCGCCGCACTCACCTTTGCGGGGGCATTCGATACACGAGCGGGTTTTGAGCTTGTGTGCGAGCGCGCGGCATTGATGGCCGCGGCGGCAAAGCGTCACCCCGGCGGCATGCGCGCCGTCATTAAGCTCGATGCGGCGCAAGTCGAGAACCTGGCAAAACAGGCCGGCGAGGACTGCTGGCCGGTCAACTACAACAGTCCGCAGCAGACGGTTGTTGCCGGAGCGCCCGATGCGTTGCAGGCCCTCGCCGTCCTGGTAAAAGAGGCTGGCGGTCGCGCCATGAAGGTCGCGGTGTCGGGTGCATTCCATAGCCCCTATATGGCAGAGGCGGCCTGTGATCTTGCGGCATATATCGAGGCCGGTCACGCGCCGTCCCCGCTGCTCATTCCTGTTATGGCAAATATGACGGCGGCTCCCTATCCGGCCGACCCGCAGGCGGCATCGGACGTGCTGGCCAACCAGGTGAGCCATGCCGTGCGCTGGGTCGACACGCTGCATGCTCTGCGGGATCAAGGCATCGACACGTTTATTGAGGTCGGCCCCGGCAAAACGCTGTCGGGCCTGGTCAAGCGTACGTTGAGCGACGTCCGCGTGTATTCGTGCGAAACGGCCGAACAGGTCGCAGCTATTGCCGACGAGCTCGCATAGCCCACAGGACTGTAACCCGAAAGGAATGACATGGGCAACTTGAACAACGGCGCGCTCGAGCGCAACGACTCGCGTCGCGTGGCGCTGGTCACGGGCGGCTCGCGTGGTATCGGCCGCGCTTGTGCGGTTGGCCTGGCGGAGGATGGCTACGATATCGCCGTCGTCTATGCCGGCAGCGTCGATGCGGCGCGCGAGACATGCGAAGCCTGTGAGGCGGCTGGCGCCACGGCGCGCGCATATCAATGTGACGTGGCCGACCCCGATGCCGTCAACGCGTGCGTGGGGACGGTCCTCAACGACTTTGGCTTCATTTGGGCGCTTGTCAACAACGCCGGCATCACCCGCGATGGCCTGCTCATGCGCATGGGCGACGATACCTTCGACCGCGTGCTCGATGTCAATCTCAAGGGCACGTTCAATATGACGCGCGCGCTCACCAAGACCTTTATGCGCCAGCGCGGCGGTTGCGTCATCAACATGAGCTCGGTCGTGGGCCTGATGGGCAATGCTGGGCAAGCCAACTACGCTGCCTCTAAGGCGGGCGTGATAGGGCTTACCAAGGCGGTGGCGCGCGAGCTTGCGCCCCGTGGCGTGAGGGTTAATGCGGTCGCTCCCGGGTTTGTCGAGACAGATATGACGGCAAAGCTCTCGGAGAAGGTGCGTGTGGCAACCGAGGAGCAGATTCCCCTTAAGCGCATGGCGCGCCCCGAAGAAGTGGCCGGCGTGGTGCGCTTTTTGGCGAGTGATGCGGCTACCTACATTACGGGTGAGGTCGTGCGCGTCGACGGCGGAATGGCGATGTAGAAACCAGGGCCGAAGAATGGCTTGGATGAGGAGAGCATGATGGAACAGAGAGTTGCAATCACCGGCATCGGTGCCGTGTCGCCGCTCGGCAACACCGCGCTTGCCACCTGGGCGGCCATGTGCGCCGGGACCTGTGGCATCGGCCCGATTACGCACTTCGATACGGATGCGTTTGCCGTCAAGGTGGCGGCCGAGGTCAAGGGCTTTGACGGCAACGACTACTTTGGCAAGCACGATGCCAAGCACCTGGACCCCTGCGTTCAGTTTGCACTGGCGGCGTCGGACGAGGCCATGCACGATGCGGGCTTTGATATCGAAGGCGCCATCGATCGTGAGCGCCTGGGCGTCTACGTGGGTTCAGGCGTGGGCGGCATGCAGACACTTGTCGACAACGTCCACACGATCGCCGATCGTGGGCCCCGCCGCGCATCGCCTTACATGATTGCGATGATGATCCCCAATATGGCTTCGGGCAATATCGCGATTCGCCACAAGGCAAAAGGCCCGACCCTGCCCGTGGTGACCGCGTGCGCGACCTCGGCCCATGCCGTGGGCGAGGCGTTCCGCGCCATCAAACACGGCTATGCTGATGCGATTCTCGCCGGCGGTGCCGAGGCGGCCATCATCCCCGATGCCGTTGCGGGCTTTACGTCCTGCCGTGCACTCACCACTAATCCTGACCCGTCGACGGCATGCCGTCCGTTCGATGCGAATCGCGACGGCTTTGTGATGGGCGAGGGCGCCTGCGTGCTCGTACTCGAGAGCATGGAGCATGCGCAGGCGCGCGGCGCGCACATTTATGCCGAGGTCGTGGGCTACGGCAACACCGATGATGCCTATCACATCACGAGCCCCGACCCCGATGCCGCCGGCATTGCCCGTGCGATATCGCTGGCGGTGGCCGAGGGCGACGTCAAGCCTTCCGAGGGCCTCTACATCAACGCCCACGGCACCTCGACTAAACTCAACGATTCGTCCGAGACGGCGGGCATCAAGCGTGCGCTCGGCGAGGACGCGGCGCGCGCCGCGCACGTCTCGTCAACCAAGTCGATGACCGGCCACATGATCGGTGCTACGGGTGCCATCGAGGTCATGGCCTGTGCCATGGCGCTCGAGCAGGGCGTGGTGCCCCCGACTATTAACTACAGCACGCCCGATCCCGCCTGCGATCTCGATTACACGCCCAATCGCGCGGTTCGCGCCGACCTTACCTGGGCGCTTTCGACCAACCTGGGCTTTGGCGGCCACAACGCCGCCATCGCGCTGCGCAAATATACAAGGAGCTAGAGCATGGATTCCAAAAGACTTGCCGAGATAGCCGATGTTATGGAAGACCGCGGCCTCACGCGCGTGCGCGTGGAGGAGCCCGATGGCACCGCGGTCGAACTTGAGCGCGCGAGTGCCGCGCAGCCGGTTGCCATGCCCATGCCCATGCCAAGCGCCATGGCTGCTCCGGTTGCTGCTCCCGCAACTGCACCTGCCGCACCGGAGCCCGCCGCGCAAGCGCCCACTGCCGCACCGGAGCCCCAGGGCGTCGAGGTCACGGCTCCCATGGTCGGCGTCTTCTACGCTGCGCCGGCGCCGGGCGACGAGCCGTTTGTGCGTATGGGTTCCAAGGTCAAGGCCGGCGAGACCCTCTGCATCATCGAGGCCATGAAGGTTCTCAACGAGGTGACGGCCGAGGCAGACGGTGAGGTGCTCGAGATCTGCGTGGCCGACGGCGACCTCGTGGAGTTTGGCAGCTGCCTCATGAGGATCGGATAGGTGATATCCATGAACAAAGAAGAGCTCAAGAAGCTGTTACCGCATCGCGAGCCGATGCTTTTGCTCGACGAAGCCGAGCTGGTGGGCGACGAGGCCCACGGCAAGATCACGATTACAGGCGACGAGTACTTTTTGCAGGGACATTTTCCGGGAAACCCGGTCGTTCCCGGCGTGATTCAGTGCGAGATGCTCGCCCAGAACTGCTGCGTGCTGCTGATGGGCGATGAGGAGGCGCGCGGCGCGACGCCGTTCTACACGAGTCTGGACAAGGTGCGCTTTAAGCGTCCGGTGCGCCCGGGCGACACGGTGGATCTAGTGTGCTCCATCACGCGTGCGCGCGGGCCGTTCCGCTTTGCGACGGGTACTGCGAGCGTCAACGGTGAGGTTTGCTGCCGCGCCGATATGTCTTTTGCACTCATGCACGAAAGTTAAGGAAGGCTCCATGTTCGACAAAGTGCTCATCGCCAACCGCGGCGAAGTCGCGGTCCGTGTTATCCGCGCGTGCCGCGATATGGGCATCAAGACCGTCGCCGTTTATTCCACGGCCGATGCGGACGCGCTACACGTGCAGCTTGCCGACGAGGCGTATTGCATCGGCGGCCCGCGTCTTGCCGAGAGCTACCTCAACGACGATGCCGTGCTCACCTGTGCCGTAAAGTCGGGAGCTAAGGCAATTCATCCCGGCTATGGCTTCTTTTCCGAGAAGGCGAGCTTCGTGCGCGACTGCGACAAGTTCGGTCTGGCGTTTGTCGGTCCTTCGGCCGAGGTGATCGACAGCATGGGCGACAAGGACGCCGCACGCCGAACGGCCGCTGCTGCGGGCGTGCCCATCGTGCCGGGCTGCGATTTGCTCAAAAGCCCCGAGGAAGCAACGGCCGAGGCCGAGCGCATCGGCTGCCCCGTGCTTATTAAGGCGCGCGCGGGCGGCGGCGGTCGCGGTATTCGCAAGGTCGAGCGCGTGGAAGATGCGGCAAAGGCGTTCATCGAGGCGCGTGCCGAGGGTGAGGCCGTTTTTGGCGACGGCGAGTGCTACATGGAGAAGTTCGTTGCGCCGGCGCATCACGTTGAGGTACAGATTATGGCCGATAAGCAGGGCCATGTGTTTTCGCTCGGCGAGCGCGAGTGCTCGGTGCAGCGCCGCAACCAAAAGCTGATCGAGGAGAGCCCCGCGCCGTGCCTCGACGGACGCGATGATATTCGCGCGCGCATGCACAAGGCCGCGCGCGACCTGGCTCGTGCCGTTGGCTATGAGGGCGCTGGCACCATCGAGTTTTTGTACTCAGATGACGGCAATTTCTACTTTATGGAAATGAACACGCGCTTGCAGGTGGAGCATCCGGTTACGGAGTTTGTGACCGATACCGACCTGGTTAAGTGGCAGCTGCGCGTGGCTGCCGGCCAGCCTCTGCCCTTTGAGCAGGAGGACGTACCGGTCCGCAACCACGCCATGGAGTGCCGCATCAATGCCGAAACGCCGGACTTTCTACCGTCATGTGGAACGGTCACCGCGTTGCGTGTGCCGGGTGGTCCGCGCGTGCGCTGGGATTCCGCCATGTTTACCGGAGCGAACGTTCCGCCGTACTACGACTCCATGCTCGGCAAGCTCATCGTGTGTGCGCCCACGCGTGACGGCGCCATTCGCAAGATGCGCTCGGCCCTGGGCGAGCTCGTGATTGAGGGCGTGAGCGAAAACAGCGAGCTTCAGCTCGACGTGCTGGCAAACGGCGAGTTCTTGTCGGGCATGTACCACACCGATCTGATGGGGCATCTCTATGCTGATGAATAGAAAAGCGAAGACGGTCAATGTCCTTGAGGGACCGATAACCGAGTCGTGCGCCGAGTTTCCCGCGCGCCACGTGTTTATCAAGTGCCCGGAGTGCCGCCGTGTGATCGATGAGGCACGCCTGCACGACAACCTCGAGGTCTGCCCTCGTTGCGGCAAACACTTTCGCGTGAGCGGTCGCGCGCGCATGCGCATGACGGTTGACGAGGGCACGTTTGAGGAATGGGATGCCAGTCTGGCGTCGGAGGACTTCCTCTCGTTTCCCGGCTATGCCGACAAGCTCAAGAGCGCGGGCGAGCGTTCGGGCGAGCGAGATGCCGTTGTGTGCGGCAGGGGCAAAATCCGCGGCTGCGATACGGCACTCTTCTTTATGGATGCCAACTTTATGATGGGCTCGATGGGTTCCGTGGTGGGCGAGAAGATCTGTCGCACATTTGAGCGTGCGACCGAGATGGGATTGCCGGTTGTCGGCTTTACCGTTTCGGGCGGTGCGCGCATGCAAGAGGGCGTGACATCGCTTATGCAGATGGCCAAGATTTCTGCGGCGGTTAGGCGCCACGGTGAGGCGGGCGGCCTGTATATCACGGTACTCACCGACCCCACGACCGGAGGCGTAACCGCGAGCTTTGCCATGGAGGGCGACATTATCCTGGCCGAGCCCGATGCCCTGACGGCATTTGCCGGTCCGCGCGTGATCGAGCAGAACATGCACAAGCGCCTGCCCAAGGGATTCCAGCGCTCCGAGTTTTTGCTGGAGCACGGCTTTTGCGATTCCGTTGTTCCGCGTGGCGAGATTGCGCTCACGGTAGGCGAGCTGCTGGCGCTGCACGAAGGGCACGCGCCCGGCCTGGGGGCACCGCATGAGATCGTGCATGCGGGTCGCCGCGGCAAAAAGCTGGGACACTTGTTTAAGCGCTCGACGGCACCAAAAACCGCGCTCGAGATTGTCAAGCAGACCCGCTCGGCAGATCGCGCCACGGCGGGTGAGATGATCTCGCTGGGCCTGGATGGATTTGTGGAGCTGCATGGCGACCGTTATTTTGGCGACGATGCCGCCGTGGTGGGTGGTATTGGCTGGAAAGACGGACGCCCCGTGACGGTTATCGCCATCGAGCGCGGCACCACGACCAAGGAGCGCATGCACCGCAACTTTGGTATGGCGCATCCCGAGGGCTACCGCAAAGCACGGCGTCTGATGCGTCAAGCCGAAAAGTTTGGTCGTCCGGTGCTGTGTCTGGTTGATACCTCGGGCGCGTTTTGCGGCATTGGTGCCGAGGAGCGCGGCCAGGGCGAGGCGATCGCCCAAAACCTCATGGAGATGAGCGGTCTTAAGACGCCGGTCGTATCCGTGGTGACGGGGGAGGGCGGCTCCGGCGGCGCGCTGGCGCTGTCTGTTGCCGACCGCATTCTTATGCTCTCGAGCTCTGCCTATTCGGTGGTAAGCCCCGAGGCCTGCGCATCGATCCTGTGGAAGGACACCGATCGCGCAGAGGAGGCCGCTGAGGCGTTGAAGCTCACGGCCCCCGACCTGCTATCGCTGGGCATTATCGATGGCATCGTTAAAGACGAAGGGTTGTCGCACGAGGAGATCGCCGACGCCGTGATGTCCGCAGCGTTCGCGGCTTTCGACAAGCTGGGTGCGCTCGATGCCGATGAGCTCACCAATCTTCGCTATGAAAAATACCGAGCGATCGGTCAGTATCGCGCAATGTGACAAAGTGTCCAAGGCCGTGGCTCATGTGGGCTGCGGCCTTTTTGTATCTTGTGGATAAAGTGGCTACACTACAATCCGGTTACGCAATGGATCTATATGGATAACGCCATGGGGGCTGATAAAGATGGTCGAATGGATTGTTCGTCGTGCGCAGGGTGACCGTGCGCGCGTGGGTACGCTGACGGGCATGGTGTGCATTCTCGCCAATGTGGCACTTTGCGCTGCGAAAGGTGCTATCGGAGTGGTGTCAGGCTCGGTTTCGATCGTAGCGGACGCCATGAACAACCTTTCCGATGCCAGTTCGAACATCGTGAGCGTTTTGGGCTTTAAGCTGGCGAGCAAGCCCGCCGACCCCGAGCATCCTTACGGCCATGGTCGTTACGAGTATCTTTCGGGTCTGGTCGTGGCGGCCCTCGTACTGCTTATCGGCGTTGAGCTCGTTAAGTCCTCGGCAGAGAGAATTATCCATCCCGAACCCGTCGAGTTCTCGCTTGCCCTGGTTGCGGTTCTTGTGCTGTCGATGGTCGTAAAGCTGTGGATGGCGGCGCTTAACCAAAAGCTCGGCGACCGCATTGAGTCCGAAACGCTGCACGCGACCGCGCAGGACTCTAAAAACGACGTCCTTGCCACGGGTGCCGTATTGATCTGTGCAATTGTTTCGCAGGTGACGCATGTAAATCTTGATGCTTGGGTTGGACTTGCCGTTGGCGCCTATATTGGCTGGAGCGGGTTTGATCTGATTCGTGATACGGTGAGTCCGCTGTTGGGCCAGGCTCCCGATCCAAAACTGGTCAAGCACATCCGGGACAAGATCATGAGCTACCCGGGTGTTTTGGGCGTTCACGACTTAATGGTCCATGACTACGGCCCGGGCAGGAAGTTCGCAAGCGCTCATGCCGAGATGGCGGCCGAAGCCGATCCGCTGGAGAGTCATGACACGCTCGACAACATTGAGCAGGCGTTTAGGAAAGATGACGGCATGATCGTCGCGCTTCATTACGACCCCATCGTGACCGACGATCCAAAGGTGGCAGATATGCGCCTCCGCATCAACGCGATGGCCAAACAGATCGACGGCCGTATTTCGATCCACGACCTGCGCTGCGTGCCGGGCCCTACGCACACTAACGTGATTTTTGACTGCGTGCGTCCTTCGGATTTAACGATGGGCGCCGATGACCTTAGGCGCACGCTGGCGCAGCAGGTGGAGTCCGAATATCCCAAGTCGATAGCCAAGATTACGGTCGATGAAGACTACGTCGGCGCGGCACGCGAGTAGGGCTGTATCGCTAGGGCCATTCGCGCAAAAGGGGAGACCATGAAGAAACTGTATCTGCTCCGTCACGGTCAGACGGAGTTCAATGTCAAAAAGCTCGTCCAGGGCCGCTGCGATTCACCGCTAACGGACTTGGGCCGTCAGCAGGCCGCAAAGGCCGCCGCATGGCTTAAAGCCCGCGACGTCACCCCCGACAAGGTAGTCTCGTCTCCTTTAAGCCGAGCCATGGCCACGGCTCGGCTCGTCGCAGGCGAGCTCCTCGGCCCGGACGCCGCCGTCGAGCCCTGCGAAGGCATCATCGAACGCTGCTATGGCTCCTTTGAAGGGGGCCCGCACGACGCACTGCCTACCGACGTCTGGGATCCGGGCGAGGACTTAATCCCCTTCGGAGGGGAGGGAAGTCAGGCGCTGCAAGAGCGTATGGTAAGCACGCTCGCTAATCTCATGAGCGCCGATGATGTTGAAACCGTCCTGGCAGTAAGCCACGGCAGCGCCAGCCGCCAATTCATCAAAGCCGCCGCCCCAGAGGGCTTCGAACTCCCAGCAAAGCTCCCCAACTGCGCCATCATGATCTTTGATTTTGAGGATTCGCAAGAAGAATGCGACACGTCCCAATGTAAGTTCACCTTGCAGCAGATCATCGATCCTCAACAAAGTCTTTAGCCTGAGCGAGCAGAGTTAAGCAGGCATCAACGTGTCGTCTCCCGAGCTTTGGCTTGACACGCTGAACATCTACAAGGATAACCTTGAGGCCGTCGAGGCGTTCCTGGCCGACGCCCGCGCCATGGGCGACGGTCGCCTCAATGTGGTGCTCACCGGTGCCGGCACCTCCGATTACGTGGGTGAGGTTGTCGCCCTCAACCCCGACCTATCCCTCGTCGAGACCTATCTCGGTGGCGAGAGCGTCTACACTGAGAAGTAGCTGCTGACCTATTTGCGATTTGATGCGAATAATGAGACCCCGATTCGGCTTTATCGAATCGGGGTCTTTGCTGTGGTGTCCAGCTAAATCAAAACAGGCCTATTCTGCGACGATGATGCGAGTTGATTCGAGAACCATGGAACGCTGTTTGTCGTTGACATTTGCATCGGTGATGAGTGCGTCCATTTGATCGAGATTGAAGAAGCCGAAGAAGTCCATCTGTCCGATCTTGCTTGAATCGCAGACAAGGTAACGCTTGGCGGCGCGATCGCAAGCGAGCGCCTGTAAGCGTCCTTCCTCAAGGTTAGAACAGGAGATGGATTGGGCGAGTACGCCGTTGGTGCCGATAAAGCAAGTGTCGATACCGAGCGGGGCGAGAGCATCTTCGGCGATGGGCCCGACGAAAGAACCCGATCGTTTGCGATACTGTCCTCCCAGGGCCCAGATCTCCACATCGTTACGCGTCTGGAGCATGTTCAGCACGATGATGCTGTTTGTGATGACGCGCAGCCGCATGCGCGGCAGCGCACGGGCGATGAGAGCGCAAGTCGAACCGGGTCCGAGGAAGATGGTGTCGCGCTCTCTGATGAGGTTGACAGCGGTGCGTGCGATATGCTCTTTTTCAGGGGAGCGGATTGAGAGCTTTTCAAAAAACGGGACCTCTTCGGCAATGGGGGAGCCGCTTGAAAGTCGGATGCCACCGTACTCGCGGATGACGCCAGCGCGTCGCGAGAGCTCATCGAAGTCTCTTCGAGCGGTCATTTCAGATATACCAAAGATTGTTGCGGCTTGGGCAACAGTGACCATTCCGCGCTGAGCGCACAGCTCAAGTAATTGTTCGTGACGTTCGGGTTTAAGCATGGCTTGCCAATTGGATTATGCGGTAATGACGGAGGTATAGGCGCGGAGGGCCTCGATGGTCCGGGGGTCTGCGTCCTCGTTAATGAATGCCGCGGTCATATCCTCCAGTGTGGTGAAAAGGCAGAAGTCGCGCCTTCCGACTTTTTCAGCATCTACAACAAGATAACGCTCCTGAGCTCGAGAAAGAGCGTCTGAGAGGACCATGGCTGCATCGGGACGAGAGCCAAAGACCTCGTTTCCAAAAATACCGGTTGCCGAGACGTAGGCCTTGGGAGCGGATAGACCGTAGGGGCCGCGGCCGTTGTATGGCATGGTGAAAACTCGCGTGTCGTGACGCATCATGCCACCAACAAAGAATAGATCTATATGTGGATTGTCGGCTAGCAGGTTCAGCACGGGAAGACTGTTGGTGACGACGCGTATGTCCTCCTGGGGCAAATACGAACACATGAGCTCGAGAGTGGAGCCTCCACCGAGAAAGATCGTATCGCCGGCTGCGACGGTTTGGGCGGCGGCTATAGCAGCGGCACGTTTCTGATCAACTTGAAAACGACGTTTCTCCTCATGCGGGGTCAAACGTGAAAGGGCTGTTCCGTGGGCGGAGTGTGAAAGCTGAGCCCCTCCGTGTACGCGCACAAGAAGGCCCTTGTCGGCAAGCTCGGCCAGGTCACGCCTGATGGTCATATCCGAAACAGATAGGGTATTAGATATCTCGTTTACCGATACCGAATGATGTTGATCGAGCAAGTCGAGAATGGCCTGCTGGCGTTCGGATTTCATGAGTGCCGACTCCCTCATCGAGCGTTTGTTCTTATTTCAATGTAAACGAACAACATAAATAAACGCAAATCGTTCACGAAGGCACATTACCTTTCACCGGTCAAAACATAACGCTCACGGAAAAAACCATCAAATAGGAGGTAAATAGAGCTCATTCCAAAAATCATCTCTTGACCAATAAACAAATATAGACGAACATAAACGAACAGAACGAACAGAACGAACAGAACGAACAGAACGAAGAGAATTAATAAGTATGAAAGGACAGAAGATGCGTATCGGTGTCATCCTTGCAAGTCACGGAGAGTTCGCTCAGGCCGCCCTCGGCGCCGTCGAGATGATTGCGGGCAAGCAGCCTGATGTCATCGCTCTTGGTCTCACCGCCGAGAAGAGCCTGGAGTCTTTCGAGTCCGAGATGCGCGAGGCTTACGAGACCCTCAGCGCCGAGTGCGAACTCGTCGTCACCCTATGCGACATCTACGGCGGCACCCCATTCAACGTGACTACCCGCTGCCTGCTCAACGGCATGAACATGGTTGCCTACACTGGCCTGTCCATGCCCGTTGCGGTCGAGCTCCTGCTCACCCGCGATGGCCTCGATTCCGCCGACGCGGTCCGTGCCCAGCTCACTGCCGCTCACGCCGGGGCCCAGCAGGAGATCAAGGCTCCCGCTCCGGCCGTGGAGGCAGACGAGGACGATTTGGACCTCTAGGCTCGTTAGCCCGTCGATTCGAGTGGCGCTCACCCGTATCCCCCGAGTGGGCGCCTCGATCGAGCAGAGCATTCGTAAACGGTACTGAAGGAACGTGCAAACGAAAAGGAGAACATCATGGCACTCAAACTCGTCGACATCGATGACCGCCTGATCCACGGTCAGGTCGCCACCACTTGGATTCCCGACTTCGGCATCGAATCGGCAATCATTGTCTCGGATAAGGTCGCCAACGACCCCGTCCAGAAGTCCGTCGCCGGCCTCGCCGCCCCCGACATCAAGGTCTCCGTCTTCGGTGTCGAGAAGTTCATTGAGGTCCTCAAGAAGACCGAGCTCAAGAAGGCCACGATGGTGCTCTTCACCAACCCCATCGACGCCCTCAAGCTGCACGAGAACGGCTTGCCGTTCGACTACCTGAACGTCTCCGGCATGCGCTTCAACGAGCAGCGTCATCGCCTGCACAAGAACATGTCCGTCACCGCCGAGGAAAAGGCCGCCTTCGAGGAGCTCATTGGCCTCGGCGTCGACTGCTGGATGCAGACCACCACGCGCGATTCCAAGGAGCCCGTGTCCGAGCTCCTCAAGAACTACTAAGTAAGTAACCATCTCCGGGCATGTGAACCCGGGGCGCGCCCATCGGAGGGAACGATGGGCGAATAGGGAAGGAGAGGCTTATGCTTCAGGCACTTCTGCTCGCCATCTGGGCGGGTCTGTGCACTTGGGACCAGTTCGGTCCCCACCTGGGCTTCCGCAAGCCCCTGCTGGCATCCGTCGGCGTCGGCATCATCCTCGGTGACATGACGACCGCCATCATGATCGGCGCGACCATGGAGCTCATGTGGCTCGGCGTCAACAACATCGGCGCTTATGTTCCGCCGGATGTCATCTCCGGCACCATCGTCGGTGCCGCCCTGGGCATCATGGGTTCCACCGACACCGCCAGCGCCATCGCCCTGGCAGTCGCCATCGGCATCCCCACCGCCACCTTGGTTCAGCAGCTGAACATCTTGGTCATGACCACTAACGTCTCGCTTGTCCACGGTGCCGACAAGGCCATCGAGTCCGGTAAGTTCAACGCCGTCAACAAGTTCTTCTGGACCGGCGCCCTGTGCTTCTTCCTGACCCGCGCCGTTCCCGTCTTCATCGCCACGGGCATCGGCTCCTTCGTGATCGAGGACATCATGGCCTTCCTGCAGAACCAGGTTCCGTGGGTCCTCACCGGCTTCTCCACCGCCGGTGGCATGATGCCCGCCGTCGGTCTGGCCATGCTCCTCACCATGATGATGAAGAAGAACATGTGGATCTTCCTGCTGCTCGGCTTTATCATGGCCGCCTTCCTCAACGTCCCGACCGTGGGCATCGCGCTCGCCGCTTGCGCCGCCGCCGGCGTGTGGGACGTCATTACCGAGGGCCAGAAGAATCAACCCGCCCCTGCCGCCGCCTCTGCCGCCGGCTCCGATGATGACGAGGAGTACGATCTCTAATGGGTAAGATCTCCAACTCCACCCTGAACAAGGTCCTGCTGCGCACCCAGGGTTGCCAATTCGCGCACAACTACGAGCGCATGCAGTCGCTGTCCCTGACCTACTGCTTTGCCCCTGTCCTCGAGGAGCTCTACAAGGACGCCCCCAAGGAGGAGCGCGTTAACGCCATGAAGCGCCACCTCGAGTACTTCAACACCCACCCGCTCGCGATCCCCTTCATCCTTGGCATCACCGCCGCCCTGGAGGAGACCACGGATGAGGATCAGAAGGACACCGTCGTCGGCATCAAGACCTCCCTCATGGGTCCCTTCGCCGGCCTTGGTGACTCCCTGCTGAACCTCACCTGGTTCCCGATCGCCGGCTCCATCGGCGCATCTATGTGCGTCGACAACGGCTCCATTGTGGGTCCGCTCGTGATGTTCTTGCTCATCAACCTGCTGTACTGGCCACTGAAGTACTTCGGCCTGCACAAGGGTTACGAGATGGGCATGGAGCTCGTCGAGAAGGCGGGCGTCCAGGTCTTCGACCGTCTGGGCAACCTCGCCAACGTGCTGGGCGTCATGGTCACCGGCGGCCTGATCGCCACGACCGTTAAGCTCAAGCTTGCCGTGCAGTTCGCCTTCGGTGAGGGTGACCCGCTGGTGCTCCAGGACCAGCTCGATAAGGTGTTGCCCTTCCTGCTGCCTGTCGTTCTGACTTTCATCTGCTATCGCCTGCTCAAGAAGGGCCAGGGCAAGAACTCCGCCCAGATCATCATCGGTCTGATTGTGTTCTCCCTTGTGTTCGCCGCTATCGGTTTCTACTTCCCGGCGTTCAAGATCTTCGCCTAATCGCGAGCTTATCAAAAGGCAAATCGTTTGATGCCCGCGCCCCGCATGCCGGGCGCGGGCCTCGTTGTCTCATGTGCTCTCCATCGTGCGCGATCGGGGTGCGCTCCATTATGCCCATGTGCCTTTGGCGTATCGCCATCTGGCAAATCCAACTATCGAAAGGATGCCAATGAGAACCGTCCTCGTGCTCATGGATACTCTGCGTCGCGACGTCCTGTCGTGCTACAACCCCGCAACCGACGTCCAGACCCCCAATCTCGATGCCTTTGCCGAGCGTTCCTGCGTGTTCGACAACCACTGGATCGGCTCGGCTCCCTGCATGCCTGCCCGCCGCGACATCCTCACCGGTCGCTACAACTTCCTCGAGCGCCCCTGGGGCCCCATCGAGCCCTTCGATGTGACGCTGCCGGCCTGCCTGCGCGCGAACGGCAACTTCTGCCACATCACCACCGACCACTGCCACTACCTACGCACCGGTGGCGAGGGCTACCTCCAGGAGTTCAACACCTGGGATTACTACCGCGGCCAGGAGGGCGACCCGTGGGTCAGCCGCATCGATGAGCCGAATAACATGCCCGAGACCTTCTACGGGCGCGTGCGCGAGCAGTACCAGAAGAACCGTCAGCTCTGGCCCAACGAAGAGGACATGCCGAGCCCCAAGACCTTCCAGTCCGCCTGCGACTGGATCGACGGCAATGCTGGGGCCGACGACTTCTTCCTTATGGTTGAGGCCTTCGACCCGCACGAGCCCTTCGATGTGCCCGACAAGTACATGGAGATGTACGGCGGCACTGGCGAGCTCGACCGCGACTACTTCGAGATTCCTGAGTACAAGCGCGTCTCCGCCACCGACGTCAACAAGGGCGCGGAGGACTACCTGCAGCGCCGCTACAAGGCCCTCGTCACCATGACCGACCGCTGGTTTGGTAGGCTCATCGACAAGCTCGAGGAGCGCGGGATGCTGGACGATACCATGGTCATGGTCACCACCGACCACGGCTATTTCCTGGGCGAGCGCGACTACATGGGCAAAAACTACATGCACCTGTATAACGAGCTCGCGCATCTGCCGTTCATTGTGCACTTCCCGGGTAACGCCCGCGCCGGCGAGCATGCCCGCCAGCTCACTCAGGCAATCGACATCATGCCCACGGTGCTTGAGGCCCACGGCTGCGAGATTCCCGCAGATGTGTGCGGCACCTCCCTCGTGCCGCTCATGACGGATGCTGACGCGCCCACGCGTGGCTACGCCCTGTACGGCGTGCACGCCATGACCGTCAACGTCACCGACGGCCGCTACACCTACTTCCGCGCGCCGGTCGCCGGCAACCAGCCGTGCTTCGAGTACACCGCACTGCCGCACACCATCCGCAAAAAGATGGGTTCGGACTGCCCGGAGGAGATTGAGTGTGGCCGCTACTTCAAACGCACCAAGTACCCGCTGTTCAAGATCCCCTGTAAGAAGCCGGCCCAGATCGAGGGGGCCACGCCGCTCGCCGAGGTCGAGCAGACGATGCTGTTCGACCTTGAGAGTGACTACGGCCAGGTTAATAATCTCGCCGGCAAGGACGACCACGCCGAACAGCGCATGATTGACCTGCTGCTGCGCGGCCTGGAGGAGCATGAGTCCCCGGCCGAGCAAAAGGAGCGCCTGGGCTTGGCCTAAGATTCATGCGGTGATTGTGCGGGCCGGATGCGCCGCCTCGGGTAAGGAGGTGGTTTCCGGCCCGATGAGTGAGGGCTAGCCTGTGCGAAGGGGGGTATGTGCCATGTGCGCGAAGCATATTGGCTTTTTGATAAAACCGGCATCGAGTGCTTGCAACATGCGGTGCAGGTACTGCTTTTACTGCGATGTCGCTGCTCATCGCGAGGAGCGGAGCGCCCGCGTCATGGGCGAAGACGTGGCAAGTGCCATCATCGACCGTGCACTCGCCGTGGCGAGTGATGCGCACATTTCTTTCGCCTTCCAGGGCGGCGAGCCCACCCTGGCCGGCCTTGACTTCTTCCATTCGTTCGTCGCGCGGGTGGAGGAGCGCCGTGAGAACCAGCGGGTGAGCTGGGCGTTGCAGACCAACGGCTACCTGATCGAAGAGGAATGGGCCGAGTTCTTCCGCGAGCACGGGTTCCTCATCGGAGTCTCGGTTGACGCTTATCGCGACCTGCACGATTCGATGCGTCCCGATGCGCACGGTGCCGCTACGTACGCGCGCGTCATGAGCGGCGTTCGCCTGCTGCGCGAGCGCGGCGTGGACGTCAACATACTCTCGGTCCTCACCTCGCAGATGGCGGCGCATCCACAGCGCGTCTTCTCCTTCATCAAGCAGGAGAAGATCACCCATATCCAGTTCATCCCGTGCCTGCCGGGCCTCGACGATGAGCGGGACACGTTCTCGCTCGACCCGCGTGCCTTCTCCTCGTTCTACCGCCGCTTGTTCGACTTGTGGTGGCGCGAGCTCGGTGCTGGGCGCTATGTGAGCATCTGGCTGTTCGAGAACGTCATGCAGATGGCGCTCGGGCAGTTTCCGTCGCAGTGCGGTATGCTCGGCCGCTGCGCTCCGCAGTTCGTGGTGGAAAGCGACGGTTCGGTGTATCCGTGCGACTTCTATGCGCTGGATGAGTACCGCGTGGGCGATATTCGCGTCGATTCCCTTGAGGCAATGGCGACCTGTGAGACCATGCGCATGTTTTTGAACGAGCCGCGTCGCGATTGCGCGCGGTGCGCCGATTGCCCCTTTGAGGGCATTTGCCATCGCAACTGCAAGCGCCTGAACATCGCCTATTACGATGCGGGCTACTGCGGGCTGCGTGAGTTTTTGGAGTACGCCTATCCCGGCCTGCAGCGCGTGGCTCGCATGTTCACGCGGCGCTGATCCTGCCCGGGTTTTGCCTCGTCGTAGTTGTGTGGGGCTCTGCGCCCCTCCCGCCTTGACCACTCAATCTTCATCCCGTTCCCGTGAGTTTGGAGTTCCCTATGCCCCAGCAACCCAACGTTCTCCTTATCATGTGCGACCAGATGCGCGGCGACTGCCTGGGTATCGACGGCCATCCGGACGTGCAGACGCCCTACTTGGACACGCTCGCCGCCGACGGCATGCTGTTCGAGAACGCCTACTCCGCCTGCCCGAGTTGCATCCCGGCGCGCGCCGCCCTCTTTTGCGGCAAGACGCCCGCGGGCACGGGCCGCGTGGGTTACCAGGACGGTATCGCGTGGGAGTACGACCATATGCTCGCGCAGGAGATGCGCGACGGCGGCTACCAGACCGCCGTGGTAGGCAAGATGCACGTGCATCCGCCGCGTTTGGGCTGCGGCTTCGAGCACATGCGCCTGCATGACGGCTACATCGGCCACTACCGCAAGGCGAACCTGCCGTACTGGATGCACCAGAACGTCTCCGACGACTACATGCGCTTCCTCAAAAATGAACTGGGCGAATTCGCCGACGTGAACGGTTCGGGCGTTGAGAACAACTCCTGGATCACCCATCCCTGGGCCTACGAGGAGCGCCTGCACCCCACCAACTGGGTGGTGGACGAGTCCATCCGCTTTTTGGAGACCCGCGATCGCACGCGCCCGTTCTTCCTCATGACGAGCTTCGTGCGGCCCCACCCGCCCTTCGACGCGCCGCAGACCTACTTCGATCTGTACCGCGACATCGAGCTGCGCGCGCCTGCCGCTGGCGATTGGGATGACGCCGATGCCACCGAGCGCGATGGCATGATCTTGGACAGCGTGCACGGCTGCCGCGACGCCGAGCTGCGCCGCGAGGCCATGGCGGGCTATTATGCCTGCATCACACATATGGACCACCAGATCGGCCGGCTCATCACGGCGCTCGAGAACGACGAGACCTACCACGACACCGTGATCGTGTTCTGCTCCGACCACGGCGAGATGCTCTTTGACCACAGTCTCTTTCGCAAGGTGTTGCCCTACGAGGGCTCCGCGCGCATCCCCTTCATCGTGCACGTGGGCAAAAACGTCGATGTGCCGGGCGGCGAGCGCGTTCGCGGCGTGAGCGAGAGCACGGTGGAACTCATGGACCTTATGCCCACCATCCTCGAGGCGTGCGACCTGCCCGTGCCCGAGGGCGTGGAGGGCGCCTCGCTCATGGGCGAGCTTACCGGCGCCGCGCCGCTGAACCGTGCATACCTGCACGGCGAGCACAGCGGCAGCCGCGAGCAGTCCAACCAGTGGATCGTGACCCCGCATGACAAGTACATCTGGTTCACACGGACCGGGGTGGAGCAGTATTTCGACCTGGACGCCGATCCGCGTGAGGAGCACGACCTCATCGACGCTCCGGAGCGCGCCGCGCGCATCGCCGTGCTCCGTGCCTGCCTGATTGAGGAGCTCGCTGGTCGCGAAGAGGGATATGTTCGTGACGGCGAGTTGGTGGCGGGACGTGCGCCCGCCGTTATGCTTGAGCGCCCCCGGCCCTCGCGCCTCCAACGTTAAGAGAAAGGCCTATCCATGGATATGAAGACGATCGGCATTGTGGTCGTAGTGGTTGCGGTCGGGTTCACCATTTACATGGAGGTCCAAAAGCGCACAACCTTCGCCAAGCTCGAGGCGTACCTGCGCGAGGGCGACCTCAACAACTACCTCAAGGTCCTGAACCGCCCGCTCACTAGCGTGCTGTACCCCAAGTACAACGTGCTTTTCATGCGCTTGAACGCAGCTCTTGCCATGGATGACGTCGAGGCATCCGAGCGCATCATCCGCGAGATGGGTTCGCTCAAGATGAGCGAGGAGCAGACACTCGCGCTGGCGGCAAAGGCGTTCTCCTTCTACGTGGAGATCGGGGATGAGCCCCACGCACGCGAGGTGCTCTCCTACCTCGAGGAGCACGGTGATCGCGAGGCTGCGCGTGCCGACCGTCGCACCTATGACGTCTTCCTCAAGGGCTCGTATGCCTATATCGACGAGATGGAGCGCGCGTTGTCGGAGGCGGCTGGCATGGAAGAGGCCCTGCTCTGCCAGATGCTCTCGGTTCAGTACGAGAACAAGGGTGACGAGGGGCGCGCCGCGTCCTATTGCGAGCGCGCTGAGCGGACGCTCGCAGCAGCCATGCCTGACAAGTAGGGAAGAGTCTAGGCGCTTCATATGCTAGCAATCGTATTCGCCATTGCGTTTTTCGCCTCTACCATCAGTGCCATCTGCGGTGTCGGCGGGGCATCATCATTAAGCCCGTGATGGACGCCGTGGGTGTCGCCGACGTGGCGACCATCAACTTCCTGTCCGGATGCACCGCGAGGACAACATCGGGCACTTCGCCATGAGCGTTTCCACCGCGCTGCTGCTCGACGTCGTCTACGCGTGCATCTTCAACCAGGATTACTTCGCTAACTACTAGCGGCGTGTCGAGACGGTGCGCGGGCCATTGATGGACTCGGCAGGCAGATTGGCGGGGACGCCTAGCCCTTGGCGCAACGGTGCTCCGCATGAGCGGCGTAAATAGGGACATATCGCGCAGCAGCGTTCGAGATATGTAAAAGTCCACAACCATACGCTGCGGTTTTGAATGATACGAACGCTTGCAATTCGTTGCATAGGGTGTTGCTCGATCGATAGGAGCTTGTTCGGATGGGTCCTCAATACATCTTGGTCTTCGCGGTATGCTTCCTGGCGTCGCTTCTGGGGCCGCTCTGTGGCATCGGCGGCGGCGTGATCATCAAGCCCGTGGTCGACGCGATGAACGTCATGAGCGTGAGCACGGTGAGCTTCCTCTCGAGCATGTCGGTGCTCATCATGTCGCTCTCCACGCTCGCGCAGAACGCGGCGAGCGGGCAGTCTGATATCGACGCGCGGGCGATGTCGCCCATCGCCGTCAGCTCCGCGGTGGGCGGCGTGATCGGCAAGATGTTGTTCAACCGGCTGGGGTCCGTGTTCCCCGACGCCGAGCTCGTCGGCGCGGTCCAGGCCGCCGTGCTCATCGTGCTCGCCGTCCTCGTGCTGGCCTACACGCTCAACAAGGCGCGCATCAAGGGCCTCAAGCTCGAGAATGCGTGGGCGCAGGCGCTCATAGGGTTCTGCGCCGGGGCGTGCTGGTCCTTCCTCGGCATCGGCGGCGGCCCCTTCAACCTGGCCATCCTCGTCTTCTTCTTCGCCATGGAGAGCAAGCCCGCCGCGCAGGCGTCGCTGTTCATCATCGCGTTCTCGCAGACGGCGAGCCTCATCTACACGCTGGCCACGGGCAGCGTGCCCGCGTTCCTCCCCGTGGTCCTGCTGGGCATGGCGGCGATGGCGGTGCTTGGGTCGGTCGTGGGGCGCCGCCTGCTGCGCCGGATGGACTCGGCGGCGGTCGATAAGCTCTACGTGTTCGCCCTCGTGCTCATCATCGTGATCTGCACGTACAATTTCATCCGGTTCTCGGTGCTCTAGTTCTTCGCCCCGAAACGGGATGCCGCGATAATGGAGCTGGAGCGCGGGCCTTCCTCTTCTGCCTTGAGGAGGTCGCCGTGTCCCGCTCGTCTCATGAGCGCCGATGGTGTTGAAGTCCTCTTGGCAATAAGTCGCGGCAGCGTCAGCCGCCAATTCAAAAAAGCCACAGGCGGAAGGCAAACCGCTTCAAAGCAAATTCACCCTCCAACAAATAGTGGATCCCCAACAAAGTCTTTAGCCTGAGCGAGCAGAGTTAAGCAGGCGTCAACGTGTCGTCTCCCAAGCCCGGCAGAGCAGCAACCTTAATATATTTCGCCGCCGCTCTGCCGGCCCCAGGCGACTCCGCGCACTTTACCTGCGTAAACAATGTGAGTGAAATATGAATCTCGATGGATACGCC
>CABQHZ010000014.1 GCA_902464175.1 uncultured Collinsella sp. | reverse complement strand
CCGAAGAGCTCGCGCGCATCCAGGAGCTGAGCCAGCGCAACGCCGGCGGCCCCGAAAGCAGCCAGGCCACGCGCCGTCGCCGCGAGCGCGATCGCGAGCCAGGCCCCATCCACCGCATGGTCAACGCCTGGTGGAACCGCCTGCTCGGCGCCGTCTACGGCGGCGGCTTCTCCATGCAGGAAGCCGAATACGAGGAGCACGCCACCCGCCGCGACTATCTCTGGAATACCCTGGGCACCGCCGTGTGGGGCCTCGCGTTTCCCCTGCTCACCATTGTGTCCACGCAGCTTGTAGGCGCCGAGGAAGCCGGTAAGTTCTCCATCGCCTTTGTCACCGGCACGCTCATCATGATCGTGTGCAACTACGGCGTGCGCAATTTTCAGGTCTCGGACATCGACGAGAAGACGTCCTTTGCCTCCTACCAGCTCAACCGTTGGCTTTGCGGAGCGCTCGCGCTGGCCTGCGGCCTCATGTACAGCAGCGCCCGCGGCTATGACGCGCAGATGGCGACGATCGGTCTGGGCGTCTACCTGTATAAGGTGATCGACGGCGTGGGGGACGTGTACGAGGGCCGCCTGCAGCAGGCCGATAAACTCTACCTGGCCGGCATGAGCCAAACGCTACGTTCCGTCGGCGTCATCGTGGTCTTTAGCGTGGCGCTGTTCCTTACGCGCAGCATGCCCATCGCGGCCATGGCCATGGGTGTCACCGCCATCGCCTCGCTCGTGCTGGTCACCGCGCCGCTGGCCCTGCTCGAAACCGAAAAATCGCGTCGCGTGAGCCTGCACGAGGTCGGCCACCTGTTTGTCCAGTGCGCTCCGCTCTTTGGTGCACTATTCCTGTTCAACCTCATCGAGAGCATGCCCAAGTTTGTGATGGAAGGCATGCTGGCCTACAAATACCAGCTGTACTTTAATGCCCTGTTTTTTCCGGCGCAGGCCATTTTGTTGAGCATTGGATTTATCTATAAACCGCAGCTCCTGCGTCTGTCGAGCATTTGGGCGAATCCGCGCAAGCGTCGCCGCTTTGACCTGATTATTGTTGCCGTTATGGCACTGATCGTGGTCATCACCGGAGCGTGCGCCGCATTTATGGCAGGCCCCGGCATCCCCATCATGAGTTTTATGTACGGCCTCAACTTTGAGCGCTACCGCACGCTGGCACTGCTAATGGTTGTCGCCGGCGGCGTCACCGCGGCAATCGACTTTATCTACGCCATTATCACGGTGCTGCGCCACGCCGGCGACGTCACCAAGATCTACCTGATCTGCTTCGCCGTAAGCGTGGTGCTGCCGGTGATCCTGATTAAGCTGCTGGGTCTGATGGGCGCCGTGGTGAGCTACCTAGCCGTCATGGCCCTACTCCTGGTGCTGCTGATTATCGAATACACCCACATCCGCCAACGCATCGAACGCGACCGCAACCCGTACGGCGCCTAGTTGGCGCAATGGGGGGTCTCGTTGCGGACAATATGCATCACGCAAAACTAAGTGAGTAGACTTTTGCTGAATCCCTGACCACACCGGCAAAACACAAGTCAGTGACCTGCGGTTTTGTTGAGGCAAATTTGCCGGCTGCTCGGCATTTCCAAAAAAGTCTACTCACTTAGCCAGCGGGCAGCCAAAAAAGAACCGTCGCGACGTCGCTTGACACCGTTGCGACGGTTTATCGTGCATTTTCGCGCAGCCGCGGACGCAGACGCTCCTCATTCCTAGCGCTTACCGAGCAAGAAGGCGCTACTCTCCGAAAGTAGTCAAAAAAGCCCCGTCCCAAATTAGCTACCCTTTGCACCGATTATTCGCCCGGGTTGATATTCGCGTAGAACTCGGCCCCGTCGTCTAGGCGCAGGATCCCGACGCGGCCGAACTCGGAGCCGGTGGCGGCGGCGCAGTCGATGTCGATGCGATCGGGCACGCCGGCGGTGTCCTCGCCGCCCAGGCGCACAATCTGCCCTCGGCCCGACTCCTCATCGAGCCCCGCCAGGCCGCCTACCTCGCAATAACGCCCGAGCGACACCGTTGGCGTGTGACCGCTCACCACAACCGGACCCTTGCCCTCGGCAGAAAGCAGCCCCGTCGGCGCATCCCAATAGCCGTGACGAATCCACAGCAAGTCATCGGACGACTGCACCGCAAGCATCTGCTGCAGTAGCTCGTGATCGGCATCCACCGCTCCCGCACCATCGGCACAATCGACCCCGTGTTCAAGTAAAAACGCCCGCGCCGCCTCGGTTTGGATGCCGGCATGTACCAGCAGGTACGGGCGCTCGTCAGTCTCGGCCACCGCGTAGAGCGGCAGCGTCGCCATCCAACGCACGAGTTCCTCGTACGCCTCAAATTCCATATCGTTGAGCTGCTGACGGGTAGTCCAACCGCCGTTGATATCCCAGGTCTCGGCATCGAGCGGATCCTGGCCAATGATGGCATCGAGCATGATCTGCTCGTGATTACCCTTGAGCACGCGGGCGTTGGGTAGCGAGCGTACGAGTTTAATAACGCCGACCGGATCGAGCCCGCGATCAATCATGTCACCCAGCACGTACAGCGTGTCGTCGGACGCCAGCGAAATCTTGGACAGGGCCTCGTCAAGCGCACGCACGTGCCCGTGAGCATCGGATGTCACATAGATCGCCATGGAACGCCTCTCCCTGCATTGCGGCCGAAGCCCGGCGCCGCAACTAAAACTTCAAGTTGAACTTAAACGTTACCCATTGTACTCCGTTGCAATAAAGCTGGGAAGGGTTGCATACCGTCAACGGTCGCCGGCGCACGCCCGTCTACCCGCACCGCTCACGCCACGCCGTCTAGCCCAGCGCCCCAACCAGCACCGCCCGCGCCTCCGCCTCGTGTCGAAAATGCGCACGCCCGCAATCCGCCCCCATAAACCCACCATCTTTGGGTACAAATAACCGCAGATAACTGACCGTGCCACGCCAACCACTCAGGAGCGGACACCTTCCATGAACCAGATACTTCTCTTTATCGGCCTCGTCATTATTCTGTGCCTGACCATCAAACCCGTCGGCAAAAAGCTCCCCTTCCCCACCCTGCTCATCTTTATCGCGCTCGGTATGCTGCTGGGCGTCAACGGACCGGCGCACATCGACTTTAGCGACTACACACTCACCGAGACCGTCTGCAGCACGGCGTTGCTGTTCATCATGTTCTACGGCGGCTTTAACACCAACATCGACCGCGCCAAGCCCGTCGCCGTGCCCGCGGTGCTGCTGAGCACGCTCGGCGTCGTCATCACCGCCGGCATTACGGGTGCGTTCGCGCACTTTGTGCTGGGTTTCGACTGGATCGGGGGCTTGCTACTGGGATCAGTCGTGGCGTCCACCGACGCGGCGAGCGTCTTTAGCGTCCTGCGCGAGCACAGCCTGTCGCTGCGAGACGGCACCGACTCGCTGCTCGAGGTCGAATCGGGCTCCAACGATCCCGTCGCCTACATGCTCACCGCCGTGCTCGCCACACTCGCGGCCGGCGGCGACATTAACATCCCCGTTCTGCTGGCCAAGCAAATCATCCTAGGGGTAGGCCTGGGCATTGTCATCGGCTGGGCATCGGGCCGCCTGATCGAGCGCGCACATGCAACAGCCGAGGGTGCGCAGACCATCTTCTTGTTCGCCGTGGCGATCGTCGCCTACGCACTGCCGAGCTATCTGGGTGGCAACGGCTTTTTGGCCGTGTACCTTGCCGGAATTGTGCTGGGCGCGAGCGACATCACCGGCAAGGTCGAGCTTGCGCACTTCTTCGACACCCTCACCGAGATGGCCGAGATGACCATCTTCTTTTTGCTGGGCCTGCTCGTCACGCCCGCGCGCCTGCCGCAAATGCTGCTACCCGGCCTGGTGCTCATGGCGTTTATGCTCTTCGTGAGCCGCCCCATCGCCGTCGGCGTGCTCCTGGTGCCCTTTAAGACGAGCCCTCGCCAGGTTGCGCTCATAAGCTGGGCGGGCCTGCGTGGCGCGGCTTCGGTCGTCTTTAGCCTCTTTGCCGTGGTAGCCGGCGTTCCCGGTGGCCACGACCTATTTGACCTGGTGTTTGTGATTGCCGTGTCGAGCATTGTGGTGCAGGGCTCGCTGCTGCCGGCGGTGGCGAAGAAACTCGATATGATCGATGCAGAAGGCGACGTGCGCCGCACGTTTAACGACTACCGCGACGAGGACGGTATGTCATTCGTCAAGCTCAAGGTGGGCGCGGGCCATCCGTTTGCCGGACGCTCGCTCGCCGATATTGGCAGCGTCACAGACATGCTGGTGGTCCTGGTGCTGCGCGACGGTGCGCACCCGGTGCTGCCCAACGGCGATACCGTAATTGAAGAAGGCGACCTTCTGGTTATGGCCGCGCCAACGTTTGAAGAACGTGCCGAGGTTACGCTGCGCGAGGTCACCGTAACTCCCCACGGTCGCTTGGCAGGGCAGCGTCTACGCGACGTGCCACAAGGCAAGTACCCCTTTATCGTGGTGATGCTCAAGCGCGACGGCCAAACGATCATTCCCGACGGCAACACCCTCATATACGCCGGCGACGAAGCCGTGATCGCCACGCTGGCGCCGTAGCGGGCAGGGACAGCCGTCCCGAATTGGCTACATTTGAGCATCAATCGCCCCGACAGGGGTCTCGTTGAGGACAGTTAGCGTCTGGCAAAACTAAGTGAGTAGACTTTTGTCGAATCGCCGACCAGGTCACCAAAGCACAAGTCTGTGACCTGCGGGTTTGTTGAAGCAAATTAGTCAGGTGCTCAGGATTTCCAAAAAAGCCTACTCACTTAGTCTGCGGGCAGTCAAAATAGAGCAATCGCGAGGTCGTTAGACTCCATTGCGACGGCTTATCGCGCATTTTCGCGCAGTCGCGGATACAGACGCGCCGTCCCATATTAGCCACCCCCGCCCCTTAGTCATCGTCGACGGCAAATTCGCGGAGGTCGAGGCCTTCGCGTTCGGCTCGGGCTAGGAGCTCTTGGGGCGGCTCGTCCTCGATATCCACTACGTCGAGCATGGCGGCCGGAAAGCCCACGCCGGCCGCACTCCCCGCGCGGTCGAGCAGACTCTCGCGCAGCTGGTCTACATCAACGTCGATCTTCATGGTGAAACCTCCTACCTTACGCAGCATTCGCATAAGCCGCACACCCTAAAGGAGTGAAAGCAGACCGATAGGGCTTTGGCTTGCGCTTTTGCGTGCCGTACCGTACCGTTGAGCTTCGTTTTGCACAAGAGCCATGATAAAGCGGCCGAGCGACATTGGGATTGTGACAAAGGGGCCGTCCCTTTGTCACAATCATTCGCAGAGTTAGGCAAGTTTAGGAGCGTTTGCAATTACGTCGGCAATCGCCTCTATGCCCTCTCCCTGGCCCAGAATGAAGCACTTCCAGTCGATGTCTTGGGTATGCGCAAACTCATCGGCGCGCGAAGCGCTAAAGAGCATTACGCGGCTCTTCTTCCACAGCAGGGCGGGATGCAGCTTAAAGTCGGTGCTCTCAATACAGACCACCGCGTCTTTGCGAGGCATCTCTAGCTTGCTGCTCTTGACCAACTCTTTCAACTTTTGGATGTCGGTAATCTCCTTACCCACAGAACAACTGTTGAGCAGGTCCTTCCACACGTGAAAATACGGCTTGCCTTCATAGGAAGCCCCTTCAGCCACGACGGATGTCGATAGGCCGGTAGGCCGCTTAGCAACTGCATGTCTAACCTTGGGAGCCGCCTTGGCAGAATCGTCCGCAGGCTTCTCATCGATGCCCAAAACCTGAGCAACGTAGTCGTCATTGCCCAGGAAGTACTCCTCGACCACGTCCCATCGCTCGGAATCGCTCATCGTGGAGCGGAAGAAGCCCCTAATAACCTTGGACGAATACTCGTGACGATCGTTAAGCTCGCGCAACACGCCGTTGGAATACCTGCTGTCCGAAGCGAGCGCCTTAACCTTCGAAGCATCGTTAAGACGAATGAAGATTTCCGGATTGTCGCCGCCCTTTACCGTGTACGTGGCAAGCTTGAGAATCTCCAGGATCTCGGCCAGCGCATAGCGAGCGTCAAGCGCCTTGTTGTCCAGATAGCGTCTACAATGCTTGCTACCCTCGGGAGGCTGCAACCTTCCAAGCGTCTGGGTCAGATTGCTCATGGCTGCCTGAAGCTCGCGCCCGATTACGCCATAGCGAACATCCTGCGCGCGGCTATAGGTATTCCTCGAAGACCTATTGAATCGTTTGATGCACTTAAAGGACCGGTCGGATCCAAAGTGCCCGCCACTATCGACCGGGCGGACAAACGCATTCAACAGCGCAGACGGCTTCTTAACCTCCAGAGACATCCCCTCAAGCTGATGGGTGAGCTCTTTCGTAAACTCCTTCTCCGAAAAATCGCCCTCACGCGCCAAGCTCATAAACGTCTTGTGCAGCGCCTCGGCAAATGCAGACAGCGTCGACGTCGCCTCATCAAACGGCATGGAGTAATTAATGTCGAGCGCCAGGCGGTTCGAAAGCGCGGGCTCCCCCGTCGGCGAACAAATCTTGCCCGTGAACAGCTGGCGCTTAAAATCGGCAAAGGTCAGGTCGCTAAACTCGTTGGCCCACATGTCGCCAACGTTGAGCTCATAGATTGCGCCCATGTCCGAGATCTTGACGGCATGCTGCCCCGCGCGATTCTCGTAGCGCGTATGAGCCTCGCTGATCTTTCGCAAATACTTGCCGTAGGACGTGGTAAAACTACGTTCGGCAGCTTGCTCAATGCAAACAAACTGCTTGGTATACGACACCTTGGGGCGCACGACAATAACCGGGAAGTTGAACTTATCCTCAAGGTCGCGCGAGATCATCATCAGGGCCGATTTAACACGATTGGTCTTGCGGTCCTCGTCCTTCTCGTTCGTAAACAAATAGGAGAACGTATTGGGCGATACCAGGAAGTTCTGGCTGCGGTCTTTTTGCGGCGCAGAAGCATAGACCTCGTACAGCTTGGCCATGATCTCTTTAAGCTGCCACTGGCTAAACTTAGAGAGCGCATACAGCGTTTCGGAATAGCGAACGTCCTGCATAAAGAAGTCGATGCAAGCCTTGGCCCCCAAACCGCGCTTGCGACCGCCACGACCAATTTCCTGAATATAGTCGGATAGATTGCCTGTCGGCGCATAGTGGTACACGGCATCGATGTCATCGATATCGATGCCCATGCCAAACGCCTTGGTGCTCACAAGCACCCTGCAGCTGCCCGACGCAAACGCGTCTTGAACGATCTTCTTGTACGCGGCATCTTTGCCGCCGTGATAGCCCAAGACCTTGGAATTAGAAACGCTGCGTTGATCGATGATCGCATTGACATGACTCTGATATGGGCAATAGACAATGGCATGGCGGTTGTCGCGCACAGCCTTATCAATCCACTGCTCGGCGAGGTCGGTTTTTACCTCTTCGATGGGACCGGGCAGCTCGCTTTTACTTCTCCAGACAATATCGAAGGAGATGTCGTTACGACGAGGGTTGCCCAGGAACGTCTTGCAGTTGCCAAGCTCCAGGTCGGCAACCGTATGCGAAACGACATCATCGCGCCCGCCGTAGACAGCCGTGGCGGTAAGGCAGAAGATCGGAAAGCTCATACCGTTTTTGCGGAGCTTAGACAGATACGGTCCCAGATACCAGTAGTCCGGGCGGAAATCTTTACCCCAAGAGGTAACTGTGTGGACCTCGTCAATGATGACAAGACCGAGCTCGCGGCCGTTGAGAATTGCCTGGATCGAGGACTCCAGCAAGAGTTCCGGAGACAGGTAGATGATGGAGGCCTCGCCGCTTTTAACGCGGTCAAGGGATTCAAGACGCTCGCCATAGGGAATGTCCGAGTTAATGGCAACGACATTCTTAACGCCACGTTTCCGCAAGTTAGCGACCTGGTCGATCATTAGGGCCTTCAGCGGCTCAATAACCAGCGTGACCAGCTGATATTTCCGAGCAAGATACAGCGCCGGAATCTGGAACAGAATGGACTTGCCCGCACCCGTGGGCGCCGTTACAAACACATTCCTGTAATCGACGGAGCCCGCATGGGCAGCCTCGGCCTGCTTTACGACAAACTCAGAGATAGCACCCTGAGACACCGTTTCCATCTCGTTGTCAAAGTCGGGATTCTTGTAAAAACGAAGATTCCTAAACGAGGCGTCCCTGCCCCAGTAATGCTGAAGCACCGAAAGCAGGCGACCCGACTCCTCGACCTTTTCCTCTTGGTCTTGCTGTGCCACAAAGGAAACGGATAGACCCAGCACATGGGCAACAGAAGCGACCGCCTCTAGAGCGGACCTATAGCTCTCAAGTTCCCGAGCGTTCACCAAAACACAAGCAGGGCCAGCCGTGCCATCTAGCAAGCCTAGACGGCATTCCAAAAACGCAGTCGACGAAACAGGGACGACGCCCTCAGAAATTGCCGAAGCATCACCCAGCGCAAAAGAAGCACGGTCAAACAGATCGATGACTTCCCACTCAGAAAACTCATCGGGAATAATCGGCGTTACAAGATGCGCATTTCCAACCTTTACCGACTTGGCATAGTACTTAGAAAGCCCCGTCGTATCGGGCGTCATATCGTCAAAAGATGACTCAAAGTCATTGAGCAGATCCGGATCAACAGGAGAAGGAACGCCCTCGCCATCAAGGAACAGGTTGTTCCGCACAACAACGATCTTGCCATCGAACAGTTCCTTAATCGTCCCGCGCAGCTCAAGAAGCTGCTCAAACAGCATCAAGACTGGACCATCTGCCGAAAGAATCTGAGCCACAGCCATCCTCTTTTGCCGAGCAAATTCGGACGGAGAAAAGAACGGGGCTGATTCGTCAGCAACGACGCCGGGAATTGAATACTCATTGCATGCCAGGGTTTTGGCAAGACGAGAGGTCAGTCCGCAAAAAGCATAGATGGATGGTTGTGAACAGCCCTCCAGAAGCTCGTCGATTCTATTACCAAGGGCAAACCCATTACCGTTATAGCGCTCTGCCATTATCTCCTCCTTCAACCAAATACTGCTTCAACTTAGCCCACTGACCGCTCGCATTTGTTGAGCAACAAATGCGAGCGGTCAGTATTAGGCTGTGACCGTAAAAATCAAAGGATTGTTGCCCCCGACGAGCGCCTGCTCGCCGTTACCAAGCACTTCCAGGCGCTTGGTGAGCCGGTAGACGCACCAGCGGAAGAAGAACCGCAAATGAAGGCACCCTCGGCTGTGCCGAAGACGCCTGGGACCGGCGCAAATGGCGATGCGAACATCTTCGGCATGGGACGCGGGTAGCGGCTAAAGCCCCAGCTCGCCGATGACCCGCCTCATAGTGAGTGCCCATTCAAGTTGTTGGTCGATGAAGCCGGGCCAAGCGGCCACGTTGTCCTTGATCTTGCAGCCGTCCTTGTAGAAGCGAAGGCCCGACGCCTTCTTGGCGTCGAAGGGCGTGGCGGAAAGGCCGAGGCGTTCCTCGAACAGGGCGGCATTGTCGATAGCCTTGTGGCCGATTTCCTTGTCGTCGTGCACGTAGAACTCAATGCCAATGCGGCCGTGCAGCCCGTCTACCTAACCAAAAAACGGGTCGGCATCGCTTGTCGTCATGGATGCCGAGGCCTATGACGAGCAGACGCGCGCGCCATCCGCCATTCAGGAGCGCGAAGAACGCATTCAGCGAGCCATCACGCGTGGCTACGACGACTTAGTGAACGGTCGTGTGCGGCCTTGGAAACAGGCCAAGGCAGATGCAGATCGCATCAGGGCAGCTCGCCATGAAATTGGATAACGCAGACGTCGAGTTCTACTCAGAGCTCGACGAACTTGATGAGCCTTTTGATGTTGTCATGACTGACGAGGCACTCTATGCCTATGCCGAGATTCCTTCGAAGCGAGTCTACGCCAGAATCGGCAACCTCATCGACTTTCTAGCCGAGCATCCTTATTTTGTCGATGAATACGACCCCTACTATCAGGCAGCCTTTCCGCCCATTGACTGCAGGGTCTTCTTTTGCACGCACTACGGCGTGTACTACCACGTGGATGTTGAGCAGCGAAACATCAGCATCCTGGCAATCGAGGGCCATCGAAAGAACCCTTTGAGTAGATTCAAACTACTCAAGTAGCCTCCCCCATGTAACCATCCTGTAAATCATAGCGACGCACTCGAGTTTTACCGTGATGCGGTCGCGCCTGGCGCTCCACTGTGCTAAAGTATCCCGAACGTTCAAACGACTACGAGGGGGAACTAGAAGATGGCACGTGTGCACAACTTCTCAGCTGGCCCGGCCGCGCTGCCTACAAGCGTGCTCGCCGAGATCGCCGACGAGATGATGGACTACCGCGGTTGCGGCATGTCCGTGCTCGAGATGAGCCATCGATCTAGCATGTACCAGCAGATCATCGACGACGCCGAGGCAACCCTGCGCCGTCTGCTGAGCATCCCCGACAACTACCGTGTCCTGTTTTTGCAGGGCGGCGCCACGCTGCAGTTTGCGGGCATCCCCATGAACCTCATGCGCCGCGGCCGCGCCGGCTACGTCGTGACCGGCAACTTTGCCAACAAGGCGTACAAGGAGGCCGCCAAGTACGGCGAGGCCGTGCTGCTCGCGAGTTCCGAAGACACCAACTTTGACCGCATTCCCAACATGGTCGACATCAACGCGCGCATTGCCGACGAGGCCGCGGGCGACGGGCTCGACTACGTCTACATCTGCCAGAACAACACCATCTTTGGCACCATGTACCACGAGCTGCCCAACTGCGGCGATGTGCCGCTAGTCGCCGATGTCTCGAGCTGCTTTCTGTCGCAGCCGCTCGACGTTGAGCGCTACGGGCTCATTTACGCCGGCGCACAGAAAAACGCCGGCGCTGCGGGCGTGACCGTAGTCATCGTGCGCGACGACCTCATCGCCGATGGCCCCGCTTTTGCGCAGACGCCGCAGTACATGGACCTTAAGGCCCAAGCCGTCAAGGGCTCCATGCTCAACACGCCCAACACCTTTGGCATCTACGTGTGCGGCAAGGTGTTCCATTGGGTGGAGCAGACCGGCGGACTTGCCGCCATGGCCGAGCGCAACTGGGCCAAGGCCAACCTGCTCTATGATCTACTCGAGCTCAGCGAGCTGTTCCATGGCACCGCGCAGGCCGATAGCCGCTCCATCGCCAACGTCACCTTCCGTACCGGCGATGCCGAACTCGACGCGGCCTTCGTTGCGGGCGCGGCAGAGCACCAGATCCAAAACGTCAAGGGTCATCGCCTCGTCGGCGGCATGCGCGCCAGCGTGTACAACGCCGTCACCATGGAAGACGTGCAGGCACTGGCCACGTACATGAAGGACTTCGAAGCGCAGCATAGTTTGAGTCCGCGATCTAACTAGCCCGCAACCCGCGGGCCGACCAGCCACTTCAAACCACCCTGCTTAGATCAAAACCTGCTAAGGAGTTTTTCCATGCGTAAGATTAAGACCATCGACGACATCACTAAAGACGGCAAAGTCGAGTTTGGCGAGGGCTACGAGTTTGTGGGCACCGCCGAGGAGGCCGACGCCATCCTGATGCGCTCCACCGACCTGCACGGCTACGAGCTGCCCGAGGGCATCCGCGCCATCGCCCGCTGCGGCGCCGGCGTCAACAACATTCCCGTCGAGGAGTACGCCAAGAAGGGCGTCGTCGTCTTTAACTCCCCCGGTGCCAACAGCAACGCCGTCAAGGAGCTCGTCCTGGGCATGCTGGTGCTCTCGAGCCGCGGCGTGGTGCAGTCGATGAACTGGGTGCGTGACAACGCCGACGACCCCGAAATCCAGGTCGATGCCGAAAAAGCCAAGAAGGCCTTTGTGGGCCGCGAGCTCAAGGGCAAGCGCATCGGCGTCATCGGTCTGGGCAACGTAGGCTCCAAGGTCGCCAACGCCTGCGTCGACCTGGGCATGGACGTCTACGGCTACGATCCGTTCATTTCCGTCGAACACGCGTGGGTGCTGAGCCGCGAGGTGCAGCGCGTGGGCACGCCCGAGGACCTCTGCCGCGGCTGCGATTACCTCACCGTGCACGTGCCCAGCAAGGCCGACACCATCGGCATGATCAGCACCGAGCAGATCAACCTCCTGGCCCCGGGCGCCGTGCTCATCAACTACGCGCGCGAGACCATCATTGACGAGGACGCCGTCGACGCCGCCCTGCGCGAGGGCAAGCTCAGCTGGTTTAGCTGCGACTTTGCCACGCCCAAGACCGTCAAGATGCCCAATACGTTTATCACCACGCACTCGGGCGCCGGTACCGGCGAGGCCGAGGCCAACTGTGCCGACATGGCCATCAGCGAGCTCAAGGATTACCTGGAGAACGGCAACATCGCGCACAGCGTCAACTACCCCGCCTGCAGCATGGGCAAGGCGCGCGCCGCGAGCCGCATCGCCTGTCTGCACGCCAACGTGCCCAACATGATCGGCCAGATCACAGCAATCCTTGCCAAGGACAACGCCAACGTGCAGCGCATGACCAACGAGTCCGCCGGCGAGAACGCCTACACCATGTTCGACACGGACGAGCACCTGAACAGCAGCACGATCGAGGCGCTTAAGCAGATTCCGTCGATGTATCGCGTGCGCGTGATTAAATAGCGCCGGCGCCAATCCTGTCAGACAGGCCACGAAGCCCATTCGGCCCCCGTTTTCATGAAACGGGGGCCGATTTCGTTGCTCCGGACGACTTTAAAATGATACCCATAACAAGTTTTTTCGGATAATCGACGGTAAGACCCAAATCACTCAGCGCACCCGCTTTGATAAACAGCTTTATCAGGGACTTTAGTAGGTAAAAATCGATCTCTATGTGCCAAATGTAAGTTGACTGTCTATTTTCCGAAACAACTTATTCTAGATAACATTTTTAAGGCCTCTCCAAGGCGAACTTGATGCCTTTTTTTCGACCAAAAACTCTAGCTCGCACGACCGTTTTGCGCCCGCGGGGCTACATTCTCGCCCAATCGATGAAAATCTCCTCACGAAGCCGCCGTTCGAGCTCCTGCTGCCGCGGCGTCTTGTCCTTCAACGGCGCATCGAGATAGGACATGATGAGCTCCATTACCACGCGGAAGGCATCGGAGTCGGCCAGCTGACCATAGGTCAACAGAACGACAGGATATCCCATCGCTTGCAGGGCCGTTGTTCGATCTGAGTCCGAGATCTTGGATTCTATGGATCCGTGAATGGATTTACCTTGACATTCAACCAGGCACTCTCGGCTGCCGTCCTCATTTGACAGCAGGATATCGGCATAGCGCCTATCAAGCCCCGAAATCAGGCGGGCGCTGCGCGTCATACGAATCTCAACGTTATTGGTAAGGCGCAGTCCTTCGCCGCCGCGCAGCCTCGTAAGGCCAAACAGCATCGAAGCCTGGACCTCGAGCGGCGATGCCGCCACTCCCGTAATGCATTTAGCGGCACGTGTGAACGATTTAGCGCCGCGGAGCCCTCGGATCTTATCGACGTACTCTGCAAGCTCAGAGAGCTCGATCAAGGCAGGTCGTTTCCATAAGTCCGTTGGATTCCCAGCGATATCTTTTACGTTTTCCCAGCCCAACCGCGCGTCACCCCACTGATCCCCATACGCCTGCACCAGTGCCGACTTAACCTGAGGCGCAATCTTGCACACAGCAAAGGTACCGCATATCTCATACATGCACATGATCAGACGCTCATTTGAGACCGAGGGGGCCAGGGTCAGCAGGGTAAAGAGCGGAGACGCAACATCGAGGCCAAACTCTGTCTGCTGCACGGAGCCAAACGGCCTCGCCCCGTTCCAAACATGCCTGACAATACGATCGCCCTTACGCCCGCAGCCGCCCTGGGCCAACACGTGTAACGGGGTGCGCAGGAAATGCGCGACGAGTGGATGCTCGCAAAGGCGCTCCCTGCGCGGATCGTCCACAGAATCGGGCAGGTCCGGCATTATCGCCAAGACCTGTGGAGGTATCCGGTGATACCGAAAGGCAGATATGTCGCAGAGCATGTCGTCCATGAAGGGTACGTACCCACTGCGTCGTTTGTGAACCCGCTCGGACGGCAAACGCGATGGCTCGGCCTGCGAACGGTAAATACTGCCACGTACGCGTCGCGGACCTCTCGGGAGGCTTACAATCGGTTTGAAAAGCAAACTGATTGTGAGGTTGCATATGGTTGATGAGGACTTTGCTTGGCGGCTTGCGCAGGAGCTCGTGCGGATCGATAGCTCGGATCCCGGTGCGTA
Source organism: uncultured Collinsella sp. (assembly GCA_902464175.1). GTDB lineage: Bacteria > Actinomycetota > Coriobacteriia > Coriobacteriales > Coriobacteriaceae > Collinsella. The sequence goes on along the minus strand of CABQHZ010000014.1, from coordinate 14,026 downwards.
TGAGGGCGAGATTGAGCGGTATATCAAGGGGCTGATCCAGTCGCAGGTCGCGGGACTCGATCGCTCGGTGCTGGACGCGGTGAGAATCGAGGAGCTCGAGGTGCTTCCCGGGCGCCGCAACCTTATGGTCACCGTGCCCGGCCTGAGCGACGAGCCGCGACTCGTCTTCATCTGCCACATGGATACCGTCACCTTGGGTGACGGGTGGGATGCGGGCATCCCGCCGCTCGGGGCGATTGTACGCGACGAGAAACTCTATGGCCGCGGCGCCTGCGACATGAAGGGTGGTCTGGCATGCGCCATTGCCGCATGCCGCCATACGCTCGAGCGCGTGGCGGCATGCGGCGTGCTGCCTCGACGCGGCTTTTCGCTCATCTGCTCGGTCGATGAGGAAGACTTTATGCGCGGCTCCGAGACCGCCATCGATGCCGGCTGGGTCGGCTCGCGCGAATGGGTGCTGGACACCGAGCCCACCGACGGGCAGATTCAGGTGGCGCACAAGGGGCGCACGTGGTTCGAGATCGAGATGACCGGTGTGACGGCGCACGCAAGCCAACCATGGAAGGGCGTGGATGCCGTCGCCGCCATGGCCGAGGTCGTGTGCTCGCTTCGTCACGCGTTTGCGGAGCTGCCCGTGCATGATGAGCTGGGGCCTTCGACTATCACGTTTGGCCAGATCGAGGGCGGGTATCGCCCCTACGTGGTACCCGACCACGCAAAGGTCTGGGTCGATATGCGCCTAACGCCGCCGACCGACACAGCTGCTGCAACCCGCATGGTGGAACAGGCCATTGCTGTTGCCGAGGCCGCCGTCCCCGGTTGCCGTGGCAGCTACACCGTGACGGGCGACCGCCCCGCTATCGAGCGCGACCCGGGCTCTCCCCTTCTGGCAGCGCTCAAGCATGCGGCAGACGACGTGACGGGCGCGGACACGGCTGTCGGCTTCTTTACCGGCTACACCGACACCGCCGTCATTTCCGGCAAGACGGGCAACCGCAACTGCATGAGCTACGGCCCCGGGTCACTCGCGCTCGCCCATAAGCCGAACGAGCACGTGCCTCACGCCGATATCGCCCGTTGTCAGCAGGTGCTGGTCGCGCTTGCCGATAACGCGCTCTGGGACGCGAACGGCCAAGTTGGGGCATAATAAGCCGCGAACAAACCGACTCACACGTTAGGACCGCCCATGAAAGCACTTCCGTTTCCCTGCATCCGCCCGGCTCAGGACCGCGTGCTCGAGGCGCTGCCGCAGATGGGCGCCATCCTGGACGGCAACGATGCCCTGCGCGGCGCCATTGCCGATGGCCTGATGCTCAAAGATCCGGGTGCGGCGTACTACGTGTACGAATGCTCGGGCGAGCCGGGGCGCGTGACGGGCGTCGTGACGATTTGCCCGATTGGCGTGCTTGCGGGTGACGAGGTCGATGCCGGCGCCGACGTGACCGCCGCTGCGCGCGCGATCGCCGAGCTCAAAGTTCAGCCTCGTCCCGTGTCGCTCGCCTACGAAGCTTCGCCCGTCATGGATATCATCCTGGGCGCCGCCAAAGAGGGCGCGTCGCTCTACGCCGTCACCGATCCCGCGGGCATTACGCACCGCGTGTGGGAGGTCAAGCGCGAGGACGCCGTCGGGGCTATCCGCGCCATGCTCGACCAGGCGCCGGAGCCGACACTGACCGATGACCCGGCCTACGCCGCCGCTCTGACCGGGGCGTCGCAACTCCTAGCCGACGAGGCCCGTACCGACGGCACGTGCACGGGCAAGGAGCCGTTCAACTTTACCGTGGCCGCGCTCTTCCCCGCCGCGCAGGTCAGCGGTGCCGCGCCGCAGGTACCGACGGGCCTGCTCACCCACCAGATCGCGCGGTTCTAACGCTACCCCCGCTGCGGGCCTGCTGCCGCCACGAGCGGCTCAAGCCCCAGCTCGCGCGCGTAGTCTTCCTGCGTAAAGATCTCAACCAGTTCAAACGTATCCGTCGCATCATCAAACGCAAAATGCAGTACCGAGCAGTTGCCCGGCACACGGTCGCGCTCGTCTGCCGCCGCGCCCTTCACGTGATCCATAAACTCCTTGATAGCCGAGCCATGGCTTACGGCGAGCACACACGCATGGTCGGGGCGCCGCATAAGCTCGGTCAACGTCGCCACCATGCGCTCGCGCACCTGCATCTGACCCTCGCCGCCAAACTGGCGATAAAAGTCGCGCCACGGGCGCTCGGGCATAAGCATCACGCGCTCGGCCTCAAAGTCGCCAAAGAACCACTCGCGCAGGCCATCAAGGCGCTCATACACCAAGCCAGGCCACAAGTTGGCGATAGTCTGCTCGGTACGATGAAGTGTGGAGGTGTAGGCATGATCGGGCTCAATGCCGCGCGCACGCAAGAACATGCCGGCACGCGCCGCCTGGTCGCATCCCAGCTGCGTAAGCGGCGAGTCGCTCCAGCCCTGAATAATGCGCTTGAGGTTAAATATCGTCTGTCCATGACGGACCAGATACAGGTCTTTATTCATGGGGGGTCCTTTCGTTTGTTACCAACCCAAGAGCGAAAACGCCCCGTCGCAATAGCCAAAATGAAGCACGGCACCGTTGTCGGGTTGCTCTCCCCCGCCAGTCACGCATCTAAGAAACTCCTGGCAGGCTGAGCCGTGGGAGACGGCCAGCACGCAGTCGTGCCGGGGCCGGGCCATGATGCGGGACAGCGCCGAGACCATACGTGCGCGAAGCTCACTTTCCGACTCGCCACCAAAGGCAACCGGACAATCGCCCCAGGGCTGAGCCGGCATCTCGCGGTTTGATGTACCCTCCAGCGAGCCCAAATGCCACTCGCGCAGGTCATCGACCAACTCAACAGGCTGGCCTTCGCCGACGATAAGCTCGGCCGTACAACGCGCCCGCCCCAACGGAGACGAATACACATGGTCAAAGGTCACGCCGCGGTCCTCGAACGCCGCACGCGTCGCCAGCGCCTGCTCGCGCCCGCGCGCCGTAAGTGGCGAATCGTGCCAGCCCTGCAAAATGTTCTGCACATTGAGCTCGGTCTGCCCGTGCCGCACCAAATACAGATCGGCCACACGCCCTCCCCTCGCACCACCACAAAGGGGACAGGCACCTTTGTGGTGGTTTTGCCGCCTTCGAACCGCGCCGCGCAACTACACCAGGACGTCGGCAAGTGGGCGCTTGGGCACGTGATGCACCTGCGCCTCGTCACGCCAATAATTGATGGAGCCGTCGGGGTTGGAATCGATCGCGTCAATAACCTGCATCTCGGCCGGCACGCCAAAGGCCAAGATCAGCTTGAGCTCGTATTTGTCATTATCGAGCCCCATGGCGTCGATCGCGCGGGGTGTAAAGGCCTTGAACATGCAGGCCGCTACCTCGGGCGTAGCGCTGCGAGCGGCGAGCATCATCGTCTGCGCGGCAATGCCGGTGTCGACCTCGGTAATGGGCGCGGCGGACTTGCCTGGGACAGCGCGCTCGGCAAGAATTGCGATGTAGCCGGTCGGGCGCTCGCCCTCATCGGGACCCGGCCAATCCTTGAGCGCGCCGGCCCACGCGAGCTCGTCAAACACGCGCGCGCAGTCCTCGGCACCGCTCACAACGTGAAACCGCAGACGCTGAGCATTGGCACCGCAAGGAGCCAGGTGCGCCAACTCCGCCAGCTCAAGCAAAAACTCGCGCGGAACGCGCATGGACTCGTCAAAACGGCGGCATGTGCGGGCGCGACGGACCAGCGCGTCGAACGTGTCCAGGCCAAGCTTTTCGCAACCCTGCTTTGCCATCGACTCGGCGCTTACCGGCGCCGCGGGAACTGCTTCGTTCATAGGAACCCCCAATAAAAGCCAATTGTTCTTAAGAAAATCTAACCTAAAACGTAGGCAATTACACACAGCGGCGCAATGTTCCACACCTGTTGAATATCCCGCATCCAAACGGGAACAAAGGTAACAATTCGGGAAGGTGAGGCTCCCATTCGCCCTTCCCGCCCCACGCAACGGCGCCCTTGGGCGATACTGGTTGCAAGAGCTACGGCTTACGCCGCACGGAAAGGAGACATCATGGGCATCTTTAAGAACGATGACAAGCAATCGAGCGCGTTTGGATTTGACGAGAAAAGCATGGCAGGCAAGGCCGTCAAGGCCGTACGCTGGATATACGCTATCACGGGTGTCTTGGCGCTCGTCGCCGGCATCGCGCTGCTGTTTGCGCCCGCCAAGTCCCTCGTCTTCCTGACGACCGTCTTGGGCATCTACTTTGTGATCACGGCCGCGATCAGGCTGTTTACCGCCATTTTCGAGCCGCTGCTGCCCACCGGTTGGCGTGTGACGAGCATCATCTCCAACCTGCTCATCATCCTGGGCGGTGTGATAATCCTGCGCAATCAGGCGTTCTCGACCGCGACCCTCACCACGCTCGTGGTGGTCGTTGCCGGCTTTGGCTGGATTGTCGAGGGTGTCATGTCGATTCTGGAGTCCGAGCTTTCGTCCAACCGCGCCCTCGCCATCCTGAGCGGCGCACTCTCCATCATCGCGGGCATGTTCGTGTTTATCTATCCGCTGTGGTCGGCCAAGATGCTCGTCATCTTTAGCGGCGCTGCGCTGTTGGTGTTTGGCGTGACGTTGATTGTCCGCGCCGTTCAATTTGGCAAAATGGTGCACTAGATGCCGCGAACCCTTTTTATTGACGCTGACGCCTGCCCGGTCACGCGCGAGTCAATCGACTGCGCGCGACGGGCGGGCGTCGCCGTTGTTATCGCCGGCAACAGCACGCAGAACCTGGAGCGTCACATTCGCCGCGACGATCCGCGCGACGCCGAGCACGCGCGACGGGGCTTTTGGGTCACGACGCTCGATGTGAGCGTGGGAGCCGATAGCGCCGACTTTGCCATTGTCGAGCGCCTGCAGGCGGGCGATGTGGTCGTGACGCAGGATATTGGCCTGGCGAGTATGGTGCTCGGACGCGATGCCGCTGCCATCGGCGTACGCGGGCGCGTCTACGACAAGGCAACTATCGACATGCAGCTGTTTATCCGTCACGAGGAAAAGAAGGTGCGCCGCGCCGGCGGTCGCACCCGCGGACCGGCAGCCTTCACCAGCGAGGACCGATCCCGCTTTAAGCGCAACCTTGCCGAGCTACTACACTAACCAAGGTAGATTTTTGGGACATGCCTAAAAATCTACCTTTTTGTTTTTGACTGTGAGAAATGCCCTGGTCATAAGGGTAGATTTTAAGTCATGTCCCAAAAATCTACTTAGAGGCCACAGGCGGATAAGATGAGTCCCCAGCCGGCACCGATGACATACATCATGACCAGGAACAGGGCGTTTTCGCGGGCGCTACGGTTGGTGCGGAACAGCACCAGGTAGCCCACGCCGGCAGAGATGAGCGTGCCGGCGAGCATCGGCGCCAGCTGCAGCGCACCTTCGAGGTACAACTGCGTAATAACGACGCTGGCAGAGCAGTTGGGGATCAGACCGACAAGCGCCGAGCCCAGGACGGCGATCGTCTCATTGCCGCGCAGGAACTGCTCGATTGCCGACTCACCAAAGGTCTCGAACACGGCGACCAGAATCAGCGTCACCAGGAAAATGAATACCGAAACCTGCACGGTGTGCGAGATTGCGCTGCGGATGATCGACACGACGGGCGCGCCTTCGTGTGAGTGGGAGTGACCGTGGCCGTGGTGGTGTTCATGCTCGCCTTCATGACCGTGATCGTGGCCGTGTCCGTGGTCGGGTTCGCCCTCGTCATCGTCGCAGCCGCAATGGTCGCGCTCGCACAGCTCGTGGATGTGATCGGCGCTCACGCCCGCCTCGGCCACCTCGTCAATGATGTCGCCACCGCTGTGGTCATCGTGCGCGCAGTTCACGTGGGCCGGGTTGGCCGCGATTCCCAGCACGGTACGGCGAATCGCCGCATGCGCGCGAGCGTTACGACGCAGGCCGCGAATGGCGGCGTCCACGATAAAGCCCGTAACCAGCGCGATCAGTGCCTTCGAAGCCAGAAGCAACGCCATGGTCCGCACGGAAACCTGCTCGGCAAGCAGCAGCGGCAGCATTTCGTCTGAGGTCGAGAGGAAAACCGCAACCAGCGTGCCCAGCGTCACGACGCGGCCGGCGTACAGCGTCGCCGCCATGGCCGAAAACCCGCACTGTGGCACCATGCCCAGCAACGAGCCAACCACGGGGCCGGCGGCGCCCGCGCGCTTGATAGCGCCGTTGACGCGGTCGCCCGCAACGTGCTCAAGTGTCTCGAGGGCAAGATACGTCACCAACAAAAACGGCACCAGGGACAGCGTGTCCTTGCCGGCGTCAAGCAGAATATCAATCAGTAAATCCATGACGGATGGAACCTTTCGTGTCTTTCGGCAACATTGTAAAAGTCCTAGCGGTCAACTAGGGTATTGTAGTTGTCCCGGGCGCGGTGCCAATAGTTGCCCATGGTAAACTATCATCTCGCCACAACTCAGTAACCACGAGCCGCGCGACGCGGCCCGTCCAAGGAGCAGCATATGAATGTTTCGCAAGCACTCGAATACGAGCGCCAGCCGTTTATCCCCATGTTTATCTACGGCGACCACGGCGCCATGGAGTCCGAGCGCCAGAAGGGCGAGGAGGCCCTCAAGGTGCTCGAGACCGAGTACTTTACCGCCGAGGGCGACCCCGGCTTCGACTTTGCCACCGTGCGCGACCTGGCCGACCGCAACCGCGACCTGTGCGACCAGATTGGCGAGGCGCGCCTGCGCAACGTGACGCCCGCGACGCTCTCGCGCGGCCTGTCCGACGCCGACACCTGCGCGGCCATCGGTAAGATGCAAAAGCGTACCGCCGCATCGGTCATGCGCGAGATCCGCGGTGACCGCGACGCACTCGGCGTGGCCTATGCCCGCAAGCCCATCCAAGGCACGGTGCTGGGTATCGACATTGAGACCACCGGTCGCGCGCCCGAGCGCGGCTACATCATCAACGTGGGCTGGGAGATCATGGATCTCACCAGCGACGCCGTGCCGCATGACGCCGAAGCACACTACTGCGGCCTGCCCGACATCTACCGCGGCGAGGATGTGCCGCTATCGAACATCCATCACATCACCTGGGACGACATCGACGGCAAAAAGCCGTTCCGCGAGAACAAGGAGCTGCAGAAGCAGCTGCTCAAGCTCATGAAGAAGTACCCGTACATGGCACACAATGCTGCCTTCGAGGACAGCTGGTTCAAAATTCATCTGGACGGTTACGCCGAGGCACGCCGCGCAGGCAAGATCATCGTCATCGACTCGCGCCAGATCTGCCGCAGCCTGGACGCCGACGTGCGCTCGCTCCCCCGCGAGTCCGCGCCCGCTGCGCTCGAGAACTGGGCGCGCCGCCGTGGCACCCTCGCCGCCGACGCCAACGAGCAGCACCTGGGCCTCGACGACACCGACCTCATGCTCCGTACCGTCCAGGCCGAGTTCAACCTCAAGAACCTGTTTGCGAAGTAGTGAAGTCGCTCGCGATAACACTCATAACGGCACAGCGCAAATAGCAGCAAACCAGACGAACGAGCAGAAGGCGGAGCACGGCCTTTCGACCGCGCCCCGTCTTGCATTCTCGCTGCAAAGAACGCTGCCTGCCACTCATTTTGAAATACGCCCATCTACATTTTTTGAGTTGCGCGGTTTACTCAGCTCCCCGCCGAAGCCTTTTTCGCCGTTACGGAGCCAAAACCCATTCTGAAACCGACTGGTCTGGCACCCTAACACCTGGTTCCGGTCAAAAATTGCACGACAGACGCAGCTCCATCGACTTTTTTACATGAGTCAAAACCGCCTAACTCGAAAAATGCAGATGACATCTACAGGAATTCGCCCAAATGAGACCAAGTGACAGAAAACTCTCCATTGGCGCCGACCGTTCAACCGCGCATCGGGTGAAAACTACCGTTCACAGAAGATGCGCCGCGTTTCGGCACCGTTGCCCGATGCCCTCAGCGTGCAGAACACAAGCTATGTCATGATGCGCATATGGGAATCGTTCTGTCACATGCCACGGCACGGGCCGTATACCAAGCAGCCGAGTCGGTCGCGCTATTCACGACCGATCACATACCCATGGAAAAGATCAGGGCATCCATCCCAACCGAGCCCGACCTGCAGACGGCCCAATCGTGGCTAAACGGAAAAGGCATCGAATCCAAAACCATCCACGTCCTGACGTACTCAAATAACGCCCGAAGGCATTGCGATAGATGCGTTTGCCATCGTACACGCTATACCTTCGACTCAGAAAGTTACCTTGAGCTCGCGGCGGGCGTCTATATCGTTGACATCAAACTATGCGCCCTGCAAGCCGCAAACGATCTCAGCCTTCGGGAACTTGTTGAATACTACTTTGAAATCTGTGGCTCCTACGCACTCGACGCATCCAACGAAACAGGATATCGTGAGCGCCCCGCCCTAACCAATACCGAAGCGCTCAGGAACTTCTTTTCCCAGGCATCGGGCTATCGCGGCTCAAACAATGCAATCAAGGCGCTTGGATATGTGCGCGACGGCTGCCGCTCTCCGCTCGAAACGGCTTTCGTCATGATGCTCACAATGCCCAAATCCGTGGGCGGCTTTGGTATTCGCGCCATCAAAACCGACTTTCCGGTCCCAGTTCCCAAAAGGTACTCTGCCCTTACGAGGCGCACCGTATTCTACTTCGACGCGCTGCTCGAAAAATCAATGACCGACATCGAGTACAACGGATTTTTCCATGATGAGCCCGAGCAGCAGGCGATTGATGAGGAGCGTCGAAACACGCTTCGAAACATGGGGTATGCCGTTATCACTATCAGTCGCCATTCATTTTTCAAACAGTCCGCCTTTAGACGGGTTATGGAAGCGATTCGCATTCGCGAGAAGATCTGCCCCGGGCGTCTCCCGGATGACTTCCCAGCCCTCCAGGAGGATCTTCGCCAATTTGTCTTGCGGCGGTACTTCGAATATGGTCGCCGAATCCTCGGAGAGCGCAGAGAGGCGCAGGCAACAGAGCAAGAAATTGCGAGCCAGTATCCGCAGGTTGACGACCCGAGCATCAACGAGGCCCCCGAACCCGATGACATGCAGCATGTTGGCGAACTAGCTGAGGAGATGAACCTGGTTGACGATGCTAGCCCGCACGCGAAATCTGTCGGCCCGCGCACTGAAGACGACATGATTGTCGATTTGATCGAGGGCCTGCTGTTCTAAAACCTGTTTCCGCATTTGCCCGACTGCAATTTTCGAGTTGCGCGGTCACGGCAGCATGCGAGTCATCCTCAAATGGCTCAATCCGGCTCTCCAAATACTGAAACAGCACGCTTAAATATATTGATTAAGCAATTTATTGCATTATTAAACAGTTATTTGAATCAATATCAACCAAATGCGCACTTTCGGGGAATCCGAGAATAGCCCATCGACCGCGCAACTCCATTTTTGCAGATGGACGATGAACCGAGCCATGCGCAACTAGAAAAATCCCACTTCGGCGGCAAGCAATTATCAAATAACGCCACAAATAACATTGACATATGAACATGCGCTCATATAATCGGAAGCAAGTTATATGAGCGCATGTTCATATGAAAGGATATTGCAATGAGCATCCGCGTTGATGAAACGAAGCCCGACATCGAGGCCACCGAACCCTCGATCCCCACTACCTGCTCGCCCGAGGACCTTCCCGACGAGGAACTTCTCTACGACCTCGCCGACCTGTTCAAGGTCTTCAGCGACACCACGCGCATCAAGATTCTCTATGCCCTCATGGGACGCGAGCTCTGCGTGGCCGACATCGCCGAGGCGACCGCAACCTCGCAGTCGGCAGTATCGCACCAGCTGCGCACGCTTAAGCAGTCGCACCTGGTCAAGTTCCGCCGCGACGGCCGCAACATCCTCTACTCACTTGCCGACGATCACGTCTACACCATGCTCAACCAGGGCATGAGCCATATCTGCGAATAGCAACCAACCACGGTACCAGCGCGGCCTGCACCCAAGCCGCAAAACAGAGAAAGGAACCCACCATGAAAAAGCAGTTTAAACTCGACGAGATCGACTGCGCCAACTGCGCGCGCGAGCTTCAGGACGAGCTGGCCAAGCTCGAGGGCGTCAAATCCGTGTCCGTCAACTTTATGACTCAGAAGTTGACGCTCGAGGCCGATGACGCCGAGTTCAACGAGGTGCTCAACCGCGTTGTAGAGTTTACGGCCGACGCCGAGCCGGACTGCGAGATCATTCTCTAGCCCAGGTTTACGCCAACCTGCAAGGCCGCGCTTGCCGCGGCCTTTGCTCGCGAAATTATATGAGCGAGTGTTCATACATTCAAATGGGAGGATACGAGTCATGGCCACCGCCGACCCCAAAAAGAAAAAGAAGAAGCGCAAGAAAAAAGAGTCGCTCGAGCATAAGCGCAACCGCATCCTGGTAGCGCTGGGCATGTTTGCCGTGGTGTACGCCCTCGATGAGCTCGGCACCCTCACCGCCGCATTCGGCACCCCGGGCGACATCTACGCCAGCTTTGTGCTGTTCCTCGTGCCGTTTTTGATTGCCGGCTACGACGTACTGCAAAAGGCATTCAATAACATCCGCCGCGGCAAGGCCTTCGACGAGAGCTTCCTTATGGCAGTCGCGACCATCGGCGCGTTTGCCATGGTGCTCTTCCCCGATACCGACCCGCACATGGCCGAAGGCGCCGCCGTCATGCTGTTCTACCAGGTCGGCGAGCTGTTCCAGGCATACGCCGTGGGCAAGAGCCGCAAGTCGATCAGTGCCATGATGGACATCGCGCCCGACTACGCCAACGTCGAGCAAGCCGACGGCACACTCGAACAGGTCTTTCCCGATGACATCGCCGTCGGCACCGTGATCGTGGTCAAGCCCGGCGAGCGCGTGCCTATCGACGGCGTCATCGTCGAGGGCGAAACCCAGCTCGACACCGCCGCACTCACGGGCGAGTCAGTCCCCCGCCCCGCCAAGACCGGCGACGATATCATCAGCGGCTGCATCAACATGACGGGCCTCATCCACGTGCGCACCACCAAGCCCTTTGGCGAGTCCACCGTCGCGCGCGTCCTGGAACTCGTGGAGAATGCCAGCGAAAAGAAGGCGCGCACCGAGAACTTCATCACGCGCTTTGCCCGCGTCTACACGCCCGCCGTCACCGGCGCGGCCGCGGTGCTCGCGCTTGGCGGCGGCCTGGTGACTGGCGCTTGGTCCGATTGGATCCTGCGCGGCCTGACCTTCCTGGTCGTCAGCTGCCCGTGCGCCCTCGTGATCAGCGTACCGTTGAGCTTCTTTGGCGGCATCGGCGGCGCGTCCAAGCTGGGCGTTCTCATCAAGGGTTCTAACTACCTCGAGACGCTCGCCGACGTGGACACCGTCGTCTTCGACAAAACCGGCACGCTCACCAACGGCACGTTCTCGGTCGTCGCGGTGCACCCCGAGGCTGGCTATAACGAGCAATCGTTGCTTGAAGTCGCAGCCCTCGCCGAGTCATTCTCCGACCACCCCATCGCGCAGTCGGTACGCACCGCCTTCCAGGGCGAGCTCGATCCCAAGCGCGTGACGGATTCCACTAATGACGCGGGCCACGGCGTGACGGCGACCATCGACGGCAAGCATGTCGTCGTCGGCAACGCCAAGATGCTCGCCGCGGCCGGAGTCGAAGCACCGGACTGTGAGGTTGTCGGCACGATCCTTCATGTGCTCGTGAACGGCGTGTACGCCGGCCATATCGTGATTGCAGACACCGTCAAGGCCGATGCGGAGCAAACGATTCGCGACCTGCACGCCGCCGGCGTCAAGCGCACCGTTATGCTCACGGGCGACCGCGAGGAAGTGGCCGCTGCGGTGGCCAAGCAGCTCGGCCTCGACGAGTTCCACGCGCAGCTGCTGCCGGGCGACAAGGTCGAGCGTGTTGAAGCGCTGCTCGCGGCCGAAAGCGGCAAGGGCAAGCTCGCCTTTGTCGGCGACGGCATCAATGATGCGCCTGTGCTCACCCGTGCCGATGTGGGCATTGCCATGGGCGCCATGGGATCCGACGCCGCAATTGAGGCCGCCGACGTGGTGCTCATGGATGACAAACCGTCCAACATTTCCCGCGCGATCCGCGTGGCGCGCAAGACTATGTCGATTGTCTGGCAGAACATCATCTTCGCGCTGGGCGTTAAGCTGCTGATCCTGGTGCTCGCGGCACTCGGCGTCGCCAACATGTGGCTTGCCGTCTTTGGCGACGTCGGCGTGGCGATCATCGCCATCCTGAACGCCATGCGCGCGATGGGTGTCAAGAACCTGTAGCTTGTACTCGGACGGTCCCGGCAGGGATGTCCCCTCCAAAACGTTCTCGGCAAATGTGGCCCCGTTGTCCTGCTCCTATGGAGCTATGGACAACGGGGCCACTTGCCTGCGGAATGTTTTGGAGGGGACATCCCTGCCGGGACCTGCGGTAACATCGCTGGCGGTTCTTGGGCATCGCTTGCTGGCGGGGTTCCTTGTCTGAGTTGGACTTAGTTGATGGGGCTACTGGTCCCGGTCGCTGTCTCGTCTCAGCATCGATCTTAGCTTCTCGAAGCTCTCCTCGCTCAGGCAGTGCTCCATGTGGCAGCCCTCTTGCGACGCGACCTCTGCCGAAACGCCTGCGTCCTCTAACAGTCCAACAAAAAAGCAGTGACGCTCCCACATTTGACGGGCGACCTCAAGACCGCGTTCCGTCAGATGCACATCGCGTTTGCCCATCTCCACGTAGCCGTTGCTCTCCAAGGTCGCCATGGCCTTGGAGACGCTTGCCTTGGTTACGCCCAGGTATTCGGCAACGTCAATCGAGCGAACGACGCCCTGGCGCTCCGAGAGCACATAAATAGATTCGAGATAGTCTTCTCCGGATTCACGCAGGGCCATGGGCCGCCTTTCGCGATGGCTTCTAGTTAGCCTTTGGATACTTTTACCTGATTTACTTTACCGCAAAAGTTGCCCATGTCTTACTACGTTGTTTAAAAAGTTAACCGCGTTTCACAAAATTCGCAGCACAGAAGTGGAGCGATGACACGCTCGCAAGGAGTGTCCCCGACTGCCGGCAAAAAAGGAACGTCCCTAAGTGCCGGATCTGCAGCTATAGAAGCCCAAAGTGCTTCGCGGCGTTGTAGATGCCGTCGTCATCCACGGCGGTCGTTACGTAGGTCGCTGCGGCCTTCACGGTCGCCTGCGCGTTGCCCATTGCCACACTTGTGCCCACGGCCGAGAACATCGACAGGTCGTTTTCGCCGTCGCCAAAGGCAATCGCCTCGCTGGCATAGATGCCCAGGCGCTCGAGCGTCGCCGCCACGCCTAGGTCCTTGCCGCCGTTGGCGGGGATAATGTCGCAGAACAGGTCACACCAGCGCGTGGTGAGCGAATGCGACACCGCGTCGGTCACGATATGCTCGTCGGCCGGGTCCACAAACGCGCAAAACTGGTAGACCGGTGCATCGAAAGCATGCTCAAACGGTTCCTCGTGGTAGACGATTCCCGCGTTGCTGCCGGCAGTCACCACGCGCTCGGACAGACGGTTCACAAACGAGTTCTCGCCCTGCATGCACAGCGAGTCGTAGCGCCCCTCGGCCACCTGGTCCACAATCACCGCAACGTCGTCCGGATCAATCGGACAGCTGCGGTAAACCCCCTCGGCATCAAAACAGTGCTGGCCCGAGAGCGTAATGTACGCATCCCAGCCCAGGTCGAACAGCCAATCGGGCATCTGGTAGGTCGGGCGACCCGTTGCAATCACGCATGCGATCCCCTGCTCGTGAAAGCTGTCGAGCACCCGCTGCGCCGACGCCGGAATCCGATGGGTCTTAAAGCTCAACAGCGTGCCGTCGATATCGAAAAACGCGGCCTTGATCATCCTCGTCTACTCCTCGCCCTCGAGCTTTTCGCTCGCCTCGAGCCACGCCATCTCCAGCTCGTCCATGGCGGCGTGAGCCTCGTCGATCTTTGCCTGCTGCTCGCCCAGCGCCGTGTAGTTGGTGGGATCGACCTGGGCCATCGCGGCC
>CABQHZ010000013.1 GCA_902464175.1 uncultured Collinsella sp. | reverse complement strand
CGATATTTGCGGGATGGGAGCCCAAGATGCTTGATCGCCGTTCGTTACTTGTTGCTGGAGCGTCCTCGCTGGCGAGCATTATGTTGCCTCGCGTGCCGGGAAGCGAAAATGCCTTCCTGCTGCCGTTCGCGCCCACCGCGGCCTATGCCGACGAAGAAGACCCCTTCAAGGTGCTCGTTCTCTCGCGCACCATGTTTGGTGTGGTCGTGGTCGACGTCGCCAACAAGAATACGCCCATCGCAGGTGCCCAGGTCACGCTCACATCGCGCTATGCCGTAGGCAAGCAGCTCACCGCCACGACCGATGACGAAGGCACGGCCATCTTTGAGGTCGCCCCTCTTTCGGAAGGCTACGTGGACGAGGCAACGCTCCTTGACGCGTACGACTTTAACGGCGGCATCTCCATTAGCATGGCGGGCTACCGTGATGTCGAGATTCCCCTTGCGCGTATCCAGGGCGGCACCGCCATAACCGCGCCCACGCGTCCGCTTTCCGACGGCGAGCCGTACTTCCGCCAGCTCACATTCGACGAATGGGACATCCAGTACGCTGATGCCACGTTCATGGCATTGCCGAAGGACGACACGGCAAACGAGCAGCCCGATACGCACGCCTTTACCGTTCAGGCACATCTGCCACAGGGCGGGCAGGCAACATTGCATATCAATAAAGTGATGCCCGCTGCGGGCAGCTCAACCGAAACCGTCACGCAGATTGGTCAGATCAAGGCCAGCGCATCGGGCGCGGATAATCTGGCGACGTTCACACTCGAAGACAAGTTCCTCGATGCAGCGTCGAGCCTTCTGGAAGAAGGATGCAAGCTGCGCTTTGTCCTCGACTACCAGGGCAAAACCTACACGCTCTCCTCCCCCATGGCCGTTGTTACCGCGCCGGCGGCAAAGGCGGAATCCGGATCGACCACTATCGTCCCCACCACTATGGACCAAGAGATCACTCCGTTTGATTTCCCCGCATCGTTTCCCGGCATCGGTGGTAATAAGTTCACGTGCTGGATGCCCACATTTCCGATCCTCTTCGATTTCTCGTTTGCTGGATACGTGCTGTTTGGTGGAGGATACAAACCAGCCAGCTATATGAACGATTCGGGCAACCCTGATCCGGAATACTGGAAGAAATCGCCGCGCGAGTCGGGCGCCAAGCAGGCAAACCGCTACCTCGACGAGATGGAGGGGAAGTGGAATCAGTACAAGAGTATGAGTGCCGGTTCGGGCACCGATCCAAGAAACACCAAGCTCCTTCGCCACCATTGCACGCCGCTGTTCACGATGGATATCGCCACACAGCTGTACGGCTCGCTTGCCTACGATTGGGTGGGTAAAACCTGGGGTAACAACAACGACCCCGCATACGGCAATATTAAGGCCCTCTTCCAGGTAAGAACCGACCTCAATTGGACCGAGCAGTTTACCCTAGGACCGGTGCCATTTTTCCTAAACGTCAACCCTTGGGTGCTGGCGAAGCTGGCGCTCGCTGTGGGTGCCCACACGCACGGCAGCGGCGCGGCGTTTTTTAAAAACATTTCGCTCGACTATTCAAACACGTCGGGCTCGTTCACCATCCAGATCGGGCTTGCCGTCACCTTTGGCGCCGGCGTTGCAGGCGTCGCTTCGTCTGCCGTGCGCGGCGCCGCATCCCTCACGCTGTTCATTGGGTACGAGAAGGCAGATGGACACCAGCTTCCGCGGCTGCGCGTAGGTGCAGACGTCGATGTCGATGTGATACTCCAGTTCGTAATGTTCAAGTGGACCACCAAGGCTTGGTCGGGGTCGTGGCCCACACTCATCGATTCGTGGAATATGTCGGTGAACAATGGCGACCAGTATGTGCTCCAACGCTCTGAGCTGGCATTGGGTGGAGATACGCCTTATACGCTGGATGCCTGTTTCGGCTCGGCCGGCAACGCCGAGGCAGGTGGTGTGCCGCAGTTTATCGCATCGGCCACCATCGTCACCAACGCCGAGCTGCTCGCACGCGCCGAGGTTAAGGCCACTGCCGTAAACGCCGCGCCTGTCGTGCGCGATTGGGATCAAACGGTCACGCGCATTGAGCTCGAGACGAACGCGGAGAGCGACGACACGGGACAGGTCGAACATTTCGTCCACGCGCTGATGGAGAACGACGAAAATGCCGCGCCGATGTATGAGTACACCTACATCGGTCAGTCAACGAACGCCGTTGCGGACCCGAACGCCAATTCTGCCGGCGTGTCGGAGGACGAGCGTGGCGGCATAAAACCCTCGAGCGACAACGTGCTGTTTTCCGGCGTGCTCAGCGAAGCCCACATGAAGCTAACGATGATTGCCGGCGTAGAATGCCTGTTCCGTATCGCCTCGGTGCGCTACGGCGACAATGGCCGCTCGCGCCTGGTGGTGCACACAAAGGCAAACGGCACGTGGTCCGCTCCCACGCCCGTGGACTTCCCCCTTGGGTTTGGCGAGGGCGACGTGGGGCGCGACGGCATATTCGATTACGACTTCGACGTGGTGGAATATACAGACGGGAGGGAAAACCAGGACGCCTACGTGCTGCTGGTCTCGGGCGAGCGCCCCGCCGGCGACAACACCCTTTTCGATACGGCGAGCACATCCGGCATACTGTCCGTTGTGCGCCTGCGCATAAGCAACGACGGAGTTCGCGTGATATCGCACACGTCGTGGCGCAGCATCTCGCGCGGCCGCCTTCAGGAGGATGGCTACCATTGCCTGCAGTGCCCGCGCATCACGGTAGGCAAGACGCTGGTCGACGGACGCCTGTCGGGTGCCTACCTCCACCGCCGCGGAACCACCGCAGAGAAGGCGCTCGGCAGCGAGGCCGAGGTTGCGCTGGAATGCTTTACCCTGTGGTCGGATGATTTGGGCGACAGCCTGACGTTCCGCCAAGTTCTTCGCTTTCCGCAGGCACCGTCGAGTATCGAGCTGAGCGAGCCCGAGAATATCAACGGCAAAATGGTGGTGCCCGTTGCGTACGAGACCGCAGACGGTTGCGGCTGCGCATCGTACGCCGTGATCGGCCAGTCCATTGCGGGCTGGGGCGTTATGCCACCAGACGCCACGGTGCCCCATGCGGTGCCGTGGCCACAACATTCGGGCTTTTTGGCCACCGTCAACGAGCAGCTGCAGCATATTACTTGGACGCGAGGCGCATCGGCATTTGCAACGCAGCCCGTGGGTGCCGCAGGCTGTGGCCCGGCATCGTTTAGCGTAAGCAACAACGGCAGGTGCGCGCTCTATGTAGAGAACACCGATGGCAAGGTGGGGCAAACCTACGACGAAGAAGGCAACCCGGTAGCAGTAATGGGCAAGCACTTCCGCATCTTCGTCAGCACCTTGGCAGGCGATCTGTTCACGGAGCCGTTCGTGATGTGCGAGCTGGACCATCCCGTCGATCAGATAACGACATTTTTGACGTCGGGAGGCATGCTCTCCGCGCTCGCCACGCACATTGTGAGCGCGGAGAAGAGCGAGGCAGAGCTGCACGGCATCGAAGTGCCTCTGGTGGCGTGTGCCACTCCGACGGGCGCGGTCGCTACCTCGGGCGCGGTGGTGCCCGGAGCAGCAGGCGAATCCTTCATGGTCACGGTGCGAAACGACGGCAACACTTTGCTGACTGCCGGCACAATCGATCTGTACCGAGAGGGCTCCAGCCAGCCGTTCTCCAGCGCATCCATCGGATTCGGAGCGAACGCACGCATGGCTTCGATCTACGATCCAGAGCTTGCCGAAGACGCTTCGGCCAACGACATGGCACACGTAAAGTACGCGCTCGAGACGCTGGGCGCACGTTTTGCAACGCACCCGCTGGTAGCCGACAACGGCAACGCCGTGCTGGCACCGGGTTGCACGGCACAGTTCCGCATGAGCTTCGCCATCCCCGAGAGTTGGAGCGACGAAGTGGGCAAACGCGTCACGCTGTATGCGAAGGCGCGTAATCTGGTGGCGCTCGATCCCGTAACGCTCGAGGAGATCCGACCGGGCGCAAACTCGGCGCTGAGTGCCGTTCTGCACGAGCTTCATGTGCCCGACGCGGCATGCGAACGCTCAGAAGTGCAGGTCGGCGTATGCGACAGCGCGGATACGACAGGACTTCACGACGCCCCGATGACGGCAGACGGCGATGGTGGCTCGAGTGGCAGCGGTACTGACGAGGGCGGCGGCTCCGGCGGAAGCAGCTCCGGCAGCGGCAAGGACCACGGCAATAACAAGCGCTCCGGAAAAGCGGGCGCGCTTGCGGGCACGGGCGATGTCAACGCTCCCCTTACGGCAGCCGCTGCAGCACTCGCCGCGGCAGGCGCGGGCCTCATCGCCTACAGCGCCCGCCGCACGGCGCTCGAAAAAGACACCGCCGATGAGGTCAATTCGGATAAGCCTCGCTAGCTCCAAGTTACTTTTGCGAGAGACGCCGACCCGGCTCATCGAACACCAAAAGGGGCTGGCCCCGATAACTCGGAGCCAGCCCTGAGTCGCCTGACGTGAGAATCGCGGCGTTATTTGAGCTTCAGTGCCTCCATCATGGGCACGGCGGCATCCCAGTCGATCTTCCAGCCAATCGACACGCGGACGGTCTCGCCCGTCGCGGGAGCCGTCGCAAACAGTGTATGGCCGTTGTCGGGACCGGTAAAGCGCAGCCACGTTATGCCGTTGCACTCGACCTGGTCGGTTGTTGTCTCCTTGCCTTCGTAGACCTGCTCTAGGCTTGCAACCTCTTCCTCCGGCGAGCGCGGGAAGATGCTGATGTTCAGGCGTCCTCCAGTCTCGTCGTGGAAGAAGTTTGCCTTTTCGTGCTCTTCGTTGGACGAATCCAGTGTGTACCCATCGGCGGCCTCGATACTGTACGATGCGCAAGCGATGCCGGTCATATTGGCCGCGTCACCAGAATCGGCCACGCCGCCGGCCGCCTTGAACTCCTTGGTCTCGCATCCCGTGGTGTCAAAGTGCATGGCCTCATGATTCTTGGCGGGGGCGTAAGCGTCTACGAACTCGACAGTGATGGGCCCGTAGTACGCCGTCTTGGGGGCCCAGAAATACACGTACTCAACGGTCTCGCCCGGGCCGATATCTGGCCTCTTGGAAAGATCGATGCCCTCGTGAAGCTCATCGGGAGCCTCGCTTGCAACGTAGTCGAGCACGGCCGCCTTGCCGGAAGTAAACAACGGGTCGCCTGCCTCAAGATCGCCCTGGGCAGCATGCACGTTAAAGGAACTGAACGTCCTGTTCTTTGTGTTGTTGTTGGTAATCTTGATGTGCAGGTAAAAGCCGTCCTGCTTCTTGGCATCACCGCGATAGAACGTACCGTGAGCCACCGACTCATAGGTAATGCCTGCCACCTCGACCGTCTGCGACTCATAGGCCTTGGGCTTCTCGGCCTTCTCCTGCACAGGTGCGCTCCCGCCCGAGCCACTCGGCGCATTACCGCCGCAGCCGGCCACCGTACATGCCAGCACGGCCGAAAGCGTCACGGTGGGAATTCCTAACAGCAGCTTCTTCGTCATGGGCTTCATCATCCTCACCGCTCCTTTCGGCTTGCAGCTCATCCGTTGCCCGAGTCCCAAGTCGACCCCGTGGCATCGGCTTCCACTATGAGCGTATGACGAAACACGACGCCGGCGAAGTGACCCACGGCCCAAATAACGACCCGCCAGCGTTCCTTATGGGCCAAAGGGACTCGCACACGCACGCCCGTGGCCCATAAAACGAGACGCTTGTCCCAATGTTCGATTCGGAACAACAATCCGCACGACACGTTTTACCCGTTAATCCGAACGATTGTTCGATGGATTTCGTGTTGGGTGGAATCGCCCAAGGGCTGGGCTATGCTACCTTGACTATCTATATGACTTAAACGCAGCAAAGGAGCACCGAGAGAGCAAGTATGGCAAAAAACACCGCAAACTATGGTAACGACAGTATCCGCCAGCTCAAGGACGAGGAGCGCGTACGCCTGCGCCCCGCCGTCATCTTTGGCTCGGACGGACTCGATGGCTGCGCGCATGCTGCCTTCGAGATCCTGTCCAACGCCGTTGACGAGGCGCGCCAGGGCTACGGCAAGCTCATCACCCTTACCGCCTTTCGCGATGGCTCCATTCAGGTAGAGGACAACGGCCGCGGCTGCCCGCTCGACTGGAACCCTTCCGAGAAGCGCTTTAACTGGGAGCTCGTCTTCTGCGAGCTCTACGCCGGCGGCAAGTACAACAATAACCAGGGCGGCGACTACGACTTCTCGCTCGGCACCAACGGCCTGGGCTCCTGCGCGACCCAGTACGCTTCCGAGTACATGGACGTCACGGTTTGGCGTGACGGTAACAAGTATTCCCTGCACTTTAAGAAGGGTAAGGTCGTCGGCGCCAAAAAGAAGGCGCTCGAGATTGAGCCCAGCGACGAGAACCGCACCGGCACCACCATCAAGTGGCGCCCCGATCTTGAGGTCTTTACCTCCATCAGCATCCCCCACGATTGGTATCGCGAGACCATGCGCCGCCAGGCCGTGGTCAACGCCAACGTTACCTTCCGCCTGCGCATCGAGGGCGACGATGGCGAGTTTTCCGAAGAGGACTTTTGCTACCCCAAGGGCATCGAGGACTATGTGCTCGAGAAGGTCGGTGCCGACTACCTCACCGAGCCCTTCTTTATCGAGGCCGACCGCCGCGGTCGCGACCGCGAGGACCTGCCCGACTACAACGTCAAGATTACCGCGTGCATGTGCTTCTCGCGCACCTTCATGATGCAGGAGTACTACCACAACTCGTCATGGCTCGAGAACGGCGGTTCGCCCGAAAAGGCCGCCCGCAGCGCTCTGACCAGCGCCATCGATGCCTACATCAAGCAACAGGGCAAGTACAATAAAAACGAGAGCGGCATTAAGTGGCAGGACGTCCAGGACTGTCTGGTGCTGGTGACCAACTGCTTCTCCACCCAGACGTCCTACGAAAACCAGACTAAGAAGGCCATCAATAACCGCTTTATCCAGCAGGCGATGACGGCATTCTTTAAGGAGCGCCTCTCGACCTATCTGATCGAGAACAAAGACGCCGCCAACAAGATCATGGAGCAGGTGCTCATCAACAAGCGCTCGCGCGAGAACGCCGAGAAGACGCGCCAGAGCATCAAGACCAATCTGCAGCAGAAGACCGACATGGCCAACCGCGTGCAGAAGTTCATCGACTGCCGCTCCAAAGACAAGGACCGTCGCGAGATCTACATCGTAGAGGGCGACTCGGCAGCAGGCGCCATCCGCACCTCGCGCGATGCCGAGTTCCAGGGCGTTATGCCCGTTCGCGGTAAGATCCTCAACTGCCTGAAGGAGGACTACCCGCGCATCTTTAAGTCCGACATCATCATGGACCTCATGCGCGTGCTGGGCTGCGGCGTAGAGATCAAGGACAAGCGCATCAAGAACCTCGGTGCCTTTGACCTGGATAATCTCAACTGGAACAAGGTCATCATCTGTACGGACGCCGACGTCGACGGTTATCACATCCGCACGCTCGTACTCACCATGCTCTACCGCCTGGTGCCCACACTTATCGACGAGGGCTACGTGTATATCGCCGAGTCGCCGCTCTACGAGATCAACTGCAAAGAGAAGACCTACTTTGCCTACACCGAGCTCGAGAAGAACGGCATCCTTAAAGAAATCGGCGACCAGAAGTGTTCCATCAACCGCTCCAAGGGTCTTGGTGAGAACGATCCGGACATGATGTGGCTCACCACCATGAACCCCGAGACGCGTCGCCTGATCAAGGTGGAGCCCGAGGACGTCACCAAGATGGAAACCATGTTCAACCTGTTGCTGGGCAACGACGAGGCAGGCCGTAAGCGCCACATCTCCGAGCATGGCAAGGAATACCTGGACCAGCTGGACCTGCAATAGCAGCAAATAGATAACGACGGCCCATAAGAAGTTCAAGAGGATATCGTGGCAAAGAAGAAGACGAAGAACCAGCCAAAGAAAAAGCAGGTTAACGCCGAGAACGTCATCGGCCTGCACTCCGAGGTCACCGACCAGCCGATCACGCAGACGCTCGAGGTCAACTACATGCCCTACGCCATGAGCGTCAACGTCTCGCGTGCATTCCCCGAGATTGACGGCTTTAAGCCCTCGCACCGCAAGCTGCTCTACACCATGTACAAGATGGGTCTGCTCAAGGGCGAGCGCCAGAAGAGCGCCAACATCGTGGGCCAGACCATGAAGCTCAACCCGCACGGCGATGCCGCGATCTACGAGACGATGGTGCGCCTGGCCACCGGCAACGAGGCGCTGCTCGCCCCCTTCGTGGAGTCGAAGGGCAACTTTGGCAAATACTATTCGGGCGACCTGAGCTACGCCGCCTCGCGTTATACCGAGGCCAAGCTCTCCCCCATCAGCGCCGAGATCTTCAAGGACATCGACAAGGACCCGGTCGACTTCGTCGACAGCTACGACGGCGCCATGAAGGAGCCACGCCTGCTGCCCACCACGTTCCCCAACATCCTCGTCTCGGCCAACAAGGGCATCGGCGTCGCCATGGCGTCCGATATCTGCGGTTTCAACCTCAACGAGGTCTGTACCGCCACAATGCATTACCTGCAGGATCCCGACTGCGACCTGCTCGAGTACATGCCCATGCCCGACTTCTCGACCGGCGGCGAAATTATCTACCGCCGCGAGGAGATGGAAAAGATTATCGAGACCGGTCTTGGCAGCTTCCAGATCCGCTCCCGCTGGCGCTGGATTCCCGAAGAGCGCATCATCGAGGTCTACGAGATCCCCTACACCACCAAGACCGATGTCATCATCGAGCGCATCGTCAAGCTCTCCAAAGAGGGCAAGGTCAAGGAGATTGCCGACATCCGCGACGAGACCGACCTCTCGGGTCTGCGTATCGCCATCGACCTTAAGCGCGGTATCGACCCCGACAAGCTCATGGCCAAACTCTATCGCTCGACCACACTGCAGGATTCGTTCTCGTGCAACTTCAATGTGCTGGTCGATGGTTACCCTCGCGTTATGGGCGTGCGCCAGATCCTGCACGAGTGGGTCAAGTGGCGTATTGAGTCCACGCGCCGCCGCATTAACTTTGACCTGGGCAAAAAGTCCGAGCGCCTGCACCTGCTGCACGGCCTTGAGGCGATTCTGCTCGACATCGACAAGGCGATCGCCATCATCCGCGGCACCAAGCTCGAGGCCGAGGTCGTGCCCAACCTTATGAAGGGTTTCGACATCGACGAGACCCAGGCCGAGTTTGTTGCCGAGCTCAAGCTCCGCAACATCAACGAGGAGTACATCCTCAACCGCACCAAGGACATTGCCAAGCTCGAGGGCGAGATTGCCGAGCTTGAGGAGATCCTCTCCAGCGAGGAGAACATCAAGAAGGTCATCAGCGACGAGCTGGCCGCAGTCAACAAGAAGTACGTGATGCCGCGCCGCACGGGCAGGATCGAGCCCCATGAGGTTATCGAGGTAAGCTTGGAGCCCGAGGTCGAGGAGTACCCGGTCACCCTCATGCTCTCGCGCGATGGCTACCTTAAGAAGATGACGGACCGCGTGCTCAAGAAGGCGACCACGCTCAAGTACAAGGACGGCGACAAACCCTTTATCGAGTTCCCGTCCTCCAACACCCACGAGCTGTTGGTCTTTACCAACAAGAGCCAGGTGTACAAGTGCAAGGTTGCAGCGTTTGAGGACACCAAGTCGGCCCAGCTGGGCTCGTACCTGCCGACCGATCTTGAGATGGAACCCGACGAGAGCGTCATCTGGGTCATCGACCCCGAGGATTACAAGGCCGACGTGCTGTTCGTCTTTGAGAACGGCCGCGTGGTGCGCGTCGCGCTTTCTGGATACGTCACCAAGACCAACCGCAAGCGCCTCAAGAACGCCATCTACGGTGGCAGCAAGCTGCTGTATGCCCAGGTGCTCAAGGAAGACCGCGACCTCGCGCTGGTCTCGAGCGACTACCGTTTGATGAACTTCAACACGTCGCTGCTCAAGACCAAGACGACCACCAACACGCAGGGCGTCCAGGCTTTCACGGCCAAGAAGGGCCGCTCGGTCACCACCGTCGGCACGACCGAGGAGATTCTTGGCGCCGGCGTCTCGGCCGAGAAGTTCACCGCGCAGAGCCTCCCCTCTGCCGGTGCCCTCATGAAAGAAAACGACATGCCGAGCTTGTTTGACTAGGACGACGGCGGCCAAACCGTCATGGTTATACAAAGCAGCGGGGCCCGGAGCGCAGCAACATCGCGCTCCGGGCCCCGCTCGCTGCAACGTATATCATATGCCCCACACGGGAATCGCTTGGACATCCTTGGTAATAAGGTATGGATCCAGGGTTTGACAGACAACGTGTCCAAACCCAATTTCATAGCCGGTCAGGCCCTCGAGACAGGAAAAATTCTTTACTGCATCTTTGCCCACCGTGGCTGACATCTTCACCTCGACGGGATGGAGAATATGGCCCTCTTGGATGAGCAAATCAATTTCGCGCTTCTTTTGGTCTCGATAGAACCATACATCGCGAAGGCTCTTCCCCGCGTTCATAAAGCTCTTCAAAATTTCCGAGACAACGAACGTCTCAAATATATGCCCCGCCGCGGCCCCGTTGCGCAATTGCTCCGGCGTTATCCACCTCGTTAGATGACAAACAAGACCTGTATCCATAAAGAATATCTTAGGGGTCTTGGTCAGGCGCTTATCGACATTAGGCCAAAAGGGCTCGACAATCCGAACGATGTTCGACGCCTGCAAAACCGAGAGCCAAGCCTTCACCGTCTTACGGTCGACGTCAACGGTGTTTCCAATATCGGTGGCATTTAACAGTTGCCCCGTTCTCGCTGCGCACGCGACCATAAAGCTGTAGAACTTCGCCTCATCCTTCACGTTTACAAGATCGCGAACATCGCGTTCGAGATATGCGGCAACGTAGTCGGAATAATAGGAGTCCCAATCGATATTTGGGTCTTGCAGTTCGGGCATCGAACCCCTATGGATGATGTTCCAAATATTTCCCGAAGACATCTTAGAGGCCAAGGAAACCTTTTTGGGGATATACGGACGAGGGCCCTGGGAACCACCAACAAGCTCTCGCAAGCTTAAAGAGGGCATCTCCAGAATTCTAATCCTCCCCGCCAAAGATTCGCTCACCCCTTTCATGAGGTGATATGTCTGGGATCCCGTGAGGACGATTCGGCCCTTCTCCTCTGATTGATCGACAACCCACTTCACCGGAGAAAAAAGCTCAGGCACGCGCTGAATCTCATCAATGATGATCGGCAAATCATGAGACTCGAAAAACAGGGCGGCATCCTCTTTTGCAAGAAGATAATCCCGCGGGTTCTCCATCGAAACATAGTCGAATCGGTCGCCTAGATGTTGCTTGAGAACCGTCGTCTTCCCAACTTGGCGCGCTCCGGTCACCAGGACAACTTTTCCCTGTCCCAGCATCGAATCTATCGTCTGTTCAATTTCGCGCTCGATGTACATAGAATCGCCTCCCGTTATGGAGCCTATTATCTCGTACAAACGTTAATTGGTCAAAATCGGGAGTGCTACTCCCGATTTTCACTCACAATCTTCTGCCTGATTCTGGATCCAGCAGGGTCTCGGAGATCGCCAAGCGTATGGGCGTCGCCAGCAACTACGCAAGCCAGTACAAGCGCCGCCTCCTCGAGGACGGCGTTATCGGGAAACGTGGACGTGGCCTCGTCGGCTTCGACATCCCCGCGTTCAGGGAATTCTTGAGCGAGAAGGCGTTTTAGCACACCGGAATTGTCCGCTGGGGCATCGACGCATGGCAATCAGCATTCCTCTTGAAAAGGACAGCAAGCATTTCCACCAACACCGATTGTCATGCGTTCTTCTTACCCTTAGGCGAGCTTGCGAGCGAGCTCTCGCACCTCTTCCAGCTTGGGCGAGAAGGCCATGCTGTCGCGCTCGGTCTCATTGCCTGACAACTCCTCAACTGTCTTGATTCTCTCTCCGAGAATTGAACAGCAAATCGTTGGCCGCAAAGTGTCGACTGTGGGAAAATTAACTTGAGCTTTCTCCTGCTCGCGTGAGCGTTCGCGTGTATGAGCCTGGCCGAATCGGGCGGGCGCAATATAGATCCAAGGAAACCGGCCTACGAACAAGGAGCGCCTTATGTATGGACAGCATGTTGCACCGCAAACCCATAACAAACGCACTGGCCTGTCTATCCGCAACGTCAAGCTTCATGCAGGCGCCAGAGTCGTTGCCTTCGGAGTAAGCATTCTTATGGCAGGGCAGCTTTTGCTACCCTGCGCAGCACTGGCGACCGAAACGCCCGAACCCGATGTCGCAGCACCCATCACCTGCGACGAAGTCAACGCGGAAGGCAGCCTCAAAGCAACCACCGTCGTCGATCATCACTACGATTTGGAGCTACCCCCTGCTTTTGAGTTGGTCCAGAACGAGGCTCTTGTATACGATTTTCCAGACAAACCCGAGGACTTCATCTACGAGCTTAACGACACCGTCCATCTCTTCAAGATTGACACCGATACCGAAAGCCTTATAAAAACCGAGAACCCCAAAGAGGCCAGCGTCTCTATTGCCCTGACCATGATCGACAATCACGTTAGAGCAACCGTAGTCTTTACAGGCAGTTACGCCGACGACCAAATCCCTTACAGGCTGGACCTCAACAGCTCAACCTACCTTGGCACACACGTTGACCGTGACTTCGACAGCGGGCAGGGGATTATGCACGAAACGCGGCACGATTACTACATCCGTTACGTCTTCGACAGTGACGTGCACTTGTTTGCAACCGATACGAGCGGTTCCAAACCCGAACCGGAAACCAAGCCCGAGCCCACACCGCAGCCCAATGCAAAAAAGCCCACGGCAAATCCCGTTTCCACCAAGGCAGTAGCGGCGGTTAAACCAGCCGGGGCCACCCTACCCGCGACGGGCGACAACGGTGCGATGGCAGCCGCCCTGAGTGTTGCAGGTGCTGTAGTTGCGGCAGTTGGCATTTCTGCAACAAGGCGTCGCAACCGCTAGCCAGCATTTCGTACCCCGCAGACAAAGCTCTATCCCCGCTCCGATGAGCTTTACTCACCGAGAAGTTTCTTCCCCACGGAAATGAGCTTTTTCCAACGGTCGCCTTCAGGCCATCAACGCCCTGCGAAACCGACGAAACAGACTGTGCCGAACCGCCATCGAGCTCTGCCCCATCGCAAACAGCGTCGACGGCGTCTTCTGGCAACATTTT
Source organism: uncultured Collinsella sp. (assembly GCA_902464175.1). Taxonomy (GTDB): domain Bacteria; phylum Actinomycetota; class Coriobacteriia; order Coriobacteriales; family Coriobacteriaceae; genus Collinsella. The sequence goes on along the minus strand of CABQHZ010000013.1, from coordinate 15,019 downwards.
TGGTCGCCATAGCTCCGATTCGGCAGGGCCCTGTCTCCGCTCGATCTCGAGCAAGACTTGTATGGAGTCCACAGTCAAGATCAACTACGGAAATCGTGACGAGTCGATACCGCCCGCATGCCCCCTTCGGAATAGGCGCTGAGCAGCTCCTGGGCGTGGGCGAACTCGGGCCCTCGCCTCCAACCAAGCAGGCGGTTGACCGCGAGATTTCCCTGAACGCTGTGGACAAAGAGCAGATAAGCGTCCTCGCGCGAAAGCCCGGTCTTCTCCATAATCGAGGGAACCATCTGCTCTGTTCCGCGCTCGATGACGCGCTGCGCCACGCGGGCGTACGCGTCGTCATCCGAGTAGAGCAGATAATAGTCATCGTTTGCCGGCGGGCGCTGGCAAAGGGCCGCCGACCCCGTCCCCTCGAGCGGAGGTGCCGCCGCCAGGGCCTCATCGATAAGCGCATCGAGCAGCGAAAACTTGTCCTCGTAATGCAGATAGAACGTACCGCGGTTGATATCCGCGCGACGGCAGATATCCGCCACCGTCATCTTTGCGAAGCCGACCTCGGCGAGCAGTGCGAAGAACGCCTCCCGTATGACCGAAAGCGTATAGCGCCGGCGACGATCGATCTTCCCCACTTCCATGGCTCCTCCAATTGCAACGCTCGACAATGTCCAGCAAACGCTCGTTTATCGACAGTGCTTCAAAGCTGTTCATTGCTCTGACGCAAATCAACACTGATACTTTTTATAGACACATGTTCATAATAGCTGAAAGAAGGTATCCAGTGACTCTGTACGAGCAGCTCGTTATCGAGCTCACCAACCGATCGTTTTCCCATCAGGCAGCCTACCGCGGCGGTGGCACGCCCTACGACCTGAGTGACCGCGAGCCTAAACCCTACGACCGGCAGATCGAGGACTTTGCCCGCATGATCGATGAGACTGATTGCGTGCTCGTGGGCGGCGCCTCCGGTCTCTCCGCGGCGGGCGGCGGCGACTTCTACTACGAGGACAACGCGACCTATCGTAGGCATTTCGGCAAGTTCGCCGAGCGCTATGGCTTCAAGGGTGCTTTCGAGGGTTCATTCTATCGCTGGCCTACCGCCGAGGCGCGCTGGGGCTATCTTGCCACCTTCCTCGATACCACGCTCAACGCCCCGCTGCGCAAGCCCTACAAGGACCTCGACGCCATCCTTGCTAAGAAGGACTTCTTTGTGCTCACCACCAACCAGGACACGCAGTTCGTAAAGATCTACCCTTGGGAGAAGGTGGCGGAGATCCAGGGCGACCACCGCTTCTTCCAATGCTCCCGCTGCTGCACCGATGACGTATGGGATGCAACCGAGCCCGTCTCCCGCATGATCGAGGCCATGGGAGACGACCTAGAGGTTCCAACAGAGCTCGTGCCGCGCTGCCCGCACTGCGGGGCCGAAGCGTTCCCCTGGGTTCGCGGCTACGGCAACTTTTTGCAGGGCGAACTCTACGAGGAGCAGTACCGCAAGGCGTCCGACTGGCTTGACGCGCACGCGCATCAGAAGATTCTTTTCCTCGAGCTGGGCGTGGGTCGCATCACGCCTGCGTTTATCCAGGAGCCGTTCTGGGCTCTCACGGCGCAGTTGCCGCAGGCGAGCTACATCGCCGTGAACAACAAGACACGCTTTCTGCCCCGTGCGATCGAGGGCCGAGGCATGGCGATCCGCGCCGACATCGCCGACGTGCTCGCCGACGTGCGCAAGACGCTGGGAAGGTAGCGCATGGAAACAGTAAAGGCCGCTCGCATCGGTCGGGCACTTGCCGAGGCGGATCTGATCGCCATCGGCGCCAGCAACGGGCTCGACATGGCGGAGGGGCTCAACCTCTTCCGCGCCGATGATCATTTTTGGGAGGCGTACGGGGACCTCGCCCAAGCCGACGTCATCAGCTGCATACTGCAGGGGCTCGCCTCCCCAGATGCAAACGTACGACGTCGATGGGCCGAGCGATTCCATCAAAAGGAGTATCTCGAATATGAGCCCAGCCCGCTCATGAACACGCTGCGGCGTCTTACGGAGCATGCGGACTCTTTCGTGATCACCTGCAATATCGACGGGCATTTTGCTCGCGCAGGGTTCGACGAGAACCGCGTGCTCGAGACGGAGGGGAGCACGCGCACGTCGATCGACGAGCTGCGTCTCACTCATCCAGACGCCATCGCCGTGGCCCAGCTCGAAGAGCTTGCGCGCCTTGTGCGAGCCCATCGCAACGACAGGGTTGCTATCCTCGAGCTTGGCGTGGGACTGCGCAACGGCGTCATAAAACGTATGCTTGCTCAAATCGCAAACGCCTGCAAGCACGCCACCTATATCGCGTTCAACTACAGCCAGGCCATGGCGCCCGACGCTTCATGTGAGACCATTCTCGTTGATGGCGATATGGCACCGGCTTTTGAGGAGGTCGTCCAATGCCGTCTCTAGAAAGAGCAGCGGATAGGCTTCGAAGCCTTATCGACGATGCCGACGCCATCGTCGTCGGCATCGGCTCGGGCATGTCGAGCGCCGCAGGGTTCAACCATTACAACCACGCGGGCATGGCGCGCGCCGGAATGGATGACTGGCAGCGGGCATTTGGCTTTAAGAGCCTATTCGACGGCTTCTACCACCTCTACCCCAGTCTCGAGCAGCAATGGGCATACTACGCGCGATACATCGACTTCATGCTGCGCGAGCCGGCCTCACAGCCCTATCTCGACCTGCGATCCCTCATCGGCCACAAGGACTACTTCATACTGAGCACCAATGTGGACACCCAAGTCGAAAAGACGTTTCCCGCCGAGAGAGTCTGCAACTATCGGGGAAGCTTCGCACACCTTCAGTGCAAGCAGCCATGCTGCGACGAGCTCTTCGACGCAAGTCCCCATGTCGAGCGCATGCTCGCCGGCATGGCAGGGTTCGAGATCCGCAGCGAAGATATCCCCCGATGCCCGCACTGCGGCTGGCAGCTTACGCCGTGGGTGCGCGACGACACGTTTCTGCAAGGCGGAGCATGGCGCGAGAGCCTCGAACGATACGAACGCTTTGTGCGCGAGCGCAGCAGTGGCCGCGTGCTGTTGCTGGAGCTCGGCGTGGGCGAAATGACTCCTGGTATCATCACACTCCCGTTCTGGAGCATGACCGCAAAGCTGCCGGATGCGCACCTGTTGAGCGTCAACATCTCGAACGGCTCGGCTCCGCTGCAGCTCGGAAGCAAGGCAGAGGCGATTCAGGCCGATTTGGGCGCGCTGCTCTCGGCAGCACAGCAACGCGACGAGTAGCGCGGCGAGGCTTAAGCCTCTTTGTTAGTCGCTTTGAGGTATTCCTCGTCGTCCACAGGCTCCAGCCACTCGTTGGAGGCATCCTCGCCCGGAACCTCCAGCGCCAGATGGGAGAACCAGCTGTCGGGCGCGGCGCCGTGCCAGTGCTTCACCCCCGGGGCGATGTTGACCACGTCGCCGGGGCGCAGCTCCTGTGCCGGCTTGCCCCACTCCTGGTAAAACCCTCGACCAGCCACGCAGACGAGGATCTGTCCGCCACCGCTTTTGGCGTGATGGATATGCCAGTTGTTGCGGCAGCCAGGCTCAAACGTCACGTTGTAGACGCCAACCTGCTCGGTGGAAAGGGGCGCGAGGTAGCTTTGACCGATAAAGAACTTCGCGAAGGCGTCGTTGGGGGCACCGATGGGGAAAACCATCTCGTTTTGGTGCTGAGCCTTTGCGTCGGCGGCATCGTCGTCCACCCAGACCTCCTTCGCCATGCGGAAGGCCGCCCATGCCTTGGGCCAACCCGCGTAAAACGCCGCGTGCGTAAGGATTTCCGCTATCTCCGCCCTGGTCACGCCGTTGTTCTTCGCGGACGTCAGGTGATATTTGAACGAAGAGTCCGTCAGTCCCTGCGCCATTAGGGCCACCACCGTCACCACGCTGCGGTCGCGCAAGGAGAGCTCGCCCTCCCGGCTCCATACCTCGCCGAACAGCACGTCGTCATTGAGCTGTGCGAATTTGGGAGCGAACTCCCCCAGGGCATCTCTGCCCGCCGTCTGCTTAATTGCCATAATTTACTTCCTCCTGTCGATGGTATTAGGTGCAAATCTGCTTTCGCGCGCCAATCGGCCCAGCTAGATTCGCATACCCATTCGTCGCGCCTGCTCCAGTGCGGAATGCCCGGCGATTACGGACACCTCTTGCACCTCCGATTTGCATTGACGAGAATAAAGGTAGTACCTAAACCTGACTTTAGGTCAAGGAATGAAATCGAGATCTATCGGAGGAGCCATGTACACAATCGGCCAGGTGTCGGAGATGTTCGGTTTGCCCGCTTCAACGCTGCGATATTACGACAAGCAGGGACTGTTTCCAGGATTGGAGCGAGCGTCCGGCATTCGCCAATTCGGCGACAGGGAACTCGAGGCGCTTCGGGTCATCGAATGCCTAAAGAAGGCGGGGATGGAAATCAAGGACATCCGGCTGTTCATGGAATGGTGTGCGGAAGGCCCATCTACATACCCCCAGCGCAAGGCCATGTTCGAGGAGCGGAAGGCCCACATGGAATCGGAGATCGCGAACATGAACCGTGCGCTCGATATGCTGAAGTTCAAATGCTGGTACTACGAGCAGCTGAATCAAGGCGACAACGAGGCTGAGCTGAAGGCACTGATTCCAGACGGTTTGCCGGCAGAGATTAAAGAGGCCTACGAGAACGCGCACGCTCGATAGTGGCGCCCGATGCTCAAGGGGCTTCGGCGAGGAGTCTTGTTCGGGGTAGGAGTGCAAAAAGAAAGCCTCCGAACCAAAAGGTCCGAAGGCGGTCATTCCTGCAATTTCGCAAACTGTCCGAGTAGCGGAAAGAACGGCGGCTATCACGCTATTCGTCACCTTCGGGGATGTCAATGCGCTCGAGCTTGAAGATTACCGGGCGCGTGCCGTCGTTGCAGCAGCAGATCATCTCGTTCTCCCGCTCCATCCATCCCCGCATGATCGATCCGCCCTGCAGGCCCGTGTAGATGTAGCGCGAGACGGCATCCCACGCCTCGGAGCAGTGAGGGCGCCTTGGGCCACCGGCAACGGTATCGGGGTCGGCGTCGGTTCTCGTCAGTGTACCAAGGCCGCCTTGCCAGAAATGGTCCTTGTCGCCATCGCGCTCGAACAGAAACTCGTCGCCCACGTTGTAGCACGGGCACGCTCCCGCCTGCTTGTCCGCGCAGTAGCGCTCCTGCAGCTCGGGGAACAGTTTCTTATCGATTACCGTCATTTTCACCTGGTGCTTCACGGTGGCTCCGCCTTTCTCTTGAATTGTGAAGTAGTATGCTTGATGCAGGTTGAAGATGCGAGTACGCACCTTCAAGATAGGTACATTACTATAGTAGAGCGTAAAGGAAGGGTCCATGGCAGGGGCGAAAGAGGGGGTTGTGTTCGCGCGCAACGGCATCGAGAACACTGGCTTTGCGTACGCGTTCTCCCTGATAGAGGGCAAGTACAAGCTGCCGGTTCTGTTCTGCCTGTACCTGGACGGCACGACGCGCTACAACGAGCTGAAGCGCAAGCTTGTGCCCGCCACTTACAAGTCACTCACCTCTGCGCTGAGGGGCCTGGTCGCCGATGGTCTTGTCAAGCGCGTTGAGTATCCCCAGGTACCGCCGAAGGTGGAGTACAGCTTGACCGAGCGCGGCTTGTCGCTCATGCCGGTGCTTGACGAGCTCTGCCTTTGGGGCGAAGCCCATCGCGATGACCGGGTTCCTCCGTCGGACTGGTAGACGAAAGGGACGATGAGGCACAAGTCTTTATGTGCGCGCCCCTGAAAAACAATGAAGCCGATAAGGCGATGCACCTTCCAGCCCGCAATTGTGGGAGCCTGGACCGCGCGACGTCGCCCGTTTCGCTAAATCAACTTTATGGGATGGCGGATCACGGTCTTGAGCTTCTCCGGCGCGCACTTGCGCGGGTCGGAGAGGTAAATTTCGTGGTGCAGACGGGCTTCGGAGAAGTCGGGGGCGTAGCCCTGTTCCGCTGCAAATGTGCGCATGGCGTCTACGGTCGCCGGCTCGCCGTCATAAGGCCCGGTATGCACGCATTGAACGCAAAGGCCCTCGTCGACCCTCAGCAGCTCGACCGCCGAGAAGTCCAACTTCTTTTTGGCGGCAGCTTCCGAGACGGCCCTGTCGAAGTCCTCGCGAGTGACGAAATCGGGCAGGCGGAAGCACGAGATAAAGTTGAAGTCGTCCATCCACGCATAATCGATCTCGCCATCGGCGCGGTCTAGCCACCAGAAGCCCTCGAGAGGCGGAACAACTAAGTCGAAATAGCCTTCGCTTTTTCGCGGGCCTTCTTCGACATCTTGATGGTATATTCGATGCAATAGAGCAGCGACAACGTGCTCTGGTACTCACAGCCTTAGGCATTGGAATCGCCCTTGCCCCGCGCGGCGACGTAGCTCATGGGCGGAACGATCAGGATACCCGGTTTCCCCGACGGCCTACAGAGCTCTCTAAACTCCTTCTTGAAATCGTATGCCATCGCAACAGCCCCCTGAGCTTGGGCTTCCGCCGATATCGGTTCAAATAGAGCAGCGGGGCGCGGCTTCGGAAGAAACCGTGCCCCGCTGGCAGGCATTATACCATAGAATCGAACGCCTGTTCTATTCCCACTCTTTCACGCTCGTTTGCCACCATGCCCTTTACCACCATGCCATTCCAGTCAACTCCAGTTGGGTGGTTGGGCTTGGCCATTTTGTCACCGAATCCCGCTGCATATCTTCACGTGGGCGTTTGGGACAAAACTTGGAACAAATATGCGAACTATTTCGAAACCGCGTACCCACAGTTTCATTTTTGTCCCGGGGACAAAATGGATTTGTTTTGAGGCTCGGAGCCACATGAAATGGATGCCAAAACGGCTGATTTCACCCTTTGGCACTTGTTTTGCGAAGTGAATCGTAGCAGGTGGCTTTGTTTCGACCTTAAGTGCCGCCTTAAAGGGCTTTATCATGCTTGTGCGTCACTGGCTGCAACCGCGGACTTGCGGCAAGTTCACGCGAGTACAAATAATGGACTGCCCTGCGCTCCTCAAGGCGGGCTTCTCGGGCGACGCAGCAGGCGGAAGTGCTCAGATGGCACAAGCCGCGAGCAATCTTACCGACCTCGACGAGCCTGCATTCCTCCACCTCATCGTAAATGTTCCCAAACTCAGAATCGATCAAATCGACGTGATCGGAGACGTCCGACCCGGCCGCTCTAACGAAAAGCGACTTAACGCCTAGTGCGTGAGGGCATAGACAACCTCGCGCCAATTCCTCGCGGTGCTGAATACGGGAATGCCAAATAGAGCCATTTCGCCAAATTGGCTAATAGCAGTCGGACAGCAAATCCTGCCTGTATTCTTCAATGGGCGGCAATCTGTCGATAACTTCGTCTACGAAGAGCGAGTATTGCCCGATGTTCAAGATAAAATCGTTTGGATGTCCAATCTCCCTATAGCTGAATGCATGAATCGCGTTTCGGTAGTGTTGGATTTGATGCACCCAAAGATATAGCGGATCCTGGAGGCTGTCCCAGAGTATCCCCTTGCTGTATTGGATTAGGTAATCGAAGGTCATCGCCTTGTCGTCAGGCTCAAGCGGTTTGCCTTTCTTTCCAAGCTTCGGGCTCTTCATGTAGTCCTCGTAGTAGGCGCAGTAGAAAAAGCGTAGCCAGCATTCAACCAAGGCGCCCAGATTGGTCCAAGCAAGAATCAGCTCGCCGTCCGTCATATCAAGGCTTTTGGCTATCCAGATATCCAGTGAATCCGTCAGATCGTTCATCCAGTTGAGCATGGCGGCATCAAACTTGTCGGTAACGCCCTCCGGGGCTAGTCCGCAGGTTTCGCTCCAACTTTGAATGGTCGCCTTTGTCTTCGACCTAATCTGCTCCAGGTTTCCGTCGTCCATCTTATCCTCCTGGTTTAGAGAGTTGCATTCCATATAGGGGATGCAATTCTCACATGGGATACTCTTCATTTTGCAATTATCCCACTGCATGCGATGGGCGCATACCAGACAGAGGGTGTTGGCGTCTCATAGGCTCCAACAAGCATGGATGTCGCCGCGTTGCGAGGGGATTGAACGTTGTATTTGGTTGTTGCTTGTTGTTTGCGCCGTGCTCAGTCCCGGTCGTCGCCGGCTGCGCAGCAGGCGACGACGACCGGGACTAGAAGCGGCAATTCGAAACCGCAATCGAATAGGACCCTTCGGCCCCTTACCGCCATATCTCGGCAAGGGGTATTGCATATGGTGAGATAATTAACGCACTTGATGAAATAGACACCACCGGAAGCTGCTCTACGAGCTCCCGGTTGTCCATGAACAGAGGTGCGCAATTGGGAAAGATAAAGCTGCAAGACGTCAAAAGGGCCATCGACATCGGCAAGGACGTCCTGCCTTTCTTTGAACCCGCCTTGGACAAATACGGGCCCGCTCTAATCGATTGGGGGCAACAGAGGGGAAAGCAGGCGGCAGACAGTCTGGGAGAAGCAAGGGATTCCTTCCTTTCAAAAGGCCAGGCAATCAAAGACAAGAGGGAGCAGCAAAAGTCACTCGAGACAGCCCGCAAGAAGGCCGTGGCAAGCTCGCTTCCGCCAATCTCCGCCAAGGAGTTCTTCGAGAACTTCGAGAACAGCGTCACCAGCGTAGCCGATCTCAGCGATGGGTACATGGCAATCGCCGGCTGCTACGCCATCGCCACGATGAAGTCGACCCGCGAGAAAGACCCTTCCGCCTACGAGGACGTCTATGTCGGTTGCGGCAAATCCATGGGCTTCAGCATATACACCCAGCTTTGCGGTTTCGGCAACGTCGACGTCTACGCCGACTTCAAGTTCAAAAGACCCATTATGATCCTGCTCTTTCCATGTGAGGAGAAAGACCTCGAGAGCCGCTATGAGGCCCTCGTCAGGGATCTTCAGGCCGAAAACTCGTACAACAAATGGGACGTCCTGGCACGCTCCGATGAGGCGAGATAGGCACCAAGAGCATGAGCGATAAAGAACTTGCGCCGATTAGAGTCGAAGTTGTTGCGATCGATGACCTCGACAGTATCAAGGTCATCGCGAATACCAATGCAAGCAAAGAGAACAACGCCGGCATCGGAGAGCGGACGGACGCCTTTCTCGGTCTCGCCTCGGACGTCATAGACCTCGTCGAGGGAAAGCAACTCTACAAAGTCGAGGTTCCCGAAGGCTACAGCCTCAAGGACCTCGTCGCCTCGAAAAAGGATCCGGAAGCGGTGAGAGCCCTCGTCCGAGACCCAAAGGGTCGTCTGAGCGGCGACGTCTCTCTCAAAGCCACCGGGGTCAGCCCCGCGCAGATCGCCAGCGTCGGCCTTGCCGCGGCGGCGATGGTTGTCGGTCAGGCGTACATGTCCGAAATCAGCGACAGCCTCCAGCGCATCGACGCCAAGCTGGAATCGATCGCCTCCATGATCGCCGGCGATCAGAAGGCGAAGGTCAAAAACGCCTTGGATATCGCCAGAACCTACGCAGCCTTACACGACGATTACCTCCAAAAGCCCGCCGAGGCGCGCCAGGCGGCAAGAAACGAGATCGAGGGCAGGTACAACGATGTCGGTCAGGTAATCGATTGGATTACCGAGCAGCTCGCCGGCGTCGAAGACGAGGTCAGGGGCACCGCCGAACGCGAGAAGGACCTCGAACCGCTGCTTAAAGAGATCCAATCCTACGAGGCCCAGTTCGGCATGTGCCTCCAGGCCCTGTCGGCGCTCGCAATGACGCGCATGTACTACGACGGCAGCATGAACGACCGCAGCGCCCTCATCGAAGAGCAGCGGATACTCGACAAATCTCAGGGATTCCTGAAAAAGAGGCAGACCCTCGCGGCTCTCATGGAGATGAAGATCGGGGGCATGAAAGGGGCGCCCATCGCGCTTCCTCGCGGCGCCCGGAGGAACGTCCTCAAAAGGCTGGTCTCCCAGACGCCAAGAGCCGCCGCAAAGGAGCAGATCCTCGAGGCCAAGGTCGAGATGCGCGCGAGCCTACGCTCGGGAGAGTCGAAACTGAGGTCCGAAGCCGAAGATCGAAAAGGCGAGATCGAACGCATCGCAGCGGCATCCCGGACAGCCAGGACGCTGCTCACGGACGGAACCGACTGCTGGCTCATCGACGATCAGGAAGATTAGAAACCAAGAAAAAGAGGCGGGCAATTGCCCGCCTCTTACTACATCACCCACTTGAACACGGCGTGGAACAGCCAGACGAATAAGCCCAGCGTGACCTTTAGCACCACCTTGAAGAACCTACCAAGCCTCTTCATCGACGTCACCCCAATCTTCCTTGACCTTGCGGTCGCCGTCTTCGGTGCCCTCTTCCTTCTCTTCCGCGAGCAGCCTCGCCAGCTCCTCCGGCACGCCCGGAACCTCCGCGCGGCCGGAATGCCGTCCGCTGGCGCGTCGGCGCGCCAGCCGTCGCGCACCTGGCGCCAGTTCGCCGTGAGCCAGAGCCGCTCCTCGGGCTCTTCGCGCATCTCAAGCTCAAACTCCGTGAGGCAGATATCCCACCCGCCACGTGCGCGAATGCTGTTACTTGCCATCTCGAAGCCCTCGCGCAGCTGTACCTCGTCAATGAAGAGACGGCTCTGGGCGCCCTTGAGCGCCCAGAGCCGCTCCATGTACGTAGCGCGGTCCACCCATGTCATCATCCGCTCCCTCTCGGTTTCGAAACTCGAATATTTCTAAAGTTTCGAAACCGAGAAGACAATATGCACAAGGATATGTCGAGGGGCGATTCCCGGTCGCGCCATGTCAGCAGCGCTGCCGGCGCACATTTGCGCGTGCTACAATGCGGGCACCAGAGATGAAAACACAGCCCCGTCGGGTAGTCGTGGGCGTGCGGGAGTCCGCATCAGTAACCTGCCTCCTTGGTTGTCCCTTCTCTGCATGGTCATCTACATAAAGGAGGAACCAGCCATGCAGATCAGCGTGTCGTCCACCCTGACCGTATATCACGACGGCCAATTCTGGGTCGGGCTGGCGGAGCATGTCGAGGACGGCAGGTACGGCGTCGCCCGCATCGTCTTCGGCGCAGAACCGTCCGATGAGGAGATCCTGCGATTCGTTACAAGCAAATGGGCGAAGCTCGCGTTCTTCGGTGACGATCCGTCCGAGGCGAGCGAGCCCGCGAAGAACCCCAAGAGACGCGCCCGCGAGGCGGCGAAAGCCCTCAAGCAGCCGGCGATGAGCACCAAGGCGCAGCAGGCGCTCGCGAATCAGCGGGAGACGATGAAGCGGGAATCGGCTCAAGCAAGAAGCCAGCGTCGCGCGGATGAGGCGGAGGCGCGCTTCGAGCAGCGAAAGCTGAAGCGCAGGCAGAAGCATCGTGGGCATTGATCGCCATTTGCAGCAAAGCAAACCATATACAGCAGCGGCGCCAGTTCCACTTGAAGCCGACGCCGCGTAGACGCTGATGGTGACGGCTATGCACGGGCACGGTCGCGCCACCGCACTTCACAGCTTGTTTCTCAAGTATTTGGGACGCACACGCGACGTTCAAAAATGCGGAGCGACTCCGTATGGCTCGAGACTGAGCCGAGGTGCCCTACTTCTCGCCCTCCAGCAGCCCCACGATGCGGTCGATGTCGACGGCAAAGCGAGGCCTTCCCTCGCGCTCGTAGCGGTCGAGGTATGCCTGGCACTCGGAGACAATGCGCTTGGTGTTGCCGTCGATGATGCGCTGGAGCGTCTCGTAGTAGGCCGAGCCCTCGGTCCTGAAGCGGCGCTGGTAGGCCTTGGTTATGGGGAACATCTTGATGTAGTGGATGCCGTGGCGGCAGCCGGGGCGCGTCGTGGGGCGGGGTGGCAACGCAAAGTACTGATCTTTGGGCACGTTAGGGGCGATGTTGGAACGCAGCGGCACGGCGAAGTCCCTGCGCTTCCCGCGGAAACGCAGCCTCACCACCACGATGCAGGGACGATTGTGCTTAAGCATAAGTTCGCGGTCGCCCTCGACGAGGTCGAAGAAGTCCTGGGAGATGGATACGATCTTCATCGGTTCGCCCCCTTCATACGAGACGGGGCCCGCATCGCTGCAGGCCCCTACAGGTGGGCGATATTCTACGCCTTGCGGCACCCCGTCGCCCACGGAGGTTAAACGTACACGTAAGCCGTACTCTGAAAGCCGCGGCTTCCGGCAAGTAGTTTATACCACGAAAGGCCGCTTTCAATGCGTATAGCTCGCAAAATAACACTCGCTGGGCCGTCACCCCTTGCCGTTACCCTCCAATCTTCATTGGAGTCAGCAGGTCAATTCATATAATCATGGGGGTTTATCCTAAAGGGAATCAAATTTATACCCCCATAACCAAGGAATTATCTATTCCCACTCGATGACTAGAGCCCTGGTGTAATTGGCTGGATCACCGTTCCGGGAACCGGTATCGACCTACCTGTCCGCCAAGCTCCTTCTTCAGCTTCAGCCTAGTATCTGACTCGCGCCGTTATAAGCGAAAACCGAAGAGATACGTCTTAGCCAAGAAAATAAGGTTAGCCTTATCTTACTTCATGATTCGTGTGTTATAGTTAGATAGCTCTAACTGTTTGGGGGCGACAGCCATGCATGAACGCAAGGGTTTCTGGGACAAGAATGCCAGTCGGTACGACCGTTTCATGCGAAACGACCGGGCGGCGTATGAGAAGATGTATGGGCTGATCCGGCCGGTAGTGGAAGCAAAAACCGTACTGGAGGTTGCCACCGGCACGGGGCTTATCGCAAAGAGCATCGTGAATGCGGCGGCGCACATCGAGGCTACGGACGCTTCTGCAAAGATGATCCTTGAAGCGAAACGGGGCAATCAATCCGCAAAACTGCACTTTTCCGTACAAGATATGTTCCGCCTGCCCTATGCGCAGAAGTCCTTCGAAGTGGTGATCGCGTCCAACGCGCTTCACATAGTGCCGCATCCAGAAAAGGCCTTGCAAGAAATCAGGCGGGTGCTGAAGGACGACGGCGTGCTCATCGCGCCAACCTTCACCCACGCGGGGAACTCGGTTTCCGGCAAGGTAAAAGCCTTTTTCATGAGTATGGCGGGATTCCCCCTCCACAGCAGGTGGACAAGCGAGGAATACCTGCGTTTCCTGCGTCAAAACGGCTGGGCGGTGCAGAAAAGCGCGGTGCTGAAGGCCTCGTTCCCGTTGACTTATGCGGAATGCACAAAATCGGAGGGGCCAGATGTCGTTCTTTGAAAACACCCGCAAGCCCGTGGGCCTCGGCGGAAAACTTATGGTTGCCATGATGAATCTGGGCCACAGCCCTGTGGCGCGATGGGGACTTCGATTTCTACGACTTGCGCCAAACGCCAAGGTGCTGGATTGCGGCTGCGGCGGCGGGGCGAACATAAAACGGCTGCTGAAAAAATGCCCGCATGGCGTCGTCAAGGGCATCGACTATTCGCCCGTCAGCGTGGAGAAGGCTCGAAAGCTCAACCGAACTGCAATTCAAGAGGGGCGTAGCGCTGTTCTGCAAGGCAGTGTGGCGGATATGGCGTTTGAGGATAGCTGTTTCGACGCTGCCACGGCCTTTGAGACCGTCTATTTTTGGCCTGATTTGCCCCGATGCTTCCGTGAGGTCTGGCGGACGCTGAAGCCAGGCGGGACAATTCTTATCTGCAACGAGAGCAATGGCGATACGGACAAGGACGAGAGGTGGACGCAGATCATCGGCGGCATGACCATCTACAAGGACATTGAATTAAAGGCATGTCTGGAGCAGGCGGGTTTTCACGAGGTGCAGATACACAAAAAGAAAAAGTGGCTCTGCGTCACGGCGCGGAAGTAGGGGCATCAAGCACGGGTATTTTTGCATCCATCCTGCACATGGCGATAGGCATGACGGTCATAGCGGCTATGCTGGCGGCAATTATGACAGTTTTTATTCGCTGAGGAAGAAACCTATGAAATGTAAAATTGAGAAAAACACCGTGCAGGAGACGCTGATCCTCCCGCTGTATTCCCGGAAGCTGTGTACGGAGTTGTACCCGAACCTTTACAGGGATGAAACAGCGGTTCGTCTGCTCGACCAGATCGACTACGACTTTTCAGAGGCAGAGAAAAACTCCCGCAGCCTGATGCAGCGCTTTGGTGCGCTGGAGGTGGCCATGCGGCAGAGTGATCTTGCTTTCGAGGTGCGGGATTACCTGAAAGGCCACCCCAATGCGGCGGTGGTCAATCTGGGCTGTGGGCTGGACAACACCGGCAGAACCTGCGACAACGGTAGATGCAAGATCTACAATCTGGACTTCCCGGATGTGATTGCCTTGCGGCAGCAGCTACTGCCCGCCGGGGATCGAGAACAAAATATCCCCTGCGACCTGAAAGACACCGCATGGTTTAGCAAAATCGATGCCTCCCGCGGGGCGGCGTTCTTTGCCTCCGGGGTGTTCTATTACTTTCTGACCCAGCAGGTCCGGGAACTGGTGCGGGGGATGGCGGACGCTTTCACCGGCAGTGTGCTGGTCTTTGATGCTGCCAATCGGACGGCGGTAAAGATGATCGCAAAAACATGGCTTAAGACTGCAAAAATCAAGGATGTGGGGGCATATTTTGCGGTTTCGGATGCCGCCAAGGAAATCGGCACGTGGGACAGCCGTCTGCAGGTCACAAGTCGCGGCTATATGCTGGGCTACAACGATTTGAGAGACCCTTCTGTCAGCGGCTTTTTCCGGTTTCTCGCAAGGGTCGGTGACAACGGGATGAAAATGCAAATCGTGAAAATAAGATTTTGAGAGGCAAAAACGAAGCGCATTCACTTTGACGTCGAAGAAGACGGCTTTTACGGCGCATATTGGGCATGCAGGGACACGCATACAGCAGCGGGCACGGATTCAATTGAAACCGTGCCCGCTATCTGATACTATATTATTTTATCGAACGTCTGTTCTATTCCCACTCGATGGCGTCGGTTCTGCCGTCCCGTCACTCCAGTTATACCCAGTTTTCGGCATCGACACGGAACGCGTGCCGCCGAATGACGCGATGTCGCG
>CABQHZ010000012.1 GCA_902464175.1 uncultured Collinsella sp. | reverse complement strand
CAACAACCTCACCCTCCTCGCAGGACTCAGAGGGGTGAGAGATCATAGCGCGCAGGAAGCGAGTCATATCAGCACGATGAGACTCAGCCGCAGCCTTGATAGCGTCGAAATCGAGTTCTTTAGCCATTGTTCATAACCTTTCAAACGAAGGAATCTACCTGTGAGGTGGCGGAGCGATACCTATTTACTCCGCTGCTCGGACAGTCCTGCGCAAGACGGAAAGCACATTAAGTGCTTTCCTTTGCGTGCGGAACTCGCGACGGAGCAAATAGGTATCGCTCCGCCTCCCGGGTTCATGCATCTGCAGGACATAGGGGGGTCTAATAGGAATTTGGCGCGGCGCGTTGCGCCGCCCAACGATTAGCAGGTCGGATATTCGCCTTCCCAAACAATGCGGCGATACTGGTCGGGGTCCGTGTCGCCTTCCGTGGAGAAGCAGAGCACGGAGCTCGTCTTGTCCAGGCCGATGAGCTCCTTGAGCTCGGCGTACTCGGGATCGAGCATAAGGGTCTCGACCAGACCGGTGGTCACGGCGCCGGACTCGCCGGAGATAACGCGCGGGTCGCCCTTCTCGGGAGCGCCCAGGGTGCGCATGCCGCGAGCGGTGACCCAGTCGGGGCAGGACACGAAGGCGGTGGTGTGGTTGCGCAGGATATCCCAACCCAGGATGTTGGGCTCGCCGCAGCACAGGCCGGCCATGATGGAGGGCATGTCGCCGTCCACGATGCGCGGATCGCCGTCGCCGGCGGCAGCGCCCTTGTACAGGCAGGCGGCAGGCGCGCACTCGACCACGACGAAGGTGGGCGGGTTATCGGGATACAGGTTGGTGAAGTAGCCCACCACGGCGCCGGCGAGCGAGCCCACGCCAGCCTGGACAAAGACGTGCGTCGGGCGGTTGATGGCCATCTCGCGCAGCTGCTCGGCAGCCTCGGAAGCCATGGTGCCGTAGCCCTCCATGATCCAGGACGGGATCTTCTCGTAGCCCTCCCAGGCGGTATCCTGAACGATGACGCCGCGCTCGCAGGCGTCGGCCTCGGCGGCGGCCATGCGCACGCACTCGTCGTAGTTGACCTCTTCGATGGTCACCGTGGCGCCCTCGGCGGCGATGTTATCAAAGCGGGGCTTGGTGGAACCCTTGGGCATGTGCACGACGGCCTTCTGGCCCAGCTTGTTGGCAGCCCATGCCACGCCGCGGCCATGGTTGCCGTCGGTGGCAGTAAAGAAGGTGGCCTGGCCAAAGTCCTTGGCAAGCTGATCGGAGGTCAGGTAATCGAAGGTGCACTCGGCAACGTCCTTGCCGGTCTCGTCGGCAATGTAGTTGGCCATGGCAAACGAACCGCCCAGGACCTTAAAGGCGTTGAGGCCAAAGCGATAGCTCTCGTCCTTAACGCACAGGTTGGAAAGGCCCAGGCGCGCAGCCTGACCATCCAGGCGGGCAAGCGGAGTGACGGTGTACTGGGGGAACGACTGGTGGAAGGCGCGGGCCTTCTTCACGTGGTCGAGGCTCATGATTCCCAAGTGCTTGTCATCGCTCTTGGGCATCGTGTTGCCCGCCCACTGGATCTTATCGGCCATACGGTGAACTCCTTAAGTCCTCTCTTGCCGGCCCCCGCATACGCGTTTCAGCCCATTCCCATTCATGCGACTGAACTTTTATGTGGATGCCAAACAAAAAGTTTGTTAGCACTGTTCTATCACACTTTTTTATTGGTAAACCTAACAAATTGTTTGTTGCCGTAATCGGTACCTTTTCGCCGCCGAACGGTCACATAACACAGCGACGCTTTCGTTATTTGCGAACAA
Organism: uncultured Collinsella sp.; assembly: GCA_902464175.1. Classification (GTDB taxonomy): domain Bacteria; phylum Actinomycetota; class Coriobacteriia; order Coriobacteriales; family Coriobacteriaceae; genus Collinsella. The sequence goes on along the minus strand of CABQHZ010000012.1, from coordinate 26,761 downwards.
GTGGGGTTTATGGCACAGTGAGCCCAAACTAATTTTTAGGAAGGCACCCATGACCCCCGCACAGATTGAGTTTTATAAGCGCCTTGCACACGGCCTGGCGCTCCAATTTGGCCCCAACTGCGAAATCGTCGTCCACGACCTGGAGACCGAGGACGTGGACCGCTCCATCGTAGTGATCGAAAACGGCCACGTCAGCGGGCGCAAACTGGGTGACGGCCCCAGCCATATTGTGCTTGAATCCATGCATGAGGGCACCGCCGACGTGCACGACCGCGAGCCGTACCTCACCAAAACCGCCGATGGCAAGCTGCTCAAATCGTCGACGATCTTTATCCGCAACGACGAGGGCAAGCCTGTCGGCATTTTGGGCATCAACTTTGACATTACGCTTATGAAGGCTTTTGAGCGTTCGCTCGACGCCTTTACCGGCACCGGCGGCACGGGCTACACCGAGCCCGAGCCCATTACCAAGAACATCGGCGACCTGCTCGAGGACCTGCTGCACGAGTGCGAGCAGTTTGTGGGCAAGCCCGCGGCGCTCATGACCAAAGACGAGCGCATTCGTGCCATTGGCTACCTCGACCGTCGCGGCGCCTTCCTCATTTCCAAGTCGAGCGAGCGCGCCTGCGAGTTCTTTGGCATCTCCAAATACAGCTTCTATAGCTACCTCAATGAGGCCAAGGCGGCAGCAGGCGACAAGTAGGCACTCACCTGGATTGCCCCTCCCCTTTTGGGCGCGAGTTCTGGAAAGCATGAATCCAAGACCGAGCCGCTTGGAAAGTTCCATATAATCGATGTCATTAGCATTTCGAAAGGGTGGAACAGAATGGCGCTGAGCAAGGCATCATGCACCGGTCGCGGATTGATTCCGGCAATTGGTGGACATGTGCACCGCATGTTCGATGAGGGTGAAGACGACCTGTTTTCGCTGAGCCTTGACGACGTGATGGATGATCGCCCGTGGACCGCCGACGAACTCATGGGCGGTGGGGCTCGCCCGTCAAGCCCCAATCCCGCACTTGCGCCTAAGCCCGCATCTGCGCCGACTCCTACGCAGCCGCCTGTTTCGACGCCCGCGTCTACGCCCGCACCCACTTCGGCGCCCACGCCCACTCCCCGCCCCGCAAGCGACCCGTCCGAGACGGCGGCATTTCTCGCTGCGGCGACGCGGAGCAAATCGGCCGACAGCACCGTTATGTACAGCGCCCAGCAGTTGCCCGTTCCTGCGGCACGCAAGTCTCCGGTCACAAGGCTCGATGAGCCCGTTGCCCATCAGGTTGCCTACGATTCCTGGGCTGCAGCCGATCTGGATGAGACCTCTACCGGCATGCCGGCGCTCGACGTTCCAGTTAACCCGCTTTTTGCCGCGAACACGAGCGCCGCGGACTATGAGGGCGGTGCGGCATATTCCGATTATTCCGATGGCTATGCTGGCACCGATCGCATCGAGACCGAGGATTATGGCAACGCATCGAGCGATTATCTCAACGACCCGTACGCTGCCACGCCTGCACCGGAATATGACCCGGAGGCCGCGTCCGCGCCGGCGTATACCAAAAGCACGGGCGAAGAGCGCTTCGCCGATTATTACGCCGAGGAAAAGGCGCTGCGTTTTTCGGAATTTCCGCAGGCAGTCAAGGTTGCCTTTATCGCCATTGTCATTGCCCTGCTCGGCGTCATTGCGTTTGAGGGATTCCAGCTGTTCCGCGGCCCCACCGCGTCCGAATCGGCAACGCAGCAAAAAGAGAACGACAATCAGCACCTGGACATCAACACCCTCAAGGGCGACCCCAACGACGGGGACGAGTAGCGGGGGTTAAGGCGGCCACAGGATTCCGCATCCAGCACCGGCTTCTAAGTGCTGTTTTGTCATCCAGCTACACTTTTCCGGATAATTTGCCTATCGAATTTGACACTTTTCCTTAATTTTGAGGTGCCGATTTCGACACTTTTCCGTACTTTTACACGACTGATTTCGACACTTTTTCGGATGAAAGCCGAATAATCACTTGGGAAACCAACGCCATCCGCGCGTCATTTCGCAAGCGCGCTTGATTTGTGTCCGCGCTCGCTGATAGACTCCATCGTGCCCGCAAAGAGCGGGCGCGTTTTATCCAGAGTCGGGGTAGAGAGTTGGCTCCACGATCCCGACGCCAACCGGCCAAGAGGCACGGTGGCCCTGCCAACATCGATGAAAGGAGTCCGTATGGACAATTTCTCCGTGCGCAGCGAGCGCAATTTCCACAACCTGATCGTCAAGCCAAAACAAATGCATCTTCTGGATAAGCCAAATGGCTACGCCTCGGCCATGGTCAAGAGCAGCCTCTCCCACCAGATGCGCTTCACGGTACAGAAGCTCGAGGAAGAGCTCTGCGCTGCCGGCAATCCGCACGTGCTGCAGATCAAGCTGCTTGGAGACGACTCTCGCGAGCCGTCTGGCTGGAAGCTCTTTGCCGACGGCTCGTGCGTTGCGGGACGGATCCGGCGCCTTTGCCCGCGAGTGCTTCTACGAGAGAGCCGAGGTATTCCTGGACCTGTGCCGCGACGCCGTCGAGGCTGCCGGGCTGCGCCAGTGGAGCGAGAGGGAGTACGAGCTGCTGAGTGCAGCGCGCGGGATCGCGGGGGCGTAGGCAGACAGACCAGACAGCTCGTCATACTGGTTGACGCTTCGATTCAAACAGCAGGGCGGGCTCGCGCTTACAGCCCCGCCATGCCAAACCGAATGGCGTTCTCAAAAGGCCTACCCCCTCCGCCTTCAGCTTTAGCAGCAGGTCGCCCAGCTCGGAGCACTTGCTGGAAAGGCGCGTCTGAGCTCGCTCGCCCATCCCCCACCGTTGACGGACCTCCTGGGCGCGCGGGCTCACGCGGTAGTCCCCGTCCATCATCTGCTTGAGCAGCTTGGCGGTCACGCGCGCATCGGCTAGGGCGCTGTAGGCGTGACCCGTCGACTCGTCGAACTCGATGCCAAACCACGTCGCTGCGTCACTCAAAGAGACGCACCCGTGGCTGCTCATGTCCATGATCGAGGTGTAAAACGCCTGCAGGTCGGCCCAGTCCGTAGGAAATGCGGAAAGATCGATGTGCTTTGCTTGGCACTCGATCAAAAGCTGTCGACGATCCGCCCCGCTCCAACAGACCACCTGGGCGGAGTAGCGCCCGATCCAATCGCTGAGCCTTTTGATCACCATGTAGAGCGGATCGGCCATCGCGGTGCCCACGGCCGATATCCCTGTGAGCTCGCGGACGGGGAACGCAACGCCTTCGGTATATTCCGTCTGTACAAACTGCGAGAACTCGCCCATAACGTTGCCGTGGTAATCGAGCTTGACGGCGCCGGCCTCGATAATCTCATTGCACAGTCCACGGCGCTGACGCTGCTTTGGCACCGGCGCAAACTCAAAGTCCAGCACGATCTGGCGCGCAAAGTTCGTCGTATCGATAGCCGAGATACACGGCGTCTTTTCAGCTGACACGGTTGGGCCTTTCTCCGTTGCCTGCCGCTTGGTCACATAAGCGGCTACATTGCCGTAAGGATAGGCGCCCGTGCGGACATGAAATGACCGATCTGCTTGATTTCGTGAAGCTCCTGACCGCTCTGGTCTCGCTCCTCACAGCGCTCATCGGACTTTCCGAGGCACTCAAGCAGCATTCAAAGCAAAACAAGAGGGGTCGACGCCGTTAAGGCATTGACCCCTTAAACTGAGTAACGGCGCCGCCCAGCTAACCACAACTTGGGCTGCCGTCGACTTCATTCTACCCACGGGTGTCAGGTTTAACAAATGGTTTTCAGCCATGAAGGCTCGATGCCCGCTCGTTCCGCTCGTTCAACCACCTGACCACCGAATTGCCCGGATTCCGGGACGCTCTTTCCGTCCCAGGCCTCTACCGGAAAATGCGTCCCACCCTGAGGCTCGATTCCGGGACGCAGCTTCCGCTTGAGGTCCGATCCGGAAACGGCATCCCACTCTGGGGCCGAAATCCGGGACGCAGTTTCCGCCGACACAGACGACGATCCGCAGCCCATATCACATGCCTTCAAGGATGCGATCCTGAAACACAAAACAGCAGATAGATTGCTCTTTTTCGGAAAAGTACACGTCCCTAAACTTACCAAGGCTTCATAACTCGCTACCGTTCACGGTCGCCGATTACCGCCCACCGATTCAGATGTAAAAATGTCGCCGAAAACAGGCCATCTACCTGCATGGTTAGATTTTGGTCAGCTTTTGGTCAGTTGGGCGGCAAGTTGCGGCTGATACGTTTTTTGCTACCCAAAAGGAGGCGGTAGCTCATGACCCATTGCAATGACCAACTCATCGACCAACTGCTCACTCAAGCCGAACAAGAGGGGCGCTGTCTGATTCCCCCGAGCACGGCAATCCGAAAAGCGCTCCTTCGGCGCATCGGCAGCGCGGTCGTCTCGCCCATGCCGGGACTGTTCGCGCGCAAAACGCGCTGGGATGAACTCAACCGGGCACAGCGTCATTGCGAGATTATTCGCGCCCTTGCGATCATCCACCCCGATTGGACGTTCTGCTCGTTTTCGGCCGCCTGCCTGCTGGGGCTCGAGGTCTCGTGGCGACATCTGAACGTTGTGCATGTCTGTAGCTCGACAAAGCCGTCGGCTCGCCCGGGCGCGCATATTCAGCGGCATCAGATCGAGCCGGCCGGAGCAATCCGTCTATCCGGCACATCAGTAACGCCGCCCATCCAAACGGCTACAGATTGCCTGCTGCAAACTGGCTTTGCAGACGGCATGCCCATTGCCGATTCGGCGATCTCAAAGCTCGGCCTTACGCGAGAGCAGTTGATGGAGGCCGTCGAACAACGAGCGACCGCCCGCAATGGTCGCGCGATTCGCACTGCCCTCACGACACTTCGATATGCCGACGCCCGCGCCGAGAGCGGTGGAGAATCGGTCGCCCGAGCCGTCATGATCGAGACCGGCTTTGCACCCGACCAACTTCAATACGAGCTAACGGATCCCTTCGATTCGACCGAAAGCATGCGAACGGACTTCGCCTGGGAGCGCCATGCGCGAGAGGTCACGTTGGGAGAACTCGACGGGTTCGTCAAATATACCGACCAGGCCATGCTAGCCGGGCGCACCACCGCCGAGGCACTCGTTGCCGAACGGCAACGCGAAGCGCACCTGTCGCTCTACGGTCATCCGCTCATCCGCTTTACCATGAACGAAGTCCGTTTGACAGGCATGCTCGCGAAAAAGCTGCAGACGGCAGGCATCCGGCAGACCGCGCTGCCGACATGGCTCAACGAGGTGGACCTGTAGGAGCTGCTAGGCCACGCATCGCCAGATCGCATCCCCCTATCTGGGCCGCGTTTTCCCAACGACCACGCCAACGGAAAGCGCGTCCTAGCCTGGACGCTCAAAACGGGATGCACTTTCCGGATGGCGGGCCTGGCGGAAAGCGTGTCCCGGAATCCCGTCTCAGAGCTGGACAGGCTTTCCGGTTGAGTCCTTCAGCGGAAACCGCATCCCGGAATAAACACTCAAACTGGGATGCGCTTTCCAAACGACCGGCCAGCGGAAAACGCATCCCATTCTGAGGCATGATTCCGGGACACAGCTTCCGGTTGAGGGCCGATCCGGAAAGCGCATCCCACTCCGGGACTGGATTCCGGGACGTAGTTTCCGCCGAGGGCTCCAAGGGGAAACTGCATCCCACTCTGAGCATCGATTCCGGGACGCAGTTTCCGCTCCAAGCAAAAGGCCCCGGCTCACGATGGAGCTGGGGCCAAAGGCGCAGCTTATACAGTTGATGGCAAGCGCAGACGGCAGTCAGCAATGGCCGTCCGCGCTCTACCCTACCCGCGGTGACGGGCGCGGCTGTACGGCGTATCCACCATGGGCAGATCGGGACGCAGCTTGCCGTCAAATGCACGATAGGCGTTCTGTACGGCGGCCGCCGTGGGGATCGTGGCGATCTCGCCGATGCCCTTGCCGCCGTATGCCACGGGCAGCAGCTCGTCCTTCTCCACGTAGATGGCGTGGATATCCGGAATCTCGGGCGCACGGAACAGCCCGAGCGTGCCGTACCTGGCCTGGGGCACGCAGTCCTTGAGCGGCCAGTCCTCGGTAAGCGCATAGCCCATACCCATGAGCACGCCGCCTTCGATCTGGCCCTGGATCGAAATGGGGTTGACCACCTTGCCGGAATCGTGCGCGGCATAGACCTCGCTCACGCGGCCGTCATCGTCCAAAATGACCACATGCGTGGCAAAGCCGTAGCAGATGTGGCTCTTGGGGTTGGGAACGTCGGCGCCCAGCTTGTCGGTCGGCTCCAGATACACGTAGCCAAACTCGCATCCCTCGAGTGCCTTGATGGCAGCCGCGGGATCCTGAGGATGCATACCCTGGCCGGCGACGAGTTCCTGTGTGCGCAGCTGGTAGGCGCGACCGTCGTCGTACTCGATCTTGACGCCGTCGCCATGCGCGCTCACCGGAGCGGCGGGCGCAGGCTTGCCGGCCTCGATGCCAACCATGGCATCGCGCAGCAGGAAGGCGGCACCGCGCACGGCCTCGCCGGTCACGACCGTCTGGCGCGAGCCAGACGTGGTGCCGGAGTCGGGAGCGTTCTCGGTGGAGCACTCGCCATTGGCAATGCAGCCCAGCGGCAGACCGCATGCCTCGGCAACGTCCTGCAAAAAGACCGTGTTGCAGCCCTGGCCGATGTCGGACGTGGCGGCGTAGACCACGGCGCGACCACCCTCGACGCGAATCTTGCAGCGACCGGCGTCGGGCAGGCCCACGCCCACGCCGGCGTTCTTCATGGCGCAGGCGATGCCGGCGTGTCCGGGATGCGCGTAATAGGCATCCTTGACCTCGAGCAGCGTCTCCTTAAGCGCCGTGGAGCAATCGGCGATCTGGCCGTTGGGCAAAACCTCGCCCGGCTCGATGGCGTTTCTGTAACGGATCTCCCACGGATCCAGGCCGACCTTCTCGGCCAGTAGGTCGATCAGGCTCTCGAGTGCAAACTCGGACTGGCAAACGCCAAAGCCACGGTACGCGCCGGCAGGCGGGTTGTTGGTGTAGTAGCCGAAGCCGCGGATGTCGGTGTTCTGGTACTTGTAGGGGCCGACGGCATGCGTACAGGCGCGCTCGAGCACCGGGCCGCACAGCGACGCGTAGGCGCCGGTATCAAAGTTGATCTCGCAGTCCAGGCCGGTAAAGTTGCCCTCGGCGTCGCAGCCCAGCGTAAAGGTGCCGTCCATGGCATGACGCTTGGGATGGAACGCGAGCGACTCGGCACGCGTGAGCTTGCACTTCACAGGACGCTGGAACTTATATGCGGCGAGCGCGGCCAGGTGCTGGACCGAAACGTCCTCCTTACCGCCAAAGCCGCCACCCACGAGCATGGTCTCGACGACCACGCGCTCGGGCTCGTTGTCCCAGCCAAACATGTGGGCACACTCTTTGCGCGTGTCGTAGGCACCCTGGTCGGTCGACTGCACCTTGACGCCGTTCTTGTACGGGAAGGCGACGGCGCACTCGGGCTCCAAGAAGGCATGCTCGGTAAAGGGCGTGGTAAAGCGCTGCGTCACGGTGAACGCGCTCTCTGCCAGCGCCTTGGCGGCGTCGCCGCGCGTCACATGGCGGCTCTGGCACACGTTGTCCTTGAGCTCCACCGTGTTGCCAAAGGCAAAGAAGCTATCGTGCAGGCGCGGGGCGTCGGCAGCCTTGGCCTCGGCAATGTTGCGCACGGGCTCCAGCGGCTCGTAATCGATCTTTACGAGCTTCTTGGCCTTCTCGAGCGTCGCCTCGTCCTCGGCGACCACCAGCACGATGGCGTCACCCACGCAGCGGGTGATATCGCCCTGGGCGATCATGACGTCCCAGTCCTGGATAAGGTGGCCGACCTGGTTGACCGGCACGTCCTCGGCGCGCAGGATGCCCACCACACCGGGCAGGGCCTCGGCCTTGGAGGTATCGATGGAGAGCACGCGGGCGCGCGGATACTTGGAGCGCACGGCGCTGGCGTAGGTCAGACCCGGCTGATCGAGCTCGTCGATGTCGTCGGGATACTTGCCCTCGCCGAGCACCTTCTTGCGCACGTCGATACGGAAGGCGCGCTTGCCTACGCCGTAGTCATCGCCGCGCTCCAGATCCTCGTCGATCTGCTTTTCGCCGCGGAGTACCGCAGCGGCCAGCGAGATGCCCTCGATAATCTTTTTGTAGCCGGTGCAGCGGCAGACGTTGCCGCGGATGGCGTACTTGATCTGCTCCTCGGTGGGCTCGGGGTCCTCGGCGATGAGCGCTGCACCCGCCATGACCATGCCGGGGATGCAAAAACCGCACTGCACGGCGCCCACGGCGCCAAAGGCGTACACAAAGGCCTCGCGCACGTCCTCGGGCAGGCCCTCGACGGTCACGATATTACGGCCGGCGGCAAGAGCGGTGGTCAGCACGCACGCCTTGACGGCCGCGCCGTCCACATGGATGGTGCAGGTACCGCAGGCGCCCTCGGAGCAGCCGTCCTTAGCGGAATGGATATGCAGGTCGTCGCGCAGGTAGCGGAGCAGCGGCTTGTTCTGAGTCGTCGTGCGCTCGACGCCGTTAACGGTAAAAGTGAATTCCTGTGCCATGGTGATTCCCTTCTACACGCCGGCGGCGATGCCGGTACGGTCGTGGATAGCGCCATGCGGGCAGACGACGGCGCACATACCGCACGACAGGCAGTCCGCACCGTCGATATGGGCGCAGTTGTCCTCGATGCGAATAGCACCGGCAGGGCACTTTTTGGCGCACATGCCGCAACCGATGCAGCTCGTGTCGCAGATCTTGCGCGCAATGGCGCCCTTATCGGTGTTGTTGCAGCGCACCAGGATGTTCTGGTAGCCGGGAACGAAGGCAATCACGCGCTGTGGACACGCCATGCCGCACAGGCCACAGCCCGTGCACTTGGAGCGATCCACGCGGGCGATGCCATCGACCAGCGCAATGGCACCGTGGGGGCAGGCCGTGACGCAGGCGCCACAGCCAATGCAGCCTTCGCTGCAGCGGGCGTCGCCGCCTGCGGAGGCGCAACCGCTTCCGCAGGCAACGTAGGCCACGTTATGTTGAATGGATTTGGCCATAAGAGACTCGCCTATTTCTTAAGGAGATACGGATAGCTGTCGCGCACGGCCTTGATGGTCAGGCGGACGGCCTCGGGCAGACCGGTGTTGACGGCATCGACCGAGACGGTGCGGACCGTGCCGGCGACGCGGACTTTAAAGTGGTCCTCGTCCACAGCCAGGAAGCCCTCGTTCTCGGAGTTCTCCATGTCCTGCTCGCTCCAGAACAGGGTGAGCTTGTCCTTGTAGGGACGACCCTCCTGGTAGGGGCAGAATACGGCGCAGTTGCCGCACTCGTTGCACATGCCATCGACGTGGACGACCTGATGTTTGGCCAGGCCCGGCACCTTAATTGCCACGTTGGCGCGGTTGGGACACACGTCGCAGCAGACCTCGCACACCGAGCCGCAGCCCAGGCAGCGGGTCTTGGTGCAGTTGCGCTTGTCGCGGCACAGCGATCCCTTGCGCTCGTAGCAGGTGTCCTCGCGGCCGGCCTGCTCGTTGCAGTCGGCGTACTTGTTAAAGTCCACGCCGGCGATGGCACGGGCGACCTCGGCGGCGTCGGCAATAGCCTCGACCACGGTGGCAGGACCGCGGCGGCAGTCGCCCGCAGCCCAGACGCCCTCGACGCCGGTAGAGGTGGCGGCAAGGCGACCGCGACGGTCGTGTTCGACGCCCGCGGCATCGTACAGGTTGGCGTCGATGCCCTCGCCCACGGCGCAGATCACCGTGGTGGCGGAAAGCTCGACGGTCTCGCCCGTGGCGACGGGGCTGCGACGGCCGCTTGCATCCGGCTCGCCAAGCTCCATAACATCGCAGGTCAGCACGGCACCGTTGAGCGCCTTGGGCGCCAGCAGCTCGCAGAACTCAACGCCGTCGACAAGAGCAAGATCGAGCTCTTCCTCGTCGGCGGGCATCTGCTTCTTGGTACGGCGATACACCAGGCGCACGTTCTTCACGCCAGCCAGGCGCTTGGCCACGCGGGCCGCGTCCATGGCGGTATTGCCGGCGCCAATGACCACGACGTCCTTGCCCAGCTCGAGCTTCTCGCCCTTCTTGGCGGCCTCGAGGAACTCCAACACGTCGAGCTCGGCACCCTCGCCCAAGCCCGCAGAGCCGGGCATCCAGGCACCGGTGGCCACGACCACGTCGGTAAAGCCCTGGGCCTTGAGCTCGTCAATGGACTCCACGCGGGCGTTAAGCTGAACCTTGGCGCCAAAGGCCAGGCAGAGCTCGGCATCGTGGGAGATATCGTCGCTCGAGATGCGGAACTCGGGGATCACGTGACGGACCACGCCGCCGAGCGAATCGCGGGCCTCAAAGATGGTGACGGGCACGCCGGCACGCGTCAGGAAGAACGCCGTCGCCAGGCCGGCCGGGCCGCCGCCGATAACGGCAACGTTGCGCTCACCGTCGTTGGCAATAGCCTGGGCGCGCAGCTTGGGCAGCACGGCGGTCATGGCCTCGCGGGCGGCCTTGAGCTTGCTGGCGCGAATCTGGGCGCCCTCGGGCTCGTAAAATGCACGCTCGCAGGCACGGCCGCAGGGATGCGGGCAGATGGTGCCGGTAATGAACGGCAGGGCGTTGCGTTCGATGATGATGTTGAGTGCGTCCTCGTAGCGGCCCTCGTCAACAGCCGCCAGGTAGGCAGGAATATCCTGCTGGATGGGACAGCTCGTGCGGCACGGCGTGGTAAAGCAGTCGGAAAGCGGGCTCTTGCCGGCGACCTTGCGGTCGGGCAGCGGGCGCAGCGGCTTCTTATAGAGCGGGTTGGTGAGCGAGTCGGTCTGGATCGCGGTCACGGCCTCGAGAGAGACGCCCGCGAACGGCTTGCCATCCAGGTCGGTAAACTCGCCGGCCATCTGGCTAAAGCGCTCGTAGCCACCGGGCTTGAGCACGTCGGTCGCCAGGGTAACGGGCCAAATACCGGCATCGTACAGAGCGCGGATGTTGTAGACCGTGGCACCGCCGGAGTAGCTGATGCGCAGCTTGCCATCGAACTGCTCGGTAATGCGGCGGGCGGCCTCGATGGTCAGCGAGAACAGCGAACGGCCGGACATGTACATCTCGGTAGAAGGCAGCTCGTTCCTCGTCACGTCGACGGGGAACGTGTTGGTCAGCTTGACGCCAAACTCCAGGCCGCGCTCGGCGCACAGGGCAATCAGGCGCTCGAACATGGGCACGGCGTCGGCCCACTGCAGGTCCTCGCGGAAGTGCGTATCGTCGAAGACGATGTAGTCAAAGCCCAGCTCATTCAGACGCTGGCGGGCAAACTCATAGCCCAGCAGCGTGGGGTTGCACTTGATGTAGGTGTTGAGGCCCTTCTCGGTGATGAGGTAGGTCGCGATGCGCTCGATCTCCGCTGGCGGGCAACCGTGCAGGGTAGACTCGGTGATAGAGTTGGAGACGCGCGCCGGAATGGACTCGACAAACGCGGCATCGACATGCTCAAACTGGTCCAGATTGGCGAGCGCCCATGTGCGACACTCGTTCCAGACGTCAGATCCGCTGGCGTCCTTCATGCCCTCGATGTAGGCGTCGACCTTGGGGCTCTTGATGCCCTCCAGGTCATAGCCCACGGACATATTGAAGACAAAGCCGTCCGGGCTACCCAGGCCGTACTCGCGAGCGATCAGGTGGCAGGCGAACCATGCCTTCACGTACTCGGCAAAGGCCTGCGGAACCTCGAGCTCGGTCGACCACTCGCAGTTGTAGCACTCGTCCTGCGCCACAATGCAGGGCTTGTTGACGCAACGGGAAAGCTCCTCGCCGTCCATAACCTGGACGGTCTTGAGCTCAAAGAAGCGAGAACCGGCCACATAAGAGGCCACGATGTTCTGGGCAAGCTGTGTATTGGGGCCGGCGGCCGGGCCAAACGGAGTCTCGATGCGCTCGTCAAAAATGGGAAGCGCGCCCTCCTGGTTGGTCGTGGCCATCTTGCGCACGCCAAAGACGGCGCCCTGAGTCTTGTGCTCCTCGATGATCCAGTTCATCAGCTGCGAAAACGGGATCGGCCTCATGATGTCGCTCATAGTGAGCTCCTCTCTGTAACGCCCGGCGAGACCGCGCGGCGGGCGCAAATACGGTGTAGCGCTAGCACAGCGCCGGCGACCCCGCGGAGGTCGCCTATACGCGCGTCGGATGCGGCGAAACATCTGACGCGCGCAAATCTACTTGTAATTAGTAGGCGCGATCGTTGAGCGTGCTCCAGAGCTTCTTGGACTCGGCCATGGTCCACGCGTTGATCTTGTCCTCATCAATGCCAACGAACTCGCGATCCTTGTACAGGACGCGGCCGTTGATGATGGTGGTGCGGCAATTTTTGCCCATCATGCCAAAGAGCATGTGGCCGTCGATGTTCTCCTCGCTCAGCGGCGTAAAGGGCTTGTAGTCCATAACGATGACGTCGGCGGCAGCACCGGCCTCGAGCACACCGAGCTTGCGATCGAAGTACTTGCTCGCCATCTTGGCGTTGTTCTCGAACAGCATGGTCATGGCCTCGCACCAGCCCACGTTGGGCATGGCGGCGTTGTGGCGCTGAATGATCAGGAAGACCTTGAGGCTCTCGAGCATATCGTGGGTGTAGGCGTCGGTGCCCATGCACACGGGGATGCCGCGGCGGAAGAACTCGAGCACGGGGGCGCAGCCCACGGCGTTGCCCATATTGGATTCGGGGTTGTTGACGAGCCAGGTGCCGGACTCCTTGACGATATCCATCTCGGCGGGCGTCACGTGGATGCAGTGGCCGAGCATGGTGTCGGGACCCAGCAGATTGTGCTGCAGCAGGCGCTCGACGGGGCTGATGCCACCACGGTTGAGACGGGAGTCCCACACGTCATTCATGCCCTCGCACACATGGATGTGGAAGCCGGTCAGGCCGTTGTTGGCCTCGGCCATCTTGTCCATGGTCTCGTCCGAAAGCGTAAAGGTGGCGTGACCGCCAAACATGGCGGCGATCATGTGATTGTCGTTATCGCGACGCTCCTTGGCGGCCCACTGGGCAAACTCGGCGTTCTCGGCAATGGCCTGGTCGCATTTTTCCTGGCCGCGGCGGTCGGAGACCTCGTAGCACAGGCACGAACGCATGCCCAGCTCCTGAGCTGCATCCTTAATGGTAAAGAGGCTGCCCGGGATCTCGCAGAAGCTCGCGTGGTGATCGAAGATCGTTGTGACGCCATCGCGGATGGAGTCCAGAATCGTGGCATAGGCGCTGGCCTTGGTGCCGTCGAGCGTCAGGTTGTCATCGATCTTCCACCACTGCTGCTCAAGATTCTCCAGGAAGTTGGTGGGGTTGCAGCCCTTAATGGCAAGGCCGCGAGCCAGACCCGAGTAGATGTGGGTGTGGCAATTGATGAGTCCGGGCATGATGAGGTTGCCCTGGGCGTCGACGTACTCGGCATCCGGGTACTTGACCTTGAGCTCGCACTCGGGGCCCACTTCGACGATCGTATCTCCGTCAATGGCGACCGCACCGTTGGGAATGAACGGGGTCTGAGCGTTGCGGGTAAAGACGGAACCGTTAGCGACCAGAAGCATGGATGCTCCCTTCAACATCAGAGGCGGGGTTTGACACCTCTGACATGGCGGAGTGCGAAGCGCCGGCCTACACCGGAAACGGGCCCTCTCCCGTCAACGCTTCACCAAAGGGACAAACCCTTTGAAGTGCGGCTTGACGCCGCATGACGTCGGCGGACGAGGCGATGCGTCCGCCGACGAATAGCACCGAATTGGTTACTTCTTGCTCTCGGGCAAGACCAGATCCACGGCAGCGTCCTTGGCAGCATCGATGTGCTGAGCCACGACCGGCGTCTGCGGAAGAATCAGGTTAAGGACGATGGCCATGATGGCGGTGGGGGTTACGGCATTGGAGCCGATGACGGTGGACACCCAGGCGGGCATACCCTCGCCGGCAAGGCAACCGCTGGCCATCCAGATACCCAGGCCAAAGACGACGGAGGTACCGACGATGGTGGTAGTGCGCTGCGTGAGGCCCTCGCGGGTGAACATGCGCACGCCGTTCATGGTAATGGTGCCAAAGACGCCGACGGTCGCGCCGCCGATGACGGGCTGCGGGATAGCGGAAAGGACGGCAGAGAGCTGCGGGAACAGACCGGCGATGGCAAAGACGGCCGCGATGATCACAAAGACCCACTTGTTGACGACCTTGTTGGAGCAGATGATGCCCACGTTCTGGCCAAGGGCGCTGGTGGGAAGACCGCCCAGCAGGCCGCCGACCATAGAGGTGAGGCCCTGGGACACGATAGCGCCGGAGAGCTCGCGCTCGGTGGGCATACGGTCGATGGAGCCCAGGCAGGCGGCGGAGACGTCGCCGATAACCTGGATGGCAACCATGGGGAACACGACGGCGAGGGTAATGCAGACCTCGGGATCAAACTCGAGCGCATAGGGCATGAGCTTGGGAAGGGCGAAGACCTGAGCGGTGGCGACGCTTGAGAAGTCGATCATGCCAAAGGGGATGGAGACGATCATGCCAACGATCATGCCAAAGAACACGGATCCCAGCTTGAGCGTGCCCTTGCCAAAGTTGGCGAGCGCAAAGACCACGGCGAAGGTGATAAGAGCGACGCACCAGGCCTGCGGGGTGCCCCACAGTGGCGTACCCATACCGCCGGCCATATACTTGACGGCCGTGGGATACAGCGAAACGCCGATGGAGAAGATGACCGTACCGGTCACGACGGGTGGGAACAGCCACTTAATCTTGCTGTAGGCCAAACCAAAGAGGACCGCGACGGCACCGCCGACAATCTCGCCGCCCAACAGCGCGCCAAAGCTAAAGCCCGAGGCGCCCATGGCCTGCAGGGCCGGGAGGAACGCGAACGAAACGCCCATGACGATGGGCAGGCCGCCGCCGATGCGACGGAAGGGGGCAAAGGCCTGAAGGGCCGTGTCGATCGCCGAAAGAATGAGCGCGACCTGGATGATGTCGGTGCTCTGCTGGCTATTAAAGCCGTAGACGCCGGCCATGATGACAGCCGGGGTGATGATGCCGGCAAACGATGCCAGTACGTGCTGAAGGGCACACGGGATCATTTCCTTAACGGGAGGCATGCCTTCACGAGTGAACAGGGCTTCAGTGCCGTTCTTAACCGTCTCCTGGGTCATTTGACCACCAATCCTCGAAATAGTTGTTTTCGCATCTAACGCTCTATTGTGACGCAGTGCGGGGTTGAGGTTGTGCCTTCGTTGCATATCGTATTAAAGATGATTCTCATTCTCAATAATAATTTTTTGTTATCAGACTGTTCTTGAGCTGGGATTATGCATTTCCGCAGGTCAGGAAAGTGCCTGGTCAAAATAACATCTAACTTTTCTTTTGGTCGACCGTTTACCGCCAAATTC
Organism: uncultured Collinsella sp.; assembly: GCA_902464175.1. Classification (GTDB taxonomy): domain Bacteria; phylum Actinomycetota; class Coriobacteriia; order Coriobacteriales; family Coriobacteriaceae; genus Collinsella. The sequence goes on along the minus strand of CABQHZ010000012.1, from coordinate 11,323 downwards.
CTACCGCTCGTCCGTATTACGCAATGTACCTGCGAATATGCGAGTCAATAGACACCGTGTTACCATGAGAAAAAATTGTTATGAACAATTCCGATTTCACCCAAAGGAGTTGCCCGTGAACGAGACCGTACGTCGCTTTTTGCCGATGGTCGATTTCCTGGAGCAGATACTCGGCAAGAACAGCGAAATCGTGCTGCACGATTTCTCGGATCCCGACCACGCCATCGTCGATATTCGCAACGGCATCGTGAGCGGCCGTAAGGTCGGCGGTCCCGCCACCGATCTGGCGCTCAAGATCATGCACGACCCCAAGTATCGCGACCTGCCGTTTATTACGGGCTACGAGGGCCGCGGCGCCGGCGGCAAGACGCTGGAGTCAGCGACGTACTTTATCCGCGAGGATAACGAGATCGTCGGTATGCTCTGCGTCAACACCGACCTCTCGACCGTGCGCTCCATCAACACCATGGCGCAGCAGCTCATGGCATGCTTCGACGCGGCGCCGACGCGCACGGAGCCCGCCCCTATCGAGGTCGAAAGCCTTTCGGAGTCCACACAGGAGCTCATCGACCGCAGCATTGCCGAGTTGCTGAGCGCGCGCGGGCTGGATGTGGCGTCGCTTGGTCAGAGCGACCGCGTGGACGTCATTCGCCACCTCAACGGCAACGGGGTGTTCATGCTCAAGGGCGCCGTGGCCTGCGCCGCCACCGCGCTGGGCATCTCGGAGCCCAGCGTCTACCGCTACCTGCAAAAAGTCCGCAAGGAAGGCTAACAAACAAAAAGGCTACCCTTGGTGACTCCACAAGCAATCCGTCACTTGACAAAAGACCCTGCAGCTCGCGCTGCAGGGTCTTTTTGCATGTCATGTTTAGTTGTTGCCAACGCCTTAGAGAGCGGCGACGACCTCAATCTCGACCAGACCGCCGGCCGGAAGGGCGGCAACCTGGAAGGCGCTGCGCGCGGGGAACGGAGCCACGAACTTGGAGGCGTAGATCTCGTTCACGGCAGCGAAGTCGGCGATGTCGGCTAGGTAGACCGTGGTCTTGACGACATCGGCAAAGGTGGCGCCGGCAGCGGTCAGCAGGGCCTCGACGTTGGCGAGGGACTGCTTGGCCTGGGCCTCGACGCCCTCGGGCATCTTGCCGGTCGCGGGGTCAATGCCCAGCTGGCCGGACAGGAAGACCATGTTGCCGGTCTGGATGCCGGGGGAATACGGGCCGATGGCTGCGGGTGCGTTATCGGAAGACACGACGGTCTTGCTCATGTTTTTCTCCTTACAATCAGTTGAGAGAGCGTGAGCGCGGCGTTCACACCGGGAGGCACAGTTCGGTCTGAACGCCGCGCTTGATTGGGATAGTACTCAAGGTTTCCGCGCGATGCAAGATTATTATCACGTTGCGAGAATATTTTATCGCCCAACGGTTTCCCCGGACCGCTGAACGGTTCTCATGTGGAGCAGCCAGTCCAAGCTGCTGAAGACTTTATCCCGCTTAGAGCACGGGCATCGCCTGCCGCGACGGCACCACTATACTTTTGATTATCTGAGCATTTTGAAAGGCAGGATATGACCGCAACCGCCAGTCGAACCACCAACCGCAGACCCGAGCTTTTGGCGCCCGCCGGAGGGCCCGAGCCCTTTGCAGCCGCGCTCGCCGCCGGGGCAGATGCCATCTACTGCGGCATGGGCAGCTTCAACGCCCGCCGCAAGGCCACCAACTTTACCGACGAGGCCTTTGAGCAAGCCTGCCGCGCCGCACATCTAGCCGGGTCGCGCGTCTACGTCACGGTCAACATCGTCATCAAGCAGTCCGAGATGGGCGATGCGTTGCAACTCATCCATCGCTGCTCCACGTTGGGCGCCGACGCCTTCATCATCCAGGACTGGGGCCTGTTCTTTGAGGTCAAGCGCACGATGCCCGGTATCGAGACGCACATCTCAACCCAGGCGAACATCCACGACGACCGCGGAACCCTTTGGTGCCGCGAGCAGGGCGCCGACCGCGTGACTCTCTCGCGCGAGCTTTCCATCGACGAAATTGCCACCATTCACGATGCCGCGCCCGATGTGGACCTTGAGGTCTTTAGCCACGGCGCCATCTGCTTTTGCTACTCGGGCCTGTGCCTGCTTTCGAGCTTTGCCATGGCGGGACGATCGGCCAACCGTGGCATGTGCGCCCAGCCCTGCCGTCTGCCCTACGAGCTGATCGACGAGAACGGTCGCACGCTCTCCCCCGCCGGCCGCGAGCGTGCGCTATGCCCGCGTGACACCAACACCTCGCAGCTTGTTCGCCGTCTGTATGACGCCGGTGCCGCGTCGCTCAAGCTCGAGGGCCGCATGAAGGCGCCCGATTACGTGTACTCCATCGTCGATGTGTATCGTCACGAAATTGACGACATGCTATCCGGAGCCACCGTTGCCAAGGACGAGGAAGCCGCCCGCCAGCGCCAGCTCAAGCGCTGCTTCAACCGCGACTTTACGCACGCCTATCAGGACGGCACCTCGGGCGACGAGATGATGAGCTATGAGCGTTCCAACAACCGCGGCCAGATCGTGGGCACGGTGCTGGGCAGCCGCCCGGCCAACCGCGATGTGCGCGGCCTCAAGCCCGACGACCGCCGTCGCCGCGCCGCCATCGCCCGCATTGCGTTGTTTGAGCCCGTGGGCAAGGGCGACCTGCTGGAGCTTCGCCACGACGATGAGTTCGACCAGTTCCTGACCACCATTGCCGCCGATGATGCCGCCGCGGGCGACATCATCGAATGTCGCGTGCCCCGCAGCATGCCCAAGGGCTGCCGCGTCCGCGTGATTCGTAGCCAGCGCGCCATCGACGCCGCCGGCGCCGCGCTCAAACGCGATGTGCTGCGCCGCCGAGCTGTTGATGTGTCCGTCGTGGCGCGCCTAGGCGAGCCGTTTACTGTCACACTCACCTGCTGCGACGACCCCGCGCTCACCGCCGCCGCCACGGGCTTCACCGTCGAGGCCGCCAAGACCCGCGCCGTCGAGGCGGCAGACCTGGTTGAGCATGTGGGCCGCATGGGCTCCTCGCCCTTTGAGGCAGCGAGCTTTGACGTTTCGCTCGACGCCGGCTGCGGTATGGGCTTCTCCGCCGTACACAAGGTGCGCGCCGCCGCCTGTAAGGCATTGGAGGAGGCCATTCTGGCGCCGTACGAGGAGCGCGCGAAGACGCTCGAGTTGCCGGTACTCGACAAATGTACGCGCGCCATGCCCGAGCATTACCGCGACGAGCCGCAGATCTGCGCCGCCGTCACCACGCTCGAAGCCGCCGAGGCAGCTCGTGCCGAGGGTGCCGCGCGCATCTATATGACCACCGATGCGCTCGAGGCTGTCGGACTCTCCCCTGCCGATGCATTTGAGCAGGGCATCGTGCCCATACTCGACGAGGTCTGCCGCGCCGTCGACCACGAGCGCGTCGATCCCTGGATCAATGCCGGGGCCACCGTCGCCGTCGGCAATATCTCCGAGCTTGCCCTGGCCGCCCAGGTTGGCGCCACGGCCGAGATTCGCTCTTGCCTGCCGGTGCACAACACGCCCTGCATGGAGGCGCTTGCCGAGCGCGGAGCCGGTGCGTTTTGGCTCTCGCCCGAGATCACGCTCGACGAGATTGTCTCGCTCGGCGCCGCCGCGCCCGCGGCTCTGGGCATCACCGTCTTTGGCCGCCCACGCGTCATGACAAGCGAGCATTGCATTCTGCAGGTTGCCAACGGCTGCATCCACGATTGCGCTAACTGCCGCCTGCGTGCCCGCAAGCTCTCGCTCAAGAATATCGACGGCAAGGTCATGCCCGTCCGCACCGACATCCACGGCCGCTCTCGCCTGTACGATGCCTACCCCATCGACCTCACGCCGCAGGTTCCTCAGCTGCTCGATGCCGGCGTGCGTCGTCTCATGGTGGACGGAATGCTGCTCGAGACGGATGAGGTGGGCCGTGCCGTCGCCCGCGTCCGTCGTGCCGTCGAAGCAGCGCAGGCCGGCCGCAAGCCCGCCGCCCGCCTACGCGGGGCGACCTCGGGCTGCATGCTTGTGGGAATCAGCTAACCGAAAGGCTTACACGTGAACGAAGAACCTCAAGTCCTCTACTGCGACGCCTGGCTCATGGCCATCGACAAGCCTGCCGGCATGATCGTCCACGGCGACGGCACCGGCGAGCGCACGCTCACCGACTACGCCAGCGACCTGCTACTGGCGATGGGCGACGGCTTTGCCGCGACCGACATGCAGCCGCTCAACCGCCTGGACCGCGACACCACCGGCGTGGTGCTGTTCTCGCTCGACAAGCAGACGCAGCCCGCCTTTGACCAGATGGTCATCGACCACGCTTTCGAAAAGCACTACCTGGCGCTCGCCGAGGGCAAGATCGACTGGAACGAAAAGCTCATCGACAAGCCCATCGCCCGCGACCGTCACGACAGCCGCAAGATGCGCGTCGGCGCAAGCGGCAAGCCGTCTCAAACGCGCGTCAAGGTGCTCAAGCGTCTTAAGAGCCGTCGTGGCCTGCCCACGCGCTCGTATATCGATGTCGAGCTGCTCACCGGCCGCAAACACCAAATCCGTGTGCATCTGGCGAGCGAGCGTCATCCCCTGGTAGGCGACGAGCTCTACGGCACGCCGCGTCCCTGCGGCCTTATGCTCCACGCCCACAGCGTGTCCTTCACGCATCCCGTAACCGGCGAGCACATCCACATCGAAGCCCCCTGCCCCTGGGAGCCCTAAACCACCACAAAGGGGACAGGCACCTTTGTGGTGGTTTTGCCGCGATGGCTCAGCCGCGGTCCCAAAACGTCTCGATTTGTAACAGTTAGAACCCATTTTCCGGTCTATCTGTTACAGATCGAGACATTCGAATCACCCTCAAGGGAAAATCTCAATCTGTAACAGTAACTCGGCAAAATCGTTCCAAGATGTTACAGATTGAGACAAAGGGACGGCGCGGTTCGGAAGCATCTCGATCTGTAACACCTAGCCCACTTTTAACGGTCTAGTTGTTACAGATTTAGACAAACCGGCAGACAACGAAAGCGGCAACGCCCGTAATGGATGTTGCCGCTTTTCTATTGAGAAAACTAAATGGTTTTGGCCTTACTTCGCCCCTTTGCTAGACCGTGATGACGTTTTCCATCGCCTGGTACTTGGCGGGCACCTCATCCGCGGTGATAATCGTTGCGTCGCGGAAGTCCGCAAACTTGACGGGCGCCACCATGCCAAATTTGCTGGCGTCCGAGATTACGAAGCGTTTGGCCGTATGGCGCATCGAGATGCGCTTGACCTGTGCCTCCTCGATATCGGGCGTCGTAAAGCCCTGCTCGGCGGCAATGCCGTTGGAACCCCAAAAGCCGCAGTTGAAGTTGTAGCGTTCTAGAGTTGCCAAGGCATCGGGGCCAACGAGCGCCTCGGTCTCGGGTTTGAGCTCGCCGCCCAGCACCACGGTACGCATGCCGCGCAGGGCGAGATGCTGAGCATGGAGTACGGAATCAGTCACATAGGTTACCCCTTCGAGATGCGGAAGATGCTCGATGAGCCTGAGCGTCGTCGAACCCGAATCGATGTACACAAAGCTCTCGGGCTCCACGAGGGCCGCGGCACGGGCGCAGATGCGCTCCTTGTCGTCGTTATGGAGATCGCTGCGTTCGCTGATCGTTAAGTCTCGCGTCACGTGCGCGCGCTCAAGGCTCGTCGCGCCTCCATGCACTTTGGCAATGCGGTGCGCGCGGTCGAGCGCCTGCAAATCGCGACGAATGGTGGACGGCGTCACGCCCAGGGTCTCGGCAAGCTCCGGCACGGTAACCGAGCCAGCCTGCTGCACCATCGACACGATCGCGTTGAGCCTATCTTCCGCAAGCATCGCTTACTCCTCCTCGGGGTACACGACTCCCCAATCGGCGCGTAGCTTGGTCATCAGCTCCATAACATCAGAAGCATAATCCAGCAGCTCACGCTTAGAGTCGTCGCCGGCAACGGCCTTCTCAAGATCGGCCATCTCGTAGCATAGGGCGTAAGCCTCGGTGCCAGCGTGGACCTCCTCACGGTGACCGTCCGCAGTCCACACGATGGTCGCATGGTCGGCGCGCGGATACTCGTTGACCTCGATATAGCACTTATCGAAGCTGATGACCGAGCGCTTGGGCTGCTTGGAGTGGAGCGTAAGGCTCACGACGCCCAGCTGCTGCTCGGCATTGCGGCAGACGATGCCGCCCGCGACGTCCACGCCGGTCTCGCAGGTGTTGCCCAGCGACACGACCTCGGTCGGCTGGCTCGCCATAAACAGGCGCATGACGGAGAGCGCGTACACGCCAATGTCGAGCATAGCGCCGCCGGCGAGATTGCGGTTGTAGAAGCGGTTGGTCAGGTCGCCGTACTCCTTGTAGCTACCAAAGTTGAGCTGAGCGAGGTTCATGCGGCCGAACTCGCCGGCATCCATGCGGCGGCGCAGCTCTTGATACAAGGGCATGTGGAGCACCGTGGTAGCGTCCATAAGGACCACATTGTGCTCAGCGGCAATGGCGCGGGCCTCGTCGAGCTCGGCAGAGTTGAGGGTAATGGCCTTCTCGCAGAGCACGTGCTTGCCGGCGGCCAGCGCAGTACGCAGATAGGTAATATGCGTGTTGTGCGGCGTGGTGATGTAGATCGCGTCAATGTTCGGATCGGCGTAGAGGTCCTCGACCGTGTCATAGACCTTCTCGATGCCATACTGCTCGGCAAAAGCCTGAGCCTTGGACAGCGTACGGTTGGCAACGCCCGCAAGCTTGCGGCCGGCCAGGGCAAGGGACTGAGCCATCTGGTTGGCAATAACGCCGCAACCGATCACAGCCCAACGGAGCTCGGGAGCCGTAAAGATGTCGTCGGGGAACGGCTTGTCCTGGACCGAAGCGAACGCTGCCTTTGCTGCTGCCGCGGCGTCGAGTGGAGCCTGCTTGGAATCTGCCATGAGTGCCTCCTGCGTCGTGAAAAGACTTTCGATTCTGACAGCTCTATATTCGCACAAATACGCGCGTCTGTGCGCGTTTTTGCGTATCTCACCGCTAAACGGTCATTTTTGCCCCGTAAACGGCGCATCTATACGCATATTCACGCAATCCCACGCAGACAAATGCGCACAAACACGCATTATCAGATGAATGGGAAGAAGGAAGAATCGAATCATCTGACTCCAAATGAGTGTCCCAAACTGCCGGCAGGAAGGGAACGTCCCCGGATGCCATCACTTGGGTACGTCCCCTCCTGCCGCATTCATCTAGCTGCTGCGCCATCGAAACTGAACCTACGTAAGTTGCGGTGAAATAGGGATTGTTTAGCCCGCCAGAGCCCCTCATCAGTCCCTATTTCACCGCAACTTAGCTGAAGACCGTCCCAAATGACTAGCCGTTTAAGAACGTCCCCAACGACTAGTCATTTAAGTCTGTCCCCAATGAGTGGGGATAGAAAAAGGCCCGGGTGCCGTGGGGCATCCGGGCCTTTGCTGGCAACTTAATGTTGCGGGCAGCTTAGAACTTGTGGCCGCACTTCTTGCAGACGCGCAGCTTGTTCTTGCCGTCCTTCTCGTGACCGACGCGGGTAACCTTACCGCACTCGGGGCAGACGAGATTGACGTTGGAGGCGTCGATGGGAGCCTCCTGCGAAACGATGCCGCCCTGCTGGTTGGCAGCGTTGGGCTTGACGGCCTTCTTGACGACCGAAACGCCCTCGACAACGACCTTGTTCTCGGCGGGGAGAGCACGCAGGATAACGCCCTGCTTGCCGCGATCCTTACCAGAGAGAACCTGGACCTTATCGCCCTTCTTGATATACATATATCTCCCCTAACTACAGGGTCTCGGGAGCGAGCGAGACGATCTTCATGTACTTCTTGTCACGAAGCTCGCGAGCGACGGGCCCGAAGATACGGGTGCCGACGGGCGAACCATCGTTGTTGATGACAACGCAGGCGTTCTCATCAAAGCGAATGTAGGAGCCATCCTTGCGGCGGATCTCCTTAACGGTGCGAACGACGACGCAACGGACAACGTCCTTCTTCTTGACGTTGGCGCCAGGGGTAGCCTCCTGGACAGCACCGATGAACACATCGCCGATGCCTGCATAACGACGCTTGGAACCGCCAAGCACCTTGATGCAGCGAATCTTGCGAGCGCCGGAGTTGTCGGCGACGTTCAGCATGGTTTGCATCTGAATCATGGTAGATGTTCCTCCGAACTAAGAACCGAAGAGAGGTGCGCTGCCTTTATGTGGCCTGTGGTATGCAAGCCAGGCATACGCACATCTTCGGAAACGTACAAGTCGTAAGAGCGACTGCTTATTTAGCGCGCTCGACGACCTCGATGAGGCGCCAACGCTTCATCTTGGACATAGGACGGGTCTCCATAACGCGGACGGTGTCGCCCACGCCAGCCGTGCACTCCTCGTCATGAGCGTGCAACTTCTTGGAGCTGGTCATCATCTTGCCGTACTTGGGGTGACGCTTGCGCTCGGTGATGGTGACGACGATGGTCTTGGCACCGGAGACGGAGGTAACGACACCCGTACGGACCTTACGCGTGTTACGCGAATCAGTCATGTTCTCTCCTTAGGTCCTACTCGGCGACAGCGGACTTCTCCGCTGCGATCTCGCGGGCGCGCTGCTCCGTGAGGACGCGAGCGATGTCCTTCTTCACGGTGTTGACGCGAGCGGTGTTGTCCAGCTGGCTGGTGGCCATCTGGAAACGAAGGTTAAAGAGCTCGGCGCGCATTTCCTTCAGCTTCTCAACGAGCTGAGCGTCCGAGAGCTCACGAATCTCTGCGGGCTTCATTAGTTCTCCTCCTTGGCGGCGGCGGCGTCCTCAGCAGCCCACTTGGCCTCGAGAGCGGCCTCCTCAGCCATCTCCTTCTCGATGCGCTGCTCAGCGTTCTTAGCAGCAACAATCTTGGTCTTGATGGGAAGCTTGTGCTGTGCAAGACGCAGAGCCTCGCGAGCGACCTCCTCGGGCACGCCCTTGACCTCGAACATGATGCGGCCGGGCTTGACGACGGCCACCCACTCCTCGGGGTTACCCTTACCAGAACCCATGCGAGTCTCGGCAGGCTTCTTGGTGATGGGCTTATCGGGGAAGATCGTGATGTAGACACGACCGCCACGCTTCATGTAGCGGGTCATGGCAATACGAGCGGCCTCGATCTGACGGTTGGTGATCCAATGGGCCTCGAGAGCCTGGATACCAAACTCGCCGAAATGCAGCTCGGTATTACCCTTGGCCTGGCCCTTCATGGAGCCACGCTGCACCTTGCGGTGAAGAATACGCTTAGGGGCAAGCACTACTGACCCCTCCTCTCGGAGTTACGACGACGAGGACGGGAAGAGCCCTCGAGTGCAGGGTTGGGAACAGGCTGGCCCGGGAGCTTCTCGCCCAGGTAGATCCAGACCTTCACGCCGCAAGCGCCCATGGTGGTGCTGGCGACAGCCGTGCCGTAGTCGATCTTGGCACGGAGGGTGTGCAGAGGCACGCGACCCTCGCGGTACCACTCACGACGGCCCATCTCGGCACCGCCAAGACGACCGGAGCACTGGATACGGATGCCCTTAGCGCCGGCCTTGCGGGCGGACTGGACAGCCTTGCGCATAGCGCGACGGAAGGCAACGCGGCCCTCGAGCTGCTCGGCGATAGACTGAGCAACGAGGTTGGCGTCGAGCTCGGGGCGCTTGATCTCGACAACGTCGACGGAGAGCTGGCCCTTGGAGACGCCAGCGACCTTCTCGAGCTCGGTGCGGAGGGTATCGATCTCGGCACCCTTCTTACCAATGACAACGCCGGGGCGAGCGGTGAGGATGATGACCTTCACCTTGTCGCCAGCGCGCTCGATCTCGACGCGGGAGACAGCTGCGCGGGAAAGACGCTTCTCGAGGTACTTGCGGATCTCGAGATCGTTACCGAGGGTCTTAGCGTAATCCTTCTCTGCGAACCAGCGGGAGCGCCAGTTCTCGGTGATGCCAAGACGGAAGCCGGTGGGGTAGACTTTCTGACCCATACAGCTTTACGCCTCCTTTCGAGGAGCAACGACGACGGTGATGTGGGAAGTACGCTTCAGAATGCGAGAAGCGGAACCCTTGGCGCGGGGACGGATGCGCTTAAGCGTCGGACCCTCGTCAACATAGGCAGCGGCGACAACCAGGTTGTCGGCACGCAGACCGTTGTTGTTCTCGGCGTTCGCAACGGCGGAACGGAGAACCTTCTCGACATCCACGGCGACGGCGCGGTCGCAGAAGTGGAGGATGTCGAAGGCCTGAGCGACAGGCTTGCGGCGGATCAGATCGACCACCAGGCGGGCCTTGCTGGGGGAAACACGCACGTACTTAGCGACGGCGCGAACCTCGGTGGCCTCAGTTTCAATAGACTTAGTTGCCATTTACGGTTAACCCCCTATTTGGCCTTGTGGCCACGGAACGTACGAGTCGGCGCGAACTCGCCGAGCTTGTGACCAACCATGGACTCGGTAACATACACGGGCACATGCTTGCGGCCGTCGTGGACGGCGATGGTGTGACCAACCATCTCGGGGAAGATGGTGGACGCGCGGGACCAGGTCTTCACGACGTCCTTCTTGCCAGCCTCGTTCATCGCGGTGATACGCGAGAGAAGGCGAGTCTCCACGAACGGGCCCTTTTTGAGACTTCTGCTCATAAGTGCTTTCTCCTAAAACTCGGTATCCGAAATTACTTCTTACGGCGACGAATGATGTGCTGGTTCGAGACCTTCTTCTTCTTGCGCGTACGAAGGCCCTTCGTCGGCTTACCCCAGGGGGTAACAGAGGGACGACCAGAGGTGTGGTTCTTGCCCTCGCCACCGCCGTGCGGGTGGTCGACAGGGTTCATGACGGTACCGCGGACGGTCGGGCGCACGTTCATGTGACGCTTACGGCCGGCCTTGCCGATGACGATGTTGGCGTGATCGGCGTTGCCGACCTCACCGACGGTGGCGCGGCAGGTAACGAGGATGCGGCGCATCTCGGAGGAAGGCATACGGACGATAGCGTACTTACCCTCCTTACCCATCAGCTGGCAGGAGTTACCGGCGGAACGGGCGATAGCAGCGCCCTTGCCCGGCTGGAACTCGACGGCGTGGATGAGCGTACCGACGGGGATGTCGGCGAGGGGCAGAGCGTTGCCCGGCTTGATGTCGGCGTCAGAACCGGACATGATGGTCTGACCGACCTCGAGGCCCTTGGGGGCCAGGATGTAGCGCTTCTCACCGTCAGCGTAGTGCAGCAGAGCGATGCGAGCGGAACGGTTCGGATCGTACTCGATCGTGGCAACCTTGGCGGGCACGCCGTCCTTGTTGC
>CABQHZ010000011.1 GCA_902464175.1 uncultured Collinsella sp. | reverse complement strand
ACGATATGGCACCGTGGGGACACATGTATGTCAATCCTGGTCTAACAGAGCCTTAATAAATGGACGGGAAGAAGTGGCACTGGCGGCTTTGGACGTCTTTCATTTGTGAAGAACACACTGGTAGATGGCTATCCGTCAATCAATGCCGGCACCTATACCTCCTATGGCTTAAGTGATACGTACGCCGACGAGTCGCTGGCCTATCTCTTTAATAATGATAAGCAGAATGGTAAGGCCGTCTACAACAACGTGAAGGGCCTTTTCCAGCTTAAGGATGGCTATTACGTTTACGACTCGTATGGTTCTGACGGCAACTATGCCGTGTATAGCCCCGCGACGAACTCCTTTAATGTCTACGACTCCGCGGGCGTATACAAAGGAAGTTCTAATAGCGAAACCAATCTAGGCCAATTCTTCCCCTTTGACTCGGCCTACAAAGTTTTCGACGAACAGGGCAATAAGCTCTCGCCCAAAAAGATCGTTGACGGAAGCACGAACCTTAACCACCACTTTGGCATGTCCATGACCACGGAGTTTGTCCAGCCTAACGGTGGCAAGACCACCAAAGGCGAGGATATGGTCTTTGAGTTCTCGGGTGACGACGACGTCTGGGTGTACATCGATGGCGTACTCGTGGGCGATCTGGGTGGCATTCACGAGAAGGCGACGCTCAAGATCAACTTCGCCACCGGCGACGTGCATGTCGGCCATGTCGACAACGCAAATGATCCCGAAAAGACCATTCAAGACACCACCATCAGGGCGATGTACGAAGCCGCCGGTGCGGATGTCTCCAACTTTTCCATTAACTCCCCTAACACCTTCAGCGACAGCACCAAGCACACGCTGAGCTTTTTCTACCTGGAGCGTGGTGCGGGTGCGTCGAACATGTCGCTCAAGTTCAACCTCACCACCCTGCCGTCGTCCGAGGTCGAGAAGGTTGACCAGAACGGCAAGGCAGTCCAGGGCGCAACTTTCGCGCTATATCGGTCCGATGCCGACTGGAATGAGCAGGGCAAGGCTATCGCCCAGGGCACGACGGACGACAAAGGCCGACTGGTACTTCTGAAGCCGGACCGTTCTGTTCTTTCGTTCGACGAAGAGCATGCTGATAGGCACGACTACTTTGTACTCAAAGAAGTTGGCCTGCCCGCGGGATACCGCTCGAGCCTGACCTCGTCGACCACTGCAACGCCGGGTGAGCTGCACCTGCAGTACAAGCAAGCTGCGACGAGTGGCTCGGGTGGTGTGGTGGTTGCACCGCAGACGACGGTCACCACGGCCGACGGCAAGCCATGGACGGGTAGCCGCATGTGGCTGAACGGCGGCTATCTGGCCGCTAAGGAGACTATTTCCCTAGATAAAGATACGCAAGACAATAAAGGCAACCCCATTAGCTCGGGTACGACCTTCGCCGTCGTGCTCAAGCTCACCGGTGCGAGCGAGGACCACACAAGCGAAGACGCGTGGACGGCGGTCACGGGCAACCCGCTCAATGGCTATAAGCTGTGCTCCGCACACGGCATTGCCGGCGCCGTCGAGGCTGCCAAATCGGCGGACACGAGTGTCTTTGATGTTGATACCAAGGGCGACTACGTGGTGACGGTCAGGTCGCTGCCCGGAGATATCGAGAAGTACGCCGCCATGATGACGGACAAGTCGGAGGCGGAATATACCGTGGCGGTGTATCACACCACTGCATCGTCTCTGGCGGGGGCAACCATCGGCAACACCTCTATGGTCAAATATCAAACGATAAACAGGCAGTTCTCTACGGTGATCCACCTCACCAACGTTCAGAACCGTCTGTTTGTGCAGAAGGTTGACGACCTGGGCAAGCCCGTGAACGACGCGACGTTTCAGCTGTACCAGGCCAAGGACGTTACTGGCAATAGCCCCAGCACGTATGCCATCAAGCCCGGTGCCGAGCCGTATGACACCGTGAAGGCGAACGGCATGACCTATCCGTATGACATTGAGGGTGCTGCATGCTTCCCACTCGATTCGGTAAACCACAAACCCCTTACCAAGGGTACGTACTACCTGCGTGAGTCTGTAAGCCCGGATGGCTATGAGATTAACAACACTATCACCAAGGTGATTGTGGATGATTCGGGTGTGTATGTGGATGCCGGCGAGGAAGGCGACGGTGTGCTCAGCATGAGCGGCCCGGGTTCGCTGATTGCTTCCCTGGCGCAGTTTGGCTCTCCTGACTCCATCGACAACACGCTTACGCACATTAAGGGTAAGCTGCAGAGTGCAACTGGCTCAGATGCCAAGGAAAACCTGACATGGGGCCAGACAAGTACTGCCAAGGGTGTGACGCCTTCTCTTGCGGACAACTTGATGCATATGCGCTATGACAAGACGACGCAGGGCACCAAGACCATCCTGCGCTATGTCGAGGACGGTGGCGAGCGCAACGGTAAGCTGGCGACGATCTTTGCCGATACGGGCATCAACCGCATGGCTCTTTATCAAGACGATGATGCCACCAATGGCACCGATCTGGGCACGCTTCAGCTCAATCATCTCTTTACCACGGCAACGGCCGTGCAGTATGCCGACCGTCGCGCGGCGCGTCTGCAAGTGACCAAGACGGTGACGGCAGATACTGGTCTTACTGCGCCCACTAAGGATGCGAAAGGCAACGACCTGACCTTTACGTTTAAGTTCACCCTGCCGGAGTCCGAGGAGGGCTATGAGGCACGCGTATTCGATGCGAATGGCAAGTCCATGGGCAACTCCTTTACGCTCAAGAACGGCGGCACCCATTCCATCAAGGCCGGCGAGACCATTCGCGTATATGACCTTAAGCAGGGCGACAAGTATAGCGTGAGCGAGCTCACCACCAAGGGCGAGGCGTCCAACGGTGACGTGCTGGCGAGCATCGTTAACACTGTTACCGGCTCTGCTGACGAGTCGGTGCTTCCGGCCGGCTTTAGCCTCGTGAAACGTAAGGTCGGTGGCGAGGAGCAGTCGGGAACTGGCAACACCATCGAGGGCAAGATTGTCGCGCTTGCGGGCGGACAGATTCCCGCTGAAAACACGCTTGAGTTCACCAACAACTACAGCGCCAACCGCGTAACACTTGAGGCCAAAAACGGTCTGAGCGCCAAGAAGGTGCTCGAAGGTCGCGATTGGGCCGATGGCGATTCCTTTACCGTGCAGCTTACGCCTAAGGACGGCGCCCCCATGCCCGAAGGTGCCAAGAGCGCGGTGGCGACGGTTGAGCTCACCAACGACCAGCCGGCGACGTTTGGCGATATTACCTATAGGAAGCCGGGTACCTACACCTATACCATCTCGGAGGATATTCCCGGCTCCAATGCCGGGGCGGATGGCATAAGCTACTCCGCTGCCGTCTATACCGCGACGGTCAAGGTGGATGATAACCGCGCCGGTGCATTGGTCGTTACGAGCGTGGAGTATCAGCAAGTGTGTGACGACGCGGGTGTCGAGACCAAGACGGATGTTGCCGATAAGGTCGCAACCTTCACCAACCACTACGATACACACGAAGCGAAGATCATCATCCATGCTCAAAAGATCCTGACCGACAACGCCGGGAGTTTCCCGCTTTCCCAGAACGCCTTTAGCTTTAAGCTCGAGCGTGTGGGCGGCTATGCGGACGACAATGCAGCGTTCGATCCCGATAAGGTCGACACGAGCATCAAGGCCCCTATGCCCGAGGACGCCGAGGGCAACACCGCGACCGTGGGCAACAACGCTGACGGCACGGTGACGTGGCCGGCGATCTCCTATACCGCCAAGCCGGATGCGGGACGCGCCTACGTGTACAGGTTTACTGAGAATCTCGGCAGCGTTGCGGGCATGACCTACGACGGGTCGGTCTACTACGCCGTGGTGCGCAACGCCAAGAAGGGTGCCGGCATCCAGACCTCGGTCGAGTACTACAAGGCCGCAGAAAACAACTCGGTAAAGCAGCTGGACACGAACGTCACACCCTCCTTTACCAATATATATAGCGCAGAGCCCACGAGTGTGACCCTGCAGGGCCAAAAGACCGTGAGCGGTCGTGACTGGAACCAGGACGAGGGCTATACCTTTAACCTCACCGCCGCTACGGACGACGCTAGCGTGACCGGCTTGGGCAAGACCACTGCTCAGGCGGTAAAGGACGGGGCCGTTGCCATCGGTGTCAACCAGGCTGTCGCTAGCGCGCCCGAGTCGGGACGCGTGGCCTCGTTCTCCTTTGGCACCGAAGCTGCTCCGACCGTGACGTTCAATCGCGCGGGCACCTTTAGCTTCAACATCACCGAGAATGCTGCGCAGGATGGCCAGGCGGGCATGTCCATGGACAAGCACACCGCCCGCGCGACCGTTGTGGTGACCGATCTGGACGAGTCGGGCAACCACGCGGGCAAGCTACGCGTGTCGAGCGTGACCTACGCCAACACCGGTGCCTCCGATGCGGACAAGATCGTAACCGACAAGGCTGCCTTTACCAACGCGTACCGTGCATCGGGCACCTTTGATGGCGTGACGGTGAGCAAGACTCTTGAGGGTCGCGCCTCTACCGCGGGCCAGTTTACCTTTGCCGTGACGGGCCTTTGGTACAACGGCGTTCAGACATCGGTCGATGGCTCCGAGGCCAGCCTGTCCAATACGGCGGCGGGAGCCAGCGTATCCGGTGCCGTGGTGGGCGCAAGCGGGCAAGAGAAGCTCTTTGCCCGCGACCTCACGGAGCAGGATCTGGGCCATACGTTTGCCTATCGCATCCAAGAGAACCAGCCTGCGGCTGCCGGCTACGCCTGTGACACCAGCTACACGGGTGATGCCATCGTGCTCGTTAAGGTCCTTGCGCGCAAGAACGACCCTGCCAAGCTCTACACCGTGACGACCGTGCTCAAGGGTGCGGGTGTGACGGAGCTGCTGGGCGCCGGCGCCGACGCGAGCGCGCTGACGGACGAAAAGATTGTCCAGCTCAAGCAAGATTCGCATACTTACGTGCAGCAGTACGATGCAAGTGAGGCCGGCGCCACGACGCCTACTGTCTCGTTTGTGAACCGTTACACGGCAAGTCTCGACTATGGCGCCGCTGGCGGCCTGTGGATCGAGAAGACGTTGACGTATCCCAAGGACGCGACCATTTTTGGCTCGCCTAAGAGCACGTTCCGTTATATCGTCAAGCCTGCTGACGAGACATCTGCCAGCAAGGTTGGCATTTCCACGAATGGCAAGGTCTTTGAGACCGCAAATGTCGAGGCCGATGCTCTCAAGACCGTAAGTTTGGCACCTGCGGGTGGGCTGATCTTCAATCAGAATGATGCCGGCAAGACGTTCACCTATACGGTGAGCGAGATTGACGACAAGGCGGCGGGTTATACGTACGACAAGACGGTTCATACGGTTAAGGCTGTCGTGGCGGATAACGGCGACGGCACGCTCAGGGTCACGACATCCGTAAGCAAGCCGGGTGACGATGGCAAGGACGAGCTCGAGGGCCAGTGGATCTACCCGTCGGATGCGACGTCCACCGGTGTCGCGACGGTCAAGTTCAAGAACACCTATACGGTCACCGAGGCGGCAACCTATACTCCGTCCGTGACCAAGGTGGTTGCCGGCCGCGATGCTGAGGAAAAGTTCACCTTTGCCATGACCGCGGCTGACGATGTTACCCGGGCTGCCATCGACGGCAAGCTCATCACTGGCTCTTCGATGAGCAGGGGCAACGGCTATATCGAGCAGAAGCAAACGAGGGAGGGCCTCAAGGACGGCGAGCACGATAAGATTGACTTCTCGACGCTCACCTTTAACAAGCCGGGCACGTATAAGTTTGCTATTAACGAGCTGGCTGCGAACAGCGGTCTCGGCGAGTGGAAGTACGACCAGCACGTCTATACCGTGACGGTCACCGTAACCGATGGGGGCGGCAAGCTTGTGGCCCGCGCCGACGGCACGACCGGCTCGGAAGGCTTCATCTTCACCAATAGCTACAAAACTTCGACGAGCTACGAGCTCCAGGGCGGTCTGGAGATCGTCAAGACGCTCGAGGGCAAGGATTTGCATGCCGGCATGTTCGGCTTTACGGTGACGGGCGAAGACGGTGCCTCAACTGCAAAGCTCGAGGCACTGCTGCGCGCGGATAAGGGCAAGCTCACCGTTACCAACGATGAGCCCGAGGCTGACGGTGCGTCCCATACCGGTATTTTGGGCGGACTGACCTTTACAACGAACGAAGCGGGCGAGACGTTCACCTACAAGGTGGTCGAGAACAACGACAACAAGGTCGGCTATTCCTTCGATACGTCCTATTGGACGGTGGCGATTGCGGTTAAAAAGCGCACCGACGGTTCGCCCTATACCGTGACTACCGTCAAGCACTTTGACGCCAATAAGAAGGAGCTTTCCGCGGATCTAAAGGTCTTTAACTCCGAGAGTGGTACCGAAGAGGCTCAAGTGTTCTTTACCAACAGCTACGTCGCGACCGGAACGTTTGAGGGCCTCACGGCCGAGAAGGTAATGGACTCCCGCGATAAGATCGAGGCTGACCAGTATACGTTTGACCTGTATGCCGAGAAGGCCGACGGTTCGCTCGAAAAGATGGATGAGGGCAAGACCCAGGCGAGCGAGAACGGTATCGCGACGGTCGACTTTGGTAAGGTCCACTTTAAGCTCGGCAAAACTTTCGGCGGATCCCATGAGCTGACAATTGATCTTGACAGCGCCGTCAACGATGGCGTTGCCACCAAGCGCCACAATGCCGACCACACCACCACCTACAGCTTTAACCTGGTGGCAAAGGAGCGCTTGGCCAACCTGCCAGATGGCGTTCGTCCCGTGGATGCGTCCGCGACGTGCCGCGTGCTGCTCGAGGTGACCGACGACAACAACGGTAACCTTACGTCCAAGGTGACCTATCGCGATGGTACCGAGGACGGCAAGATCGTCTTCCACAACACACGCGATAAGGTCAAGACGATCGGCACGGTCGCGGAGCCCAGCGTGGATATCGACGGGCAGCTGCTCTCCGTAGGCGACTCCTATGTCTACACCATCAACTGGGTTAACAACGAGGCCGATGATAGTGGCACTGCCAACGTGACCGTGACCGACGAGCTGCCCGCCGGCGTTGTGTTCGAGGCCTTTGAGGGCGAGAACGCCGATAAGGGCGCCGCGGACGGCCAGTTGCTCACGTGGAGCCTGGGCAAGCAGCCTGCGGGCAGCCACGGTTCGGTGCGCGTGCGCGTCAAGATCACCGAGGATGCCGTGAAGGATGCCCAGGGTGCGGTCGGCACTGTCAATAACACCGCCACCGTTACGGTTGGCAACAAGAGCTATACCGGCACCACGACCAACTACGTGCCCAAGAAGTCTGAGATCGATGCTCAGGATTCGACGGGGTCGGGTGTGGCGCTGGGCGATGAGCTCACCTATACCATCGGCTACAAGAATACCGAGAGCAAACCGGCTACGGTGACGATTACCGATGTCGTTCCCGCGGGAACCAAGTTTATGGAGTTCGCCGGCGACCATAAGGATGCCGGCTCCAAGGACAATGACGGCAAGCTCACCTGGACGCTGGCGGACGTTCCCGCCGGCAAGGAGGGTACGGTTCAGTTTAAGGTCCGCGTGACCGAGGACGCGTTTAAGAGCGGTGGCGCTTCGGGCAATATTTCCAACCAGGCGTCGGTGACGGTCGGCAACAACCCTGCCGTCAAGACTAACACCACTACCGATGAGGTCTCTGACGGGCGCCTGACGTTGAGCAAGACGGTCACGGCCGCCGAAGGCATTACCGCGCCCAACAAGGCATTCACCTTTAAGGTGCTGCTCTATCAGGCCGATGGCACAACGCCTCTGACCGGTAGCTTTGCGTATGCCGGCCGTCCCAGCGGCACCAACGGCACCTTTGTAAGCGGACAGATTAAGGGCGGTGACACCATCGCGCTTAAGGCCGGTGGCTCCGTGACGGTTACCGTGCCCGTGGGCGCGCACTACGAGGTGCAGGAGCTCGACTCCAAGGGCAACCTCATGACGAGCGAGGATGGCTTTACGGTTGCCGATAAGGCTAATACCCAGAAGGGAACCGTCGGACAGGCGACGCAGGTCGGATTCACCAACATCTATAGCGTGGAGTCCACGAAGGTGGAGAACGCCTTTAAGGTCCAAAAGAAGATCTCCGGACGCAACTGGACGACGTCGGATGCCTTTACCATGACGCTGACCGCCCAGGGCGAGGCACCCATGCCCAAGGGTGCCAAGGACGGCGTGTCGACGATTACGCTGAAGAAGGACGTTCAGGTCGGCAACTTCGGAACCATCGAGTACGCCAAGCCCGGTACCTATACCTATGTGATTGCCGAGCAGACGGGTGACGAGACGGCGCTCACCTTCTCGAAGGCCACCTATCGTGCCACCGTCACGGTGACCGACGACGGCGCCGGTAAGCTGACTGCCGAGACCAAGATTGCACAGCTGACCGACGATGCCGGTAATGCTGCCGAGCGTACGGTCGAGGCGGCAGTCTTCACCAATACCGCTAAGACCGGCAGCCTCACCGTCAAGAAGACGGTCGTCGGCGGCGACAGCCAGCGCGAGTTCGGCTTCACGGTCACGCTGACCGACGGGGACGGCGAGCCCGTCTCCGGAACCTTTGGCAAGGGCGAGAACGCCGTGGCGTTCACGGACGGCAAGGCGACCTTCACGCTCAAGCACGGCGGGGAGAAGACCATCACCGGCCTGCCCGTGGGCGCGCGTTACGCCGTGACCGAGGACGCCGCCGAGGGCTACACGACCACGGTCGACGGGGCGGCGGGCTCCAAGGCCGAGGGCACCGTGACCGAGGCCGGCGCGACCGTCGCGTTCACCAACACGTACGGAACGGCCACCGAGGGCCGGGACGTCTCCACGGCGGGGCTCTTCACCAAGGCGCTCGAGGGCCGCGACTGGGCGGAGGGCGACGGCTTCCAGTTCACGCTCACGGGCGAGGACGGCGCGCCCATGTCCGAGGGCTCCGTTGACGGCTCCAAGACCGTCAGCGTGACGGCTGCCGGGACCAAGGCGGGCGAAAAGGTCGCCTTCGACTTCGGCCCCATCCGCTACACGCTCGACGACATCAAGGACGCCGGGTTCGCCGAGGTCGGCGGCAAGCGCGTGCGCGCCAAGACCTTCACCTACACGGTGCGCGAGGTCAGGCCCGATGACGGCACGGCAATCGCCGGCGTTGCCTACGACGGCCACGTCGCCACGATGACGGTGACCGTGACCGACGACGGTTCCGGCAACCTCACGGCCACGACGCCCGCGATCGCGCAGGCGAGTGGCGGCGACTTCGTCAACACCTACACGACCGGGCTCGACTACTCGGCCCGCGCGGGCGTGCGCCTGTCCAAGACGCTTACCGGCCGCGCCATGGAGGCGGGGCAGTTCGCCTTCACCGTGACCGCCGACGACGAGACGGCCGCCAAGCTCGGCCTCAAGACCGGCAAGGATGTCTACACCGTAGCCGCGGCAGATGACGGACAGGCCGACTTCATCGACCTCATCGGCGGAGCCGCAAAGGGCGAAGTGAAGTTCACCGACGCCGACGCGGGCAAGACCTACAGCTTCACCGTCGCCGAGACCAGGCTCGGCGGCGAGGGCTACACCAACGACACCGAGCCGTGCACGGTGACCATCGCGCCCGGCTACGACGCGGCGACGGGCAAGCTCACGGTCACGACCACGGTCGCCAAGGACGGCGTCGAGGTCGCCCGCGGCGAGGTCTCGACGGCCGACGACGCCACGGCACTGCCCGCGCCCGTGACGGTCGCGTTCCAGAACTCCTACGAGGCCAGCGGTACGCTCGGCGGCGAGGGCGATGTGGCCATCAGCGCCACCAAGACGCTGACGGGCCGCGCCGCGACGGCGGGCGAGTTCTCGTTCTCCGTCCGCGATGCCCACGGCAACGTGGTCGCGACCGCGTCCAACCGGGCCTCCGGCGGCGGCGAGGTCGCGGCGCTCACGTTCTCGCCCATCGCCTACACCACCGACGCACTCGAGCAGATGGCAGCGGACGGCACCGCCACTAGGGCCGACGACGGCTCCTGGTCCATCCCCTATACCGTTTCCGAGGACACGGCGGCGCTGCCCGCGGGCGTGACGGCGACCGCCTCGAGCTTCGACATCACCGTCAAGGTGACCGATGACGGCAAGGGCGGGCTGGACGTGGCCGTGGCCTACCCCGAGGGCTCCGGCGGCACGCTGTCGTTCGTGAACGGCTACGGCACCAACGAGGCGACGGTCGACCTCGCGGGCACCAAGACGCTGGCGCTCAGCCAGGCCGGGCTCGGCCTGACGCAGGCCGACATCGCGGGCAAGTTCACCTTCAAGATTGAGCCGCTGGACGGCGCACCCGCACCGGTCGACGCCTCCGGCAAGACGGTGACCGAGGCGACCAACGACGCCGCCGGCAACGTCGAGCTTGGCAGCGTCACGTTCAAGCAGCCGAGCGACCTCGATGACGTCGAGGCCGACGGCGACGGCATGCGCGCCAAGACGTTCGCCTACCGGGTGAGCGAGTCCGGCTCGGTCGACGGCGTGGTCAACGATGCGGTGGCGTCCAGGACCCTCACCGTCAAGGTGGTCGAGGACACCCGCGCCGGCACGCTCGCCGCGGAGGTCCTGCCCGCCGAGGGCACGCCCCAGGGCAAGGGCGCGTTCGAGTTCACCAACACCTACGGCGTGGGCCCGACCCCGAGCTCCGTCACCGACCAGATCAAGGTGAACAAGAAGCTCAAGGGCCGCGACCTGGTCGAGGGCGAGTTCGAGTTCCAGCTGGTCGAGATTTCCGCCGACGGCAGCGAGAGCGTCGCGGTGACGGGCAGGAACGCCGCCGACGGAACGGTCGCGCTCGACCCGGTCACCTACACCGCGCCCGGCACGCACAGCTACGAGCTGCGCGAGGTCGTCGGCACGGCGGGCGGCGTGACCTACGACAGGGCGACGTACCGCGTGCGCACGACGGTCACCGATGCCGGCAACGGCACGCTCGCCGTCAAGCACGAGCTCGCGGATGCCGAGGGCAATCCCACGGGCGACGACTCGGTGACGTTCACCAACGGCTACGAGGCCGCGCCCGTCACCCTCAAGCTGGGTGCCGCCAAGGTGCTCAAGGGCGCCGAGCTCAAGGCGGGCCAGTTTAGCTTTGAGCTCAAGAGTCGGGACGGCAAGGTCATGTCGACCGCCAAGAACGCCGCGGACGGCAGCGTCACGTTCGACGCCCTGACCTTCAAGCAGGCCGGCACCTACACCTTCACGGTGAGCGAGGTCGACGACGGCCAGACGCACGTGACCTACGACAGGGCCGTGCACAAGATCGTCGTCACGGTGAGCGACGAGGCGGCAGACGGCTCCAAGACGGGCTACCTGTCGGCGAAGGTCTCCTACGAGGGTGACGCCAACGTGCCGCCGGTCTTCACCAACAGCTACGTCGAGGAGCCCGGGACCCCCGGCACCCCCGAGAACCCCGGCACGCCGGGCGGCGGTTCGGGCGGCGGTTCCGATAGCGGCTCCGGCAGCGGCGGCTCCAAGGGCGGCATGCCCGACACCGGTGACCGCAGCCTGCCGGTTGAGGCGCTCGCGGCCATGGCCGGCATCGGCGCGCTGTCCGTCGCGGGCGGCGCGGCCCTGTACCGCAGGCGCCGCTAGCGATGTGCACGAGTGGGGCGAATCCATCCGATGGGTTCGCCCCACTTGCCCTGCTGGGCGGGAGCGGGTAAGATATACCGAGCGCCTAGCGCGTTCGATGGGTTCGGATGACGACATGTTCCGAATCTGGTCAGGTCCGGAAGGAAGCAGCCATAAGGAGCCTCTGTCGGGCATCCGAATCCATCGAGTGCGCTATTCTTGCGCGGTTTTACCAAACCGCGCAATGCTCGACGCTGCGCGCCATCCAGGGCGACAATTTGTCATTCAAAAGGCAGGGCATGACCAGAAGGTCTATGCCCTGCCTTTTTCATGCCAACTTGTTCGCCCTGGATGTCGCTCGCTGGCGTTGCCAAAACATCGATGAGCCATTCTCCGGGCGTGATGAGTGTCTCGCTGGTCCTCGGCTGCGCCTGCGGGATCGCTCGACTACCAAACGCCCTGCCGGCTCTCGCGGGTTGCCAACCAAAACCACCCGAAGGGTCACATTTATCTGAATAATTTAATCCCGTGCTTTGTGCTGCTTGCTGGCGTTGCCGGGAGCGCGGTGGCCACGTGGTTCATGAGACGGCGGTGCTGTCTCCTTTTTTGCAAGTAAAGAGGTCCGTTTGCGAACGAGCTTCGACTACTGAAGATGCGATGTTCGCACTAACGACATAGCGTAATTACGGCATTGTTGGTTTACGCACAAATTGAAGAAATCTAAAAGATGCGTCGATTTCACTTCGCCCGCAGCGTTACGGCGCGAGAACGTCCAATGGAACAACTTGGACGCCGCGGTCGGTAACATAGGCTTGTGAACCAAATCCAATAATCGCTACTTTAGAAACCGGCGGGGTGTTTCCGGCAGCAACCATCCGCTCTTCGACGGCAACAAGATTGTCAGATGCCTCTTCGATTTGAGCGGAACTGAGCTTGACCTCAACGGGAATCCACATCCCACCTGGAGCCGCTATGACAGCGTCGACCTCAAGATCGCGGGAATCGTGATAGTGATAAAGGCCCATTCCGTTTGCCCTCGCATAGACCCATAGATCATGGAGCGCCAACGATTCGAAAAGCAGCCCAAGTGTCTTGAAGTCTGACAACAACGTCTCCACAGTCGCCCCGAGCGCAGCCGCTGCAAGCGACGGGTCGGCAAGATGATGCTTACGCGCCTCCCTCAGATGCACCGGAGATCTCATCGCGGGATTCCATGCGGGGATATCGCAGACGAAACTCAATCTGCTAAGAAGGGATATGTATGATGCCGCTGTTTGTCTCGATACGTCGCCACCCAAATCGGCCACAAGCGTCTTGAGCGTCGCAAGAGTGGATTCGTTGCGCGCCAACGACGCGATGACGGCTTTCACTTTCTCAGGATCTCGTCGAGAGCCATCGACGCGGGGGATGTCTTCCTCAGCGACTATCTCGATATATCGTTTTGCCGTCGCGGACGCAATTCGCGCGTCACGCCCAATCGACGCCGGCCATCCACCGCAAACGATGCGCTCGGCGATCTCGGCAGAACCCATCGATCCGAAGGCGCCGCTGAACTTTTCGCCAGAAATGATGCCCGACAGCTTAACCGCACCGCTAGATTTCCCAAGTTCGAAAAGCGTCATGGTGTCCATGCGCAATTTAGCGAACCTTCCAGCGCCACTGTGCATCGGCCGCTCATTGTCTCGCGGTGTCGCCGACCCCGTAAATATGAACTGGCCAGGCTCGCCGCCGCGGTTGTCGCACTCAAACCGTGCCGCGTCCCAAAGTTTCGGAACCTCCTGCCATTCGTCGATCAGCCGCGGCACCTCGCCGGAAACGGCAAGCGCCGGGTCCGTCTCGGCACGGAAGCGATTCTCGAAGTTGCGCGACGGGTCCATGAGGAGGAGCCTGGACGCCGCACGGGTCCCGGCCGTGGTTGTCTTCCCGCACCATTTAGGTCCTTCGATGAGAACGGCACCGAATATCCCAAGCATCTGGTCGAGCTCATTTTCGATAATTCTAGCGTAGTACTTTTTTGGCATAGTTTTCACCATTGCTTACCAGCACGTTTAACCAAATATACAGTTTTCATTTAACCAGATTTCAATTATTTGATTAACCAGATTTGCGTATTTCAGTTAACGAGACAGATTAAACATGAACGAGTCAAGTTAGATGAGAATCATCTACTCGACACCGCGCATGAGCTCCGAAATGGTGATGTGAAAGCCGTCGGCAATCTTCTTGAGATTTGAAAGGCTGACATTGCGCCGCCCGACCTCAATGCTCGCGTAGTAGGAGCGATCCATCTCAATCAAATTAGCGGACGGAGTGCCCGGGCTCGTTGCGCCTAGGGCGCGGCGGGGTCGGCGACGTCGGAGGCGATAAAGCCGATGCCCGCGAGAACGATGCCCGCGGCAATAAGCCCGCCCGTCACTGCTAACATAGAGTTCAGCAAGTGGGTGACCGTGTTCGGCGACGACAAGATGGCGGCGGATGTCGTGGACAGGCTCGTCTACACGGGCAGGCTCGTGGAGTTCAACGGCGCAAGCTGCAGAATTGAATCCCGTGTTTTGTGCTGCTTGCTGGCGTTGCCTGGGCATTGATGGCTACGTAGTTCAAGAGACGTTGCTGCTGCTTGGATTTTGCAGTTAAAGAGGCCCGTTTCCCTGGTTTTGATTGGGGAAACGGGCCTCTTTTGCCTCTGGGTTTGTGGATTGACGAAGGTGATGCCCGCCGGCAGTTACTTTGAGTTCTTGATGCGGCGGGTGGCTGTGGCGGTTAGTCCGAGCCCTGCTGCGGCGATTCCTGCTAGTGCGATTGCGCTCGGTGCTGTGTCGCCTGTGTTTGCGAGCTTGCCGGTGGTCGCATCTGCTTGCTTGCCGCTGCTCGTGTTCGTCTGCTTGGTGGAACTCGGTGTGGTGTCTTTGCCGGTCGCGGGCGAGCTGGCGGGCTGTGTCGTCTCGGCCGGTTGCGTCGAGCCGGAGGGAGGCGTTGTCTCGGTCGGTTGCGTTACCTCGGGCGAGGTGGCTTTGTCTGCTGCGGCTTTTGCCTTTTCGTATGCCTTGCAGGCGTCGTCATAGACCGCTTGCGCCTTTTCCAAATCGCCGAGGAGCGCATCTCGCTTGGCTGTTTCCTCGTCGATGCGGGCTTTGGCCTCCGCCGCCGCACTCTCGAAATACTGAACCTGTCCTTTCTGGCTCTCGAGCTTACGCCGATATTGGTCAAGGTCCGATTTGTAAGATTCTTCTTGCGCTTTTGGCCCTATGATCTCTTGGTGCAACTGCTTTATTTGCTGTTTAGCAGTTTTGACAAGTTCCTCGTCGCCGAGTGCTTCAAGTGCCTTAAGCACCTCACGTTTCTTGTCTAATTTTGCTTGAAGCTCGCTTACCCGGTTGTGGGCCTCATCGTATTTGGCTTGGGCTGCATCGACGTCCGCTTGCATGGTGGGAAGGGGTTCCCTCCGTTTGGCGGCTTCCGCCGCCATCTTGTCGCGGAGCTCTTGAAAACCGGCAATGTCATCATCGATTTCCGCAAGTTTCTCGGAACTTGCGGCGGCTTTTGCGGCTTCGAGGTTTTTGAGCGCTTCCTGCATGGCTGCATACGCTTTTTCTTTTTCGACTGCTGCGGTTTCGCTCGAGGCCGCGGCAGCCGTCTGCAAGGCAACCGCATCGACGGGGGAGCTGGTTTCTGCCGCGATCGCCGTTACGGGGGCGATTCCCGCGACAAGTGCCGCGGAAAGGGCGATGCCCATGGTTGCTCGTCTTGCTCTTCTTGCGAGAATGTCGTTCATCTCGGCACCTCATTTCAAGGGTTGGCGACTCACTTGGTAGCACTAATGTAAGTATATCAGGCGATTAACCTGCTCTTGAATCTCGCCAGAAATAACGAGCTGTTTACTCGTCTTTTGGGGCGACAGTACTATCATGGTTCGAATTGAGTGTGAATGATGATAGGGAGCGCCTTTTTATGATTGAGCTGCTCAGGCGTTTCGGCGGTAAGTTTCGCCGGTATATGGTGATTGGTCCTGCGTGCAAGCTGATTGAAGTGGTGTTCGACCTGCTGACGCCGCTGGTGATTGCCCAGATGATCGACAAGGGCATTGGCGCGCACGATGTCAACGCCGTCGTCCGTTACGGCGCGGTGCTCGCCGCCATGGCTGTAATCGGCATCTCGTTTACGCTCGTCTGCCAAAAGATGGCGGCGCTCACCTCGCAGGGCATGGGCACCGATATTCGCGGCGCACTCTACCAGCACATCAACAAGCTGAGCTATGCCGAGCTCGACCGTTTTGGCACGCCGTCGCTCATCACGCGCATTACCAACGACGTCAACCAGGTGCAGCTGGCCGTGGCGTTGGGCGTGCGCATGCTCATCCGCTGGCCCTTCCTGGCGGTGGGCTCCATGGTCGCGGCTCTCGCCATCGACCTTAAGCTTGGCATCATCTTCTTGATCTGCACGCCCGCCATCGGCCTGGTGTTTTGGTTTGTCATGGCGCGCTGCATCCCGTACTACAAGCAGCTGCAGGCAAAGCTCGACCGCATCGCGCTCATTTGTCGCGAGGGACTTTCGGGCGCTCGCGTGGTCCGCGCGTTTGTGCGTGAGGACCACGAGCGCGAGCGTTTCGCCCAGGCGGCCGATGACCAGGCGCATGTCGCCATCGCGGTCGGCAAGCTCTCATCGATTCTCAACCCCGTCACTTTTTTGGTGATGAATCTGGGCGTGTGCGCCATCCTGTGGGTGGGCGGCATCCAGGTCAACGTGGGCGAGCTCACGCAGGGCCAGGTCATGGCCTTCGTCAACTACATGACGCAGACCCTCACCTCCATCGTGTACGTTGCCAACCTGGTCGTGGTCTTTACCAAGGCGAGCGCCAGCGCGTCGCGTATCAATGAGGTGCTCAACTGCGCGCCGAGTATCACCGACGACGGCAACGAGCCGGTCGCCCTGCCCAAGCCGAGTGCGGCGGGCGACACCGCTTTGGTCCCCGCGCTGAGCTTGAGCCACGCGAGCTTCTCCTTTGGCGCGGGCGCGGCCAACGCCGTTGATGACGTGACTCTGGAACTGCCGCTGGGCAAAACGCTCGGCATTATCGGCGGTACGGGCAGCGGTAAGTCGACGCTCGTTTCGCTCATCCCGCGCTTGTACGATGCGGGTGTCGGCAGCGTGAACGTGATGGGTGCCGACGTGCGCTCTTGGCCGCTCGACCAGCTGCGCCATGTGATCGCGACCGTTCCGCAGCGCGCGTCGCTCGTGAGCGGTACGATTCGCAGCAACCTGACCTGGCGCGACGAGTCCGCGACCGATGAGGAGCTCTGGGCGGCGCTTGATATGGCGCAGGCCGGCGAGTTCGTGCGCAACAAGCCGCAGGGCTTGGATGCCCCGGTCGAGGCGGGCGGCAAGAACTTCAGTGGTGGCCAGCGCCAGCGCCTGACCATCGCGCGCGCTCTGGTGGGCTCGCCGCAGATTCTGATCATGGACGACTCCGCCTCGGCGCTCGACTTTAAGACCGACGCGGCGCTTCGCCATGCCATTCGCGAGCGCAGCGTGCGCGGCGCCGCCGAGGGCGGGCTGCCGCTGACGACCGTCATCGTGAGCCAGCGCGTCTCGACTGTGCGCGATGCCGACATGATCTGCGTGCTCGACCACGGCTCGGTCGCGGGCCTGGGCACGCATGACGAGCTGTACGCAAGCTGCCAGCTCTACCGCGAGATCTGCCAGTCGCAGCTTCGTCGCGAGGAGCTCGAGGGCCAGCAGGGGAGCGCGGTGTCCGCTTCGGGCTCCGCTCCCACGTCCGTCTGCGCAAAGGAGGGCTGCTAGATGAATCCGTATACTTCTTCCGGCTCGGTCGCCACAATGACGGCCAATGTGTCCGGCAACGATAACCTTAACGATCTGGGCGATGGCCCGCGCCAGCCCGGCGACCCCGAGCGCTATCCCGTGGGCGCGGTGACCCGTCGCCTGATGGGCTACGTGCGTCCGCATCGCATTTCGTTTGTGGCGTCGTTTGTAAGTGCCGCCATCTCGGTGATTCTGCAGCTCTATACGCCCATCCTCATCGGCGAGGGCATCGACCTCATCGTCGCCACCGGGCAGGTGGACTTTGACGCGCTGCTGCCGCTCGTCACTAAGCTTGCGCTGGTCGTGGTTGGCGCTGCGGCGTTCCAGTGGCTGCAGGGCTACTGCGTCAACCGTCTGTCCTACGAGACGGTGCGCGACATGCGCGTGGAGGCGAGCGACAAGCTCAGCCGCATGCCGCTCAGCTTTATCGACGGCCATGCCCACGGCGACCTTATGAGCCGCGTGGTCAACGACGTCGACCAGGTGGGCGACGGCCTGCTGCAGGGCTTCACGCAGCTCTTTACCGGCGTCATCACTATCGTGGGCACACTCGCGTTTATGCTCTCTATCAACCTAACCATGACGCTCGTGGTGGTGCTCGTCACGCCGCTTTCCATCTTTGCAGCTGGCGCCATCGCCAAGCTCTCCAACAAAAGCTTTACGGCTCAGCAGCGTATTCAAGGGCAACTCGGCGGTCATATCGAGGAGTATGTGGGTGAGCAAAAGCTGGTGGACGCCTTCGCCTACGGCCCGCACGCTCAGCAGCGCTTCGATGCCCTTAACGCCGAGCTCTATACAGCAGGTGAACGCGCACAGTTTATGGGTTCGCTCTCCAACCCCGGCACGCGCTTTATCAACAACATCATCTACGCTGTGGTGGCCGTGATCGGCTGCGTGGGCGTGATCACGGGCGTGCCCGCGGCGCTCACGGTGGGCGGCGTGCAGATCTTCCTGTCCTATGCCAACCAGTACACCAAGCCGTTCAACGAGGTCACCAACGTCATTACGCAGATCCAGACGGCCTATGCCTCGGCGCGGCGCATGTTCGCGCTGCTCGATGCGCGCGAGCAGGAGTCCGATGCGGCGGACGCCGTGGAGCTTGCCGCCCCGCAGGGCGAGGTGACTTTTGAACACGTGGACTTTAGCTACGTGCCCGACCGTAAGTTGCTGCAGGACATCTGCATCGATGCCAAACCCGGCATGCGCTTTGCCCTGGTCGGTCCCACGGGCTGCGGCAAGACGACGCTCATCAACCTGCTGCTGCGCTTTTACGATATCGATGCCGGGCGCATCGTGGTCGACGGGCATTCCTCGCGCGACTACACGCGTGAGAGCCTGCGCCGCGCCTTTGGCATGGTGCTGCAGGACACCTGGCTGTTCGAGGGCACGGTGGCCCAGAACATTGCCTACGGTTGCCCCGACGCCACGCGCGAGCAGATTATCGAGGCGGCCAAGCGCGCGCATGCGCACAAGTTTATCGTGCAGCTGCTCGACGGCTACGACACGGTGATCGGCGAGGACGGCGGCACGTTTAGCCAGGGCCAAAAGCAGCTGCTGTGCATCGCGCGTGTCATGCTCACCGACCCGGCGATTCTGCTGCTGGACGAGGCGACTTCGAGCATCGATACCCGCACCGAGCTGCAGGTGCAGGCGGCGTTCGACGAGCTCATGGCCGGTCGTACGAGCTTTGTCGTGGCGCACCGCCTGAGCACGATCCGTAACGCCGACTGCATCCTGGTCATGCGCGACGGCGAGATCATCGAGCGCGGCACGCATGACGAACTGCTCGCAGCAAACGGTTTCTACGCCGAACTCTACCGCAGCCAGTTTGCCCAGTAAGCAGGTACGTGGGGCAAATGAATCAGGTTTGTTTGTCCCATAGGGCCATCTTGTTTTACAGCCTTTTACCTGCACGTGAAACAATTTGACGGTAACTCGTGACACAATTTGACGGTATCTCGTGGTGACGATTGATCTCGATTCGGGGCGCAGGACAGCTTAACTGTTCCAAAACGTATGCGGGAACCGCGGTACCGTCAGAAAATGCAGGAGGAAATTTGACGGTCCCGTTAATAGATTTGTGACAAGGGCATGACGGGGAGACAGGTCATTCGTCAGGTTTCTGACAGACGATACGAGTGGGACATGAAAATTGGAGCCCCTCCTGCATGCATATCCGCTGGTAAGGCCTGGCCCGGTTTTCGCCATCGCACGAGGCGGCCGAGCACCCATCCAACGCCCAAGTCAAAATACTCAGTACACTGAGTGATTTCACTCAGTGTACTGAGTATTTTCTCAATTTGCTCAGGCTAGTTAAACAGCGTCACCTTATCGAGCAGAAAATCCTCCACGGTGCACGCCCCGGCCGCCGCCCCTCCCACGACGATCCGCTTGGCTCGCGGATACTTTTTTAGGAGCGTCGACATGCCACTCTGGCCGAACTCTCCACCGCTTTTGACCTCGATGGCACTCAGCGCATCATCCCTTCGCAGCACAAAGTCGACCTCTTTGACGCCCTCACGCCACCACATGACCTCAAAACCCTCTTCCGGCGCGCGCGCAAGCAGTCGTGCACCCACTGCCGATTCCACCAAATGACCCCGCCGCGCCGAATCCTCCAGCCATTCTGCTCGGCCCTTATCGCCGAGCGCCGTCATAAACGCCGTGTCATAAACCATGAGCCGCGGGGTGCTTCGGCGCTTTGCGAGCTCCTTGTCACTGAACTTGGGAATCGCCGTAACCAAACCGGCCTTGCCCAGCAGGTCCAAATACCCGGCGACCGTGACCGTGTTACCGGCATCCTGCAGCTGGCCTACCATTTTTGAATACGAAAGCTCCTGCCCCGAATAGCTCGCCGCGAGCCAAAAGAGCGCGCGCATCAGCGCCGGTTTGCGGATATTCTCCAACGAGAGAACATCGCGCGAGATCGTCGGCTCGACGATCGCATCTCGGATATAGTTTCGCCAACGGGCGTCATCGGAAACCAGCGGCGCCGCACCCGGATATCCACCGTGATAGAGATAGTCTTCAAAAGAAAAGCCAAAGGCCTCGCTGCACTCGCGATAGGACCAATGCGGCGACCGAATGAGCTCGTAACGGCCCATAAGGGATTCTTCCAGGCCCTTGTGCAGCAGCAGCGACGACGATCCGGTCAAAATGACCTTGAGTGGCGTCCCCTCCCGGCGATCCCGGTCGTACAATCCCTTGACGACCGTGGACCAACTCTGCACCTTTTGAATCTCATCAACAACAAAAACGGCCGGGACCTTACCTCCAGACGTGAGGTTTCTTGCCTGTTGCCACTCGATTTGCAGCCAGCTGGCATCGGGATTCACAACATCGTCCGCATTGACCAGGTGACAGGGCATGTCTGCATGGTGCAACGCCTGCACGAACATGGTCGACTTTCCCGTTTGGCGGGGCCCGATTATAAATTGCATCAACGGATTATTCGTTTCCCGCATCCTCTGGGCTATCACGGCAACTTGATGGCGCTCAAACATGTCAATCTACCTCCTTGTTTCTTAAATACTCAGTATACTGAGTAAAATCACTCAGTATACTGAGTATTTTTAGAACCGGGAGATCGAACCCGTCAACTTAACTCCCTTCACCAGTGGGTTGCCGCCGCCCCCTCCGCGAGTCGAGTTTCTGGCCCTTCGTGCTGACTCGATATATAAAACTGCCATAGCCATATCGAAAAACCGGTATAGCCGGTCCCATCATCGAACCATCGCGAATGGGCCACAGGATTTCGCGATGGTTCGCAAGCTTTCGCGGAGATTCGCGACAAATCGAGAGCTGATACGCATCTTATTGTTCATATTCAAGGCCACGACGTCTCAAAAGGTATGAGGCCGGCGTCATCGAGTCAACTGGCCGGCGGCGCCGGCGGTCGAATTGACTTGAGAACCAAAAAGGGGGCCCAGCCAGATGGCTGGGCCCCCTTTTTTAATCATAGTTAATCATAGTCGTCATCGCAGACGATACCCTCATCTAGGATCTCGTTCATGTAGCGGACTGCCTTCTCGACCGGCCAGTCACCCTGGGCGAGGCCCCAGATCGGCACGGACATGGTCCCGAAGTACCTCACTCCCGTCTCGAGAAGGAGCTCCCGCGCTTTCTCGATGTCGGCTCGGAGGAACGCAAACGGGATGAACGCCTGATAGTAGATATCCATGTTCTCCGTGTCCACGGCGAACAGGCCCGCCCGTACCCTCACATCGTTCAACGCATTCGAGAACTCGGTGAAAGCTGCGCACGTGTCGGGTGTCACGACTCTGGGCGACGGAAACGTCGTGGCCATGACGCCGCCGTCCAGGACCCTCATCGAGATCTGTAGGGAAATCCGAGGGTCTTTAATGACGAAATGGGCCTCGTCGTCGGCGAGGACATGAACCGGCTCGCCGTTCTCGCCGGTAATCCAGCTCCCGTATACCCTGAGGTATCTTCTGTCGAGTCCGGCCTGATCGCGAGCGATTTTCTCCACGATATCTCGGTCCGTGGCCTTGCCTCCGAGCAGCAATTTCATCAGCGCTTTCACAGTGGATGCCCTCTTCCTAGATGGCATCACGCGGCGAGGCAGCTACCGCCGGCGACAGGATCTGCCTGCAAAACCGGAGGACGGCCCTGATGGAAGCATCATCGAGATCGCCACGGCCAGCGCGGGTCCTTCCGAACAGAATCCACAGCGAGAGCGCCAGCGGGGCGGGGTCGACGCCAAGCTCCTCTGCCGCATCGAGAAAATCCTCTCGGCCAGAAGCTCGCCATCTTATAAATGCGAGCGCGACGCTCAGTCTCAGGGCCCGTTCGTCGACCTCCCCGCTCAGACTGCTGCTTTTGATGGCGGGCGCTTGTCCCCTACTCATTTGATTCTGCTGGAGATTCCCCGTCGTGGCCGCTTGTGTCAGAGTCGGAATCGCCGGTTACGGTTGTGGAGTTGCTTGGGGCGGCGAGCTTGCGAAACACATTCTTACGCGCGACCACTCGGTCGACGCAGTAGGCGTGTTCCGACATGTTTGCTTTCGCCGCCAGCGCGCGCCCCACACGAGCGGCGACAGTAGACGGCACGGCGCCGCCGCTCCTCTGGACGTAGATCAGGTTGTCATTCTTATAGAGCTCTCGGAGTATCTCGCCGGTATAGAACTCTCGACCCGGCTTCATGCCGTCGATCTTCTTCAGGACGTCTTTGACTATTCCCGGTATCTCCTGAGGTACACCTGCCGCCTCGGTTAAAACCTGTCCGCAGGCGGCTGTGATGGATGCGGCTCCCATTCGGTCCGCCATTGCCTTAATGGCTTCAAACTCCTTCTCGTCTACATCGATACGGATCTGTGGCATGACAATCTCCTTAGAACGATTGCTTTAAGATATTAAAACTTTGAGGTTTATCCTCAAAGCAATAATACCTTAAAGCATCATCCAATCAAGCAAAAATTGGAAATTTTTGCCCCTTCCGGCGGAA
Source organism: uncultured Collinsella sp. (assembly GCA_902464175.1). GTDB lineage: Bacteria > Actinomycetota > Coriobacteriia > Coriobacteriales > Coriobacteriaceae > Collinsella. The sequence goes on along the minus strand of CABQHZ010000011.1, from coordinate 6,289 downwards.
TCGGACTTACCGTTCCAAAACGTATGCATTTTCTGACGGTACCGCGGTTCCCGCATGATTTTTGGGACTTGCGCTGCGGGCGTATTTGCCTATTGATGTCAGCTGTGCCGTCAATCAGCAGAAGTTGGTTTACATCTGTGGTTTTAGTACTAAGATATGCTTCTAATAAAATGCATTAGTGGCTTTAGTTTTGGGGGAAACGAGGCAACGTGACTATGACGTGCTCTATGGTGGTCAACAGCAAGAGCGGCAATACCAGGATGGTTTCGGGAGCGATTAAGCGCGCGCTGCAGGCAGCGGGCGTCGAGTTTGTCCATGCCGCCGCGCTGAGCGACGATGCCGATCCGGAGCAGGTTATGAACGAGGCCCAAGGTGCCTGTGCGGCCGATACGGTGTTCGTTGGCTTTTGGTGTGACAAGGGCACCTGTTCGCCTTCGGTGGCGGCGTTGCTTTCCGCTCTGCATGGCAAGCGCGTGTTCCTTTTTGGCACCTGCGGTTTTGGTGCCAGCGAGGAATACTTCAATCAGATTATCGATCGCGTGACCTCCAATTTGGCCGATGACGCCGAGCTTGCGGGCTGGGCCATGTGCCAGGGCAAGATGGGCCCCGCGGTCAAACAACGCTACGAGGCCATGCTCGAGCAGGATCCCGACAATGCCCGCTTTAAGATGCTGCTCGACAACTGGGTTGCCGCAAAGGATCACCCCACCAAGGAGGATCTGGACAACATGGCTGCAGCCGCCAAAAAGGCCGTGCTGGGGGAGTAGCTCCCATCGCTGACGGCGGTCGGTCCATCTTTCTAAATGTAACGTCCTCCCGGGCGTCGGGGCACGAAGTTCCCTGCTCTACAGTCCTGCGCAAGGCGAAGGCCACATTAAGTGGCCTTCTTTGCGTACGGAACTCGCGATGAACTTCGTGCCCCGCCGTCCGGGAGGACGCCTCTTTATTGATGGGAGGCCTGATAGGTCGATGGTTCCGTGTCCGGATGCGTCCAAAGTGGGACGGGCTTTCCGGATGGGCAGGCTTTCGGAAAATGCGTCCCGGAATTTGCCTTTGGAATGGGACGTAGTTTCCCGTTGAGGTGCTTTGCGGAAAGTGCGTCCCACTCTGGGCGGTCGAAGTGGGACACACTTTCCCAAAGGCGCTCCAACGGGAAATTGCGTCCCATTATTCGGTCAAGAAACGGGATGCATTTTCCCAATGAGAGCAAAACCGGAAAATGCATCCCACAATCAGCCCTCAAAGTGGGACGCCGTTTCCCAATGAGGCTCAAGCGGAAAATGCATCCCGGAATTTGCGCTCAAAGTGGGATGCGGTTTCCGGTTGAGGGTCTAAGGGGAAAGTGCGTCCCAGAATCGACGCTTGAAATGGGATGCAGTTTCCCGATGAGGCACTCGACGGAAAATACATCCCAGAAATGGCCTTTGAGCTGGGATAAGATTTCCGCGGCATCTCGGATTCTCAAAAATGAGACACGCCGTTGGCGAAAATGAGACACGGAATTTTGGGTGTCAGGCGTAGCATTTGAGCAAATGAGTCCACTCCACTCGAGTAAAGCGAGGTCCCTCATGTACGTTCCACACCCCCGTATCCGTAGGTTGTCGAAAATCCCGCTTGTTGGGACGGCGGCGCTTGCTGCGTTGATCGCCACGAGCGTCGCCTGCTTCACGGCCACACCCCAGGTTGCTCAGGCGGCGGACACGCCCGCAATCACCGATATGACCGAGCAGGACTATAGCGACCTGGGCCTGGGCACGAACGAGGACATTCCGGCCGATACCGTTGGCCCCTATTCCACCGATACCCCCACGACGTTTGCCACGCGCAGCGAGGTCTATATGGCAGCCAACGGTAGCCATGGCAATCGCTACACTCTGCGCGACAAGCTCGAGAACGTCGAGCGCGGTGACATTGGCGGCAGCAGCAAACTTACCGATGGCTATGGAAGTGTGTGGGGCGCCGCAAAGTTCTGGCAAAACGTCAACAACTTCGATACGAACAGCGATCTCTACAAGCATAGCGACTACGGTGGCGGCACCTGGTCGTACCTAAGCAACAATGAGTCCTCAACAGTACTCGCCAACGACAACAACGGTTTCTCGGGCATTCACGCCACGAGTGTTGAGTTCTGCAGCGACGCCAGCACGGGCAAAAAGAGCCGCGTTGCCGAGCTCCGTGCCTACGGCGACAGTTCCTCCACGACGATTGACGGCAAGTCATACGCCGGAAAGGTTGAGCTGGTCCTCTACTCGTTTAGCAACGGGCGTACGCGCACTCTCGACACACACCTGCCGGTGACGGTCAACACTAATATGATGTACGAAGGCCGTTTTAAGTACCTGGATGCCGGTTACCTGCAAGAGCACGACGCCGTCTTTGATGTCGAGGCGGGCGATGTCGATGGCGACGGCGTCGACGAGCTTTTTGTCTACGCGGGCTGCTATGTCGACGAGAACGGCGTGCGCAAGGCTGTAGTCGACATGTATGACTTGGAGGGCGGCAACTGGAAGCAAAGCGTCGTCAAAATCGATGCCGGTAACGCCGCGGACTACACCACGCACAACAAGGGCGGGAACGACTCCTGGACGCAGCTTCAGTCATCTCCTGTCGTTTCGCTAGCGGCCGGAGACCTCGACCGCGATTTTTGCGATGACCTCGCTATCGTGGTATCGGCACCCTACGGCAAGAAGAATATTGATAAGTCGACGCATTGCGAGCTGTTTTCGTGGGATGCATCCAAGGGTGCGCTCGTCCATGTCGATGCTCTGGGTGACGCGGGCGCAATCTCCCTCTCCGCGAACGGCAAGACCATGGTCGCTGCGAATGCGACGTTCGGCACGTTTGCTGCCTACGATGAAGAAGGAAAGAAGACGGGTGAAACCGTCACGGGCCTTATTCTTGCGGGCTATGACTGGCAACGCAGCGCTTTTGATTACGGCGCTTCTGACGGCAGCAAGGGGCTGTACGGCGCGCTGTACCGCTACGCGTATTTTGACTCGGAATCTGGCGAGTTCAAGCTTTCCGATTGCAAGGAATACAGAGACGGGCTCCTCGCCTCCTATGGGCTGATGCATGTGCCCAACAGCGCATGGAAGGATAGCGCTCAGGATAAGCGCTATCCGTGCACCTTGGCGCCTATTGCCCTTGCCACTGCCAACCTTGACGGCCTGTCCGAGCAGCTGGCGGTTGACGAGGTGCTCGTGGGCGGCGATGTGTTCCGCGACTTTGCCTGCAACACGGCACAGAGCGGGGCTCAGGGCTTGGGGTCCATGGTCGGAACCATGAGCATGAGCGGTCAGCAATACAACAGCAGCAACAAGCATGACCACAAGGGTATAGAGCAGGTGTGGATCAGCGACGTCAAGGCAGGCAGCGTCTCGGGTTCGGACCGCTATAACGAGAGCTTTATCGCCGTGGTGGGCAAGCACCGCGACGAGGACCTGCGCAAGAACGATGACTACTATTGGATGACCGCCTCGCATCTTTCGCTCGACGAGAACGGAAGGGTGCGCCGCGGCGAGGAGCAGGTGATTAGCGAGAGCAACCGTCGCGGCACTACCTACGGCACATTTATCTCGCTCGCGCTGCCCGATGTCGACAATGACAGCGTCAAGATCACGTACAAGGACCGCTACAAGGTCTATACCAACCCGCGCGTGCTCGCTGTGCTGCAGGATGCTCCCTATGTTGAGGATCTGGAGCAGGCATACGGCTATCTGGTGTTGGGCGGCACGTCATACGGCGAGGGAAAGAGCACGGGGACATCCCAGGGCTATACCATTGGCGCCGAGTTGGGCGTTGCCGTCGAGGTGCAGACCGGTCCGCCCCTGGTCGCGATTAATGCTTCGGTCGATTTTGCCGCCGAGGGATGCTATGACTATCGGAGCGAGCGCACAGTGAGCGCCAGCGTAAGTTATGAGTCGCATGCCGGCGAAGGCGACAAGGCCGTGCTCTACACGATTCCGATGGTCTATTACGAGTACGAGATCGAAAATGAGGAAACTGGTGGCAAGGGCGTGATGGCGGCGCCCGTGTCGCTCGGCGCGCAGACCTCGGTCGTTAATGTCGAGGCCTATGACCGCATTGCCAAACAGCACAATATGACGCCGCTCAGCTACTTTTTGACCAACCGGTCGGGAGAACCCGGAACCTATCAAACGACGCTCAACGGCGAGACTCCCGTTGGGGATTCCTTTGGCCTGGGCAAGCCTGGCGTAACGCGCGCCTACACGCACGATGGGTTTAACGGCGCCGTCGCGCAGTCGGGAGCGAGTATTGAGCAGACCATCGAAGTCGAGGAGGGCGAGGAGCAGGAGTTTGAGTACGGCTTTACGCTGAACGGCAGCGTTGTCATGGGCGCGAAGCTCGCAAAGCACGAGTTGTTTGGCGGTCTGTGCTTTGGTGCCAACGCCGGCTTTACTACGGGTAACTCCTCGAGTGAATCGACCGAATACGGCGGCACCGTCGACAATCTGCCCGAGGCCGCGCAGGGCAAGTACGGTTTTGTGTGGCGTCTGGGCGTCAACGCGGTGGATGTCGACAAGTTCGAGGCAGACTCGGGCGACAAGCTCGGCACCAAGGACACCGACCAGTTCTGGATCGTGGGCTATGACGTTAAGGACGTCGAGATGCCCGACGCGCCGGCCGTGACGGGCTTTACGGCAAACGCCGTCGATTCGACCAGCGTTACGTTTAGCTGGGACGATGTACTCGCAAACAAGAACGGCTTTAGCTACGGCGTGGGCATGCTGCAGAGCAATGCGGCGGACGCCGTCGTGAACAGCTGGAAGATTGCCGACAACACGCAGACCTCGCTCAAGTGGGATGGGCTGCAGCCCAATACGGAGTATCGATTCGCCATCGCCGCCGTTAAGAATGGATCCACGACCGAAACAGGTATTCGCTCGGCAATCATCACGGTCAAGACCATGCCCGATGGCATGACGATGACCGTGAGCGGACCTGCGGCGGATGCTGCGGAGGGGTCGGATCTTGGATACGACTCTTCGGTTGAGCGCACGGCGGGAAGCCACCTGACGCTCTCGGCGATTGGCCACGTGAAGCAGTTCGGTGCCGACGGTAGCGAAACGGAGCTAGCGCCGACATATATGTGGTATCGCAAGGGTCGCGGCGAGACAGAGTTTAAGCTCGTGGGCGCCGATGGCAACCTCGCGGCTGGAACGGCCTCGAAGCTCGAGATTGACCTGACCGCAGACGATGACGGCGCACAGTACTACTGCCACGTGGGATACAACGACGTGGGCCTCGACACCGGCACGACGCTCGTGAATATCGAGGCCGAGGAGACGGCGCCCACAACGGTGAACGCCACCCCGATCCGCACGCGCCGCCTGTTCTCACAGGCAAGTGAGGGCGCCAAGAAGTTCCTGGACCATACGCTGGTAAACACCGCCGGCCCAACCGATTCCGAAGGCTCAAAGGACCCCGAGACTCCTGAGACCCCGACGAACCCGGACAAGCCCAAGTCCGACAACGGAGCTAAGACCGACACCAAGGTCAAGACTACGACCACAGCGAAGAACCTCGCAAACACCGGCGACCAAACATTCGCCCTAGTCGCCACCGCAGCAGCAGCGGGAGCAACGCTCGTAGTGATAGCCCTCATCATGCTGATCAAGCGTCGCAAGACCCACTAGTAGCCAGTCGAACATATCGACAACCCAAAAACCCGGGTAGCCAAACAACTTGGCTACCCGGGTTTTCTGTTGAGTGGAGACTCCGCAAGCGGAAACTGCATCCCACAATTAGCGCCCGGAACGAGACACATTTTCCGTCAAGCCCTCATCCGGAAAATCCATCCCAGTTTGAGCGCCCAGACCGGGACGCACTTTCCCAAAGGGTCCTCAACGGGAAAATACATCCCGGAATCCAGCTGAATAGTGGGACACACTTTCCCAATCGGGTCCCAAGCGGAAACTGCATCCCATTCCAGACAAGAATTCCGGGATACACTTTCCGCAAACAAAGAAGGCCACATAACGTGGCCTTCAACTTATATATGTTCGGCGATACACCCAAGACAAGCCACGCCCCAACATCAGGGCGTCTGTCCAGGCGGAGGCATATAAGGTTCATCGCGAGTTCCGCACGCAAAGAAGGCCACTTAATGTGGCCTTCGTCTTGCGCAGGACTGTCCGAGCAGGGAACCTTATATGCCTCCGCCTGGACAGACGTTTCAGTTGTGGCTCAGCAGCTAGCAGCTACTTAATCTTGGTCGTACCCGGCGCCAGGTTGGGGTCGGTCTCGTTGGCCTCGGTCTGGAAGTGCT
>CABQHZ010000010.1 GCA_902464175.1 uncultured Collinsella sp. | reverse complement strand
CAAATTAACTACTTTGATTTTGTGTGCTGTGCGAAAGTTTGGGTAGTATAGCTATTCAATGCGGCGGGCTGCCGCGTGTTAACCGCTACGTACCGGAGGTGTTCCATGGTTCGTGTCGACATAGAGACCATCGTCATGGCCGCCGGTCCCGTGCCATCGCTTATCGTACTTCGTGAGCGCAGCAGCAAATCGGACTCGCCCGCGCCGCTGCGTTCCCTTTCCATTCAGACTGGTTCGTTTGAAGCTGCTGCCATCAGCCGCGGCATCGATAGCGGCCGCGCCGAGCGCCCGATTACCCATGACCTGCTGCTCGATACCGTTGACGCCCTGGGCGCCAAGCTCGAGCGCATCGAGATCGTTCGCGCCGAGCCGCCGGTGTTCTACGCGACGATCGTCGTACTGGCCGATGGCGAGGAGCGCAAGATCGACGCTCGTCCCAGTGATGCCATTGCCCTTGCCGTGCGCAGCAATGCCCCCATGTTTGTGGAGGACGACATCATGAATCGCCTGGGCACTGTTTCTACCCACGCCGAGGAAGTCGACGACGAGCAGGAGTTCGAGAAGTTCGACGAGTTCGTCCATACGCTCTCCCCCGATGACTTCTAAATGCGGGGCGGCAGAGTTGCGGAGTGTTCGCTGATGGCCGGCGGTATGTCGGCTGAGGCGGCGGCCATTGCGCGCGAGGCCCAGATGCGCTCGGAGGCTTCTGAGGCGGCACGCATTGCCTATGTGACGCAGGCCCGCACGCTTCGCGAGCGCCGCTGCTCGTTTATCAAGATGGTTGTCGTCTCCGCCCTTGTCGCGGCAATCTGCTCGCGCCTTCGTGGTACAGTTGGTGCGCTTGGGTTTTCGATTTCAACAGGCTTGGTAATCTGGGGTGTGGTCGATGCAGTAATGCTGACCAACCAGATCAAAGTACTCGACAAGCGCGCGATGGATATGATGCGCGCCCGCGACGCTGCCGCCAAGATCGCTGCCGAGGCACAAGAACTGTAACGACGCCAGACTCGATGGGAAGGTCTAAAGATGGCACAGGATATGCAGGACGCCGGTAACGTCTCCGCCGAGCTCGACGCCATGGTGTGTGACCTGATTGGTGCGTTCTTGGACGATCTTGCCGCTGGCGAGAATCCGGGTGTAGTTGTGGCGATCGAGGACGCTGCTTCCAACCGTTATCTGGCGGCGCTCGATGAGGATGGCGAAGAGGCGTGCCTCGAGGCGGCCACCAACTTTATCTCCGAGCACAAGATGGGTCTTAAGGACGAGGGCCTGGGCCGCATCGCCCGCTATGCCATCGGCTACACCGGTTGTGTCGAAATTGACGGCGGCTATCACGACGCCCTGCTCGTGAGCTTCTTCGAAACCACGCTCGAGAGCGGTTTTTCGGCATACGTGCTGTATGAGGGCATGGGTGCCGGCGATGGTTTTATGTGGAGCGACCCTGAACCTGCAGGTGAGGAAACCCCTCTCATCTAAAATCGCTAAAATAAACGAGTTTTCGGTAAAAGGCTCAATATTCCCGCTGAGCGTTGTGTCGCTGGGCGGGCCGCATACGCGTGCCGTTTGTATATGGATAGAAGATAGGGGAACTACATGCGCGTAGACAATCTGAGGAACATCGCCATCATCGCCCACGTCGACCACGGCAAGACGACGATGGTCGACAAGCTCCTGCGTGCCACGGACGCCTTCCGTGCCAACCAGCAGGTCGAGGACCGCGTCCTGGACTCTAACGACCAGGAGCGCGAGCGCGGCATCACGATTCTCGCCAAGAACATCTCTATCGAGTACAAGGACGTCAAGATCAACGTCATCGACACCCCGGGCCACGCCGACTTTGGCGGCGAGGTCGAGCGCGTGCTGCGTATGGCCGACGGCGCCCTGCTGCTGGTCGACGCTTTTGAGGGCCCCATGCCCCAGACTCGCTTCGTGCTGCGTCACGCTATCGACACCGGCCTCAAGATCATGATCGTTATCAACAAGATCGATCGTCCGGGCGCCAACCCCGAGAAGGCCTACAACGACTGCCTGGACCTTATGGCCGACCTGGGTGCCACCGACGACCAGCTCGAGTTCGCCATGGAGCACGTGGTCTACGCCAGTGCCATGAATGGCTTTGCCCGTCTTGACCCCAACGACGGCAACATGGACATGTATCCGCTGCTCGATATGATCATCGACGACATGCCCGCTCCTGAGGTTGACGAGAACGCCCCGCTGGCCATGCAGTGCGTGACCATCGACCACTCCAACTTCGTTGGCCGTATCGGCATCGGTCGCGTGTACTCCGGCACCATCCATCAGGGCGATCAGATTCTGGTCGTCAAGAACGACGGCTCCAGCGCCACCGCTACCGTCAAGCAGCTCTTTACCTTCGACTACCTGGGCCGCACCGAATGCCAGGAAGTCGGCGCCGGCGACATCGCCGCCGTCGTGGGCATCGACCGCACCGATATCGGCGATGTCTACACCGACCCCGAGAACCCCGTTGAGCTCGAGCCCATCGAGATCGACCCGCCGACTCTGTCCATCGTCTTTGAGGCTTCGACCTCCCCGCTCGTCGGTCGCGACGGCGACATCGTGGGCGCCCGTCAGCTCAAGGAGCGCCTGTTCAACGAGGCCGAGAACAACGTGACCATGAAGATCGAGGAGCTCGAGGACAAGAGCGGCGTCGAGGTCTCGGGTCGCGGCATCCTGCACCTGTCCGTTCTGATGGAGTCCATGCGTCGCGAGGGCTTTGAGTTCCAGGTTGGCCGTCCCCGCGTTCTGTTTAAGAAGGACGAGAACGGCAACAAGATGGAGCCCGTCGAGCAGGCCGTCGTCGAGTGCCCGGACGAGTACTCGGGCAAGGTCGTTGAGGTCTTCGGTACCTCCGGCGGCATCATGACGAGCATGGATACCTCGGGCATCGTGACGCACCTCGAGTTTAAGATCCCGACCCGCGGCATCATGGGCCTTAAGAACCGCATCATGAACGTCACCCACGGCGAGGGCGTGTTCTACCACACCTTCCTGGAGTATGGCCCCTACGCCGGCGAGATCGGCAACCGTCAGAACGGCGCCATGATCTCCATGACCACCGAGAAGGCCGTTGCCTATGCCCTGGGTACGCTGCAGGAGCGCGGCCAGCTGTTTGTTGAGCCGGGCACCGAGTGCTACGAGGGCATGATCGTGGGCGAGCGCAGCAAGGCCGGCGACATGGTCGTCAACATCGCCCGCACCAAGAACCTGGGCAACCAGCGTTCTTCGACCTCCGATATCTCCGTCCAGCTGGTGCCGCCCCGCACCTTCTCGCTGGAAGAGGCGCTGGAGTACATCGCCGACGACGAGCTGGTGGAGATTACTCCCAAGAACATCCGCCTGCGCAAGCGTCTGCTCAACGCCACCGACCGCAAGAAGGCTGCCGTCCGCGCCGGCCAGGTCAACAAATAAGCGCTGGGGCTTATAACCGCCAATAAGAAAGGGCGTCGACCGCGATGGTCGGCGCCCTTTTTGGTGCAAGGGGGTTAGGTTAGTTTGCACCACGACGGAGACGATGCCTCCTTCTGGGCCATTCCGGGTAAAGTTAGGTTGTTTAAACATATACAGGAATCATTGAAATATGACCGCTTTGATACAAAACTGTTAACAGGTAAATATCCACTGGTATTAAATTAAAAGACCTCTTGACCTGCGGTTTACATGATTGGTATCTATGTTGTATTTTATGCACGTGGCATAGACGGACCGTCTTAGAAGTTGCTCCCCAATGGGTTCTTGCAATGCGCTAGGTAGGTTCTTGTTGATGTTGGGGTTTGTGTTCGATTCGACGATTCGCCGTATTCCACACTGTGTTGTAGGAATTAGGGGACAACTATGAACGCACACCGCTCACGGTCGCTGGGTATGGCGGCCTTGATCTTCATTTTGATTAGCCTTACCGCCGCCGTTATTCACGGCGCAGCCCCCGTGCGCGCCGAGGATGCGACGACGCCGGCGCCGATTGTGATTGATGGGACGACGGCGAACGTTACAGTTGAGCTGTTTACCGACGAGAACCATACCCAAAAGCTTGATGGCGCTGTAACGTCCACTACGAAGCTCTATGGAGCTTTCTCAGCAATGTTCAACACCGACAAGGCGCCTAAGCCCGGGAATAACATCGCTGTCTATGAGTTTCCCGATACCATTATCGTCGACGATAACGACGGTGGTGTCCTCATGGAGGGTCCGGAGGCTACCGCTGCCAAGGCTGGCACATGGAGGATCGAGGACAATAAGGTTGTCTTTACGTTTGACGAGACGTGGCTCTCGTCAAATCCCGCAGATGTTCATGTCGCGGCGAACTTCTCGTTCCAGCTTAAAAACAAGGATGTTGGCTCTGATGGCAACGCATCTGTCGTGTTCCCTGGTGCGGGAACGATTGATATCCCCACCGAGGACGGCAGCGTCATGGGAACGAAGTCGGGAACCTTCTCCCAGGGCGCCGACGGCGTAGCCAAGGTCACCTGGACCGTTGAGCTCACCGTTGAGTCGTATGCCACGAACGTCAAGTTCACCGATGCGCTGGGCGAGAACTTCGAATTTGTGGAGGGCAGCTTCCTGCTCGATGGCAAGAAGCTCGACCCGCAGCCGACGGTCAACGATCAGACCGCGACCCTCGACAGTTTGGGAAACCTTTCCAAGGGCGACCACACGATCATGTACGAAACGGTGTTGAAGAGCGGCGTCTCCGCGAATAACGGCGAGTTTATCGACAAACAGGACGCCTCCAAAAACACGGCAACGTGGGAGTGGGGCGGTACCAGTGGCCGCCAGTATGGCACGGTCACGGCTGCCCCTAGTCAATTTCGTTATGACATGATCAACAAGTTCAAAGGCTCAGGCAACCCGTCTGACATTAAGTGGACGGTCAAGCTCAACCAAGGCGAGCTCAAGGCCGACATGAGCGGCTATGTGTTCACCGACACGCTGGACAATAAACAAATGTATACGGGGAATTACGCGGTATATAAAGGCGATTCTAGTTCGGCTCTTTATACCGACGTGATCGAAACGTCGCAGAAGTCCTTTAGCTTCAAGTTCCCGGCCGACCTTGCCGACAAGTACGCCACTTATCGCATCGAATATCACACCAAGATGAAGGACACGAATTCATACGAAACGGTGAGCAACGAGGCGAGGATTGAGCACGAGGGCCGCGTATCAGGCACCAGCGGTAATACGTTTACGCCGCAGCTTGTCGGTAACTCTTTTGTTGTCAAGAGCCGTGTGGACTGGAGCACTGCTGCCACGGACGGCACGGCCACCTGGAAACTCGTCGTTGACCTACGCTCAATCGTGAATGCGTACAATCCTGATAACGTTACCGTGTACGACACATTTCAGAGCGCTTTGAGTCAGACGCTCGGCCCTGTTCCCGAAAGCTACTCCATCAAAATCGGAGACGTGGAGCTGAAAAAGGGGCAAGACTGGAATTTCTGGAATAAGTACGATACATCTTCGATCGGCACCAAAAAGAACATCAATCTCGATATATACACCAAAAACGAAAAAGTTAAGAAAGCGCTTGAGCAGTCACGGTATGCGGAGATTACCTATAAAACGAAGACCGACGCTCTGCCGGGCTGGTACTCGAATTTCGCTGCCGTTGGAGTTCAAAACTGGAAATCTTCCCTTACCGATGTAGTCACCTATGTCGTCAACAACGAGGCACCTAGCCCCGCGGTGGAAAAGCTCGCCTCGGAAGCTGTCGCCAAATGGGACGAGAGCTTTGACTGGGGCAAGGTCGACGGCTCGAAAGAAAAGGGCGCTTGGGTTATCAACTGGACGGTCTATGCGAACCGCGCCTCTACGGTTGGCGAGGACTATTACGGCGCGACCAAGCTCAACGGCAATCCGCTTAATATCGTCGATACCCTTCCCGCTGGCATGAGCTATGTGCCTGGTTCTGCCAAATACTTGCTGTATCAGAACCCGCACACGCCTCCGGTGGCGAACAACTACGGACGCGGCGATGGCGTAACGACGCTCCCGCAAGGTTATACGAATGGCAAGGATCTTACGGGCGACCAAGTGAAGTCCGACGCTTCGTCGAATACTGTCACCTTCTCCATCCCCACAACAGAGTTTGGCGAATACGCTGGTTACGCCAAGCTTACGTATCAGACGGCGGTCAAGCGCAATGAGCTCGATACCTCCACAAATGAGGTGAAGTTTACCAACAAGGCCAGCGCTGAGTCGGGAAACAAGAAGTTCGACTCTGGCAGCGGCACTGTCGCCATTAAGAACAATGTCATCAAGAAAGTTGGCGAGCAGGTTGCTAGCAGCAACCGCATCAAGTACACCATTCTGGTCAACGAGTCAGCTGTCGATCTTAAGAGTGGCGCTGATGTCCTCGAGCTGGTCGACACCATGGATGCCAAGTGCACTTTGGTGCCATCGACGCTTAAGGTCTATGAGCGCGCGAATGGTGCCTGGTCACCGCTGACTGATAAGGACTATTCGTCGAAAATGGAGCAAGTCGAGGATGATTCCGCCTCGCGTACGAAGCTGACGCTTAACGTGCCCGACGGCAAGTATCTCAAGGTCGAGTACGAGGTCATCCCGAGCGGAAATCCTGGCGACAAGGTTCCTCTTTCCAATACCGCCATGCTTACGGGTGTGAAGGACGGTTCTGCGACTGATGATCGAACATGGACTGTCCAGAGCGCTTCTGCTACCGCAGGCGGCAACGGCTACGGCATCACGATGACCAAGTACGACGCCCAGCAGGTCGGCGCACCGCTCGGGGGTGCTGAGTTTACGCTCTACAGTGTGGCCATGGATGGCGCCGGTGAGACTGAGGAGAAATTCCAGACTGCCAAGACCGATGGCAGCGGAAAAATCTCGTTCGGCACGAGCACCAAAAAGATGACTAATTGCGTGCTCTACAAGCTTGTGGAGTCGAAGGCGCCTGAGGGGTACGACACAACAGGTCCCACGTGGATCATGCTTAAGGGCGAAGCAAGTAATGAGGTGTATCAAGCCGCGCTCGAAAAGGCGAAGGCTATCGTCGGCAACGCGAAGATTGTCGGCGATGACAAAAAGGACGAGATCTGGGTCTACGATAATCGCCTAGAGGGATCCGCGACAATCCGGGCTAAGAAAGTGCTTGAAGGCGGAACCTTCAAGGAAGGACAGTTCTCGTTCGAGCTCAAGGATGCCGAGGGCAAGGTACTCCAGACGGTGACTAATGACGCTGAGAGGAACGTCTCTTTTCCCATCGAGTACAACAAAGCCGACACCTACACCTACACCATCTCCGAGGTCGTTCCCAAGGGCGCTGAGGGCAACGTCAAAGATCACATTACCTACGACACGGCTGAGCACAAGGTCACGGTTACGGTGACCAACGGCAACGGAAAGCTCAATACCACCGTTACCTATGACGGCGCTGACCCCACAACCTCGCCGACCTTTACCAACAAGTACTCGACCACGCTTCCCGAGGCGGGCGGGGCTGGTTTGACTATGACGTATCTGGCTGGCGCTTCGATGCTGTGTTTTGCCGCGACGTGGATGCATGCTCGGCGCCATCGCGAGCTGGATCGAGGTGGTCGTCGTGAGTAAATCGCTCCGTCATATGTTGACCGTCGTGGCGATGGTTGTGGCCGCCGTCTTTTCTTTCGCGATTGCCCCTGGGGCGGCCCGCGCCGCCGACACCGGAGCCATTACGGTGGACGGTACAGTTGCGACGCGGTATGACGCGTATCAGCTCTTTTCGGCGACCGTTGTCGACGACGCCGATGCCGACCAAAAGGTCGCAACTGACATAACGTGGGCAAATGACGCCGTCCGCCAAGCTGTTCTCCCTGTGCTTCATGATGCGGGGCTTGATGGCTCGGCATCGACGGCGCAAGAGGCTGCCGAATGGATGAATGCCGACGGGCACATGGCGACTGCGCTGACGGCAAAGCTTGCCCGCGCGATTGTCAAAGCGGGCGCCGTGCCTGTGGCCCTTAACGCGGGCACAGCGGCCGAGCTGCCCTGCGGCTACTGGCTCATCATCGCCGACGACAATGCCATCGCCCAGAACGAGGCCGGTACCGCGCCGATCATGGCCCTGGTCGGCGGCAGCGCCGTCACCGTCAAACCCAAGGCGGCGACGCCTGCGGTCGCCAAGCACGTGCTGGAGGACAGCACCGGCACCTGGGGCAAAGCCGCCGACGCCACGGTCGCCGACGACCTGTGCTGGCGCCTCTCGGCCACGGTCCCGGCGGGGCTCACGGCCTACGACACCTACGCGGTGCAGTTCGTTGACACCATGAGCGCGGGGCTCGACGCATCGAAGGTCGCCGCGAGCATGCGCGTGTACGTGGCGGTGGGCGCGGACGGCGGCTTCGACGCCGTCTCGACCGGCAAGGACGGACGCGCCGGCACCGAGGTCGCCAAGGGTTGGACCGACATCACGACCCAGTGCAGGGTCTCGGTCGAGGGCAGCGCCTTCACCGTGCGCACCGGCGACCTGGTCGCCGCGCTCGGCGGAACGGACGCCTTTGCCGCGGGCGCCCGCGTGGTCGCCGTGTACGACGCGCCGCTCAACAGCGGCTGCAACCACGGCATCGCCAAGGGCAACCCCAACGAGGTCTACCTGCGCTACCCGCGCTCTCCCTTCGCCGACCAGTCCGGCGACGCCGGCTTCACCCACACGCCGAGCGATGACGCGACGGCCTACACCTGGGGGCTCAGCCTGATTAAACGCTCGAGCACGGACGACAATCCTCTCGCTGGTGCCAAGCTGCGCATCACTGATGACCGCGGCCGCACGCTGGCGGCTGACGGTACGTGGACGACGGATGCGGATGCGTATGTCGTGTCTGGCGAAGATGGACGCTTGGAGCTGAACGGCGTGGACGCGGGCGTCTATACCGTTGAGGAGGTCGCGGCGCCCAAGGGCTACACCGCCTTTGAGGACAAGCGAACGGTGACGGTTGCTGCTGACGGTCTGGACGTCAAACAGGTTGCCGCAGTGAAACCCAAGGTAACCGTGTCGGCCGAAAGCCCCTTGCGGGTTGATGCTGCCGATGCCGGGACGGGGGCGATTGAATTTTCGGTGCTCAACACCCCAAGCAAAGAAGCAAGTCGAGGCTTTATGCCCTCGACGGGAGATAGAACGTTGGTGCTGGTGGCGGCTTTGGCTGCCATCGGAGTGGCGGCTATTGTCGCCGCGCTCGTCATCAAGCGGGGAGGAGGTCGCCGTGATAAATAATTGTCCCCCCCCCCTTGCTCAGTGGCGTACTGCCTCCGTAGCGATTTGGATGCAGGGATATAACCTGCCGACTTTTGGCATCGACAAGCTTTAAAGCAACCTCCAAGAAAGAGGTCCAAACATGAAGACAACCAAAAACATCGCCCGCCTGGCAGTAACCGTCGGCCTCACTGCGGCTCTGAGCTTTGGTGGCGTGATAGCCCCTGTGACCATGGCGTTTGCTGCGGATGCGGCAACCGCTGCGAACGGCTCGGTGAAAATTACGAACGTTCAGAACAACCATACCGAATTTGATGGCTATCAGATTTTTAAGGCCGATGTTGCTACGGTTGAAGGTAAGACGGTCGCGAGCAACATCGCTTGGGCGAACGGTGGCGTAAAGAACGCTGTCGAGGGTGTTATCACAACGGCGGACAAGTCTTATGCGGGAACGACTGCGCAAGATGCTGCGGACTGGATTACGAATAAGGTGACGGGGACCAACGATACATATCGCGTTGGCTCTGATGAAATTGCTTATGCAATTGCCGCTGCTGTAGACGATCTTACTGAGAAAAAAACAACGACTGGTGGTGCTGTCTCCGGTCTTGAACATGGTTACTGGCTCTTTGTGACCGATGCCGACACTATTGGTGATGGTGAGGCGGGTACGTCCCCCATCTTCACTGTCGTGGGAGACACGCCCGTTGAGGTCAACGAGAAAACTGGCATCCCCACCGTCGAGAAAAAGATAGTGAGCGACGCCGACCGCAAGGAGCACGACGCTGCCGACTCCCAGATCGGCCAGAACGTGACGTACAACCTCTACGGCACAGTCGCCGAGAACTTCGACAAGTACGAGACGTATTACTACGAGTTCTCCGACCAGATCTCCAAGGGCTTGACGCTGCAGCCGGGCGCCAAGGTCTATCTGTACGATACCGTGAGCGAGGCAAAAGCCGATCTGACCCATATGAAGGGAACGGAAATAACGACCAGCTTTACCCAGAGTGGTGAAACTGTCGATAGCTCGACCAACGCAAAGACGACAACATGGACCTGCCAAAACCTGAAGGGCGTCAGCCGAATCACTAACCAGTCCTGCATCGTTGTCTCTTATACGGCACAGATTAACGAGGACGCTTTTGTTGCCGGTACTAAGAGTAACGACAACACCGTGATACTTAAGTACTCCAACAATCCCATGAACAGGGATAGCAAGGGCCAGACTCCGCCCGACACGGTCAAGGACTACACCTACGGCCTCAGGATCAACAAGGTCGACCTGGGTACCGAGACGAAACTTCCAAATGCTAAGTTCACCATTACGACCAATGGGGACGGGAAAAACGAAGAACTAAAATATGTCGATGATAAGGGCAAATTGAGCACCAACGAGGTCATTCTTACGACGAACAGCGATGGTGTCATTACGCTTACCGGTCTCGATGCTGGCGTCTATACCGTCAAGGAGGTTTCTGCTCCCGATGGTTATACCGCAGTCGATTCCTTCACCTTTGAGATCAAGCCGACCATGACCGACGATGGCCCTGCCGCTGGCCTCACCACCGTCACTGGTGAGCTTAAAACCAGCCAGACAACCAAGGTCATCGCTGGCCTCAACGATACAAGTGCCGGAAAGGTTGGCGATAATAAACTCGATCTTAAAGAAGACAGCCTCACCAACGCCGACGGTACCTTCAACATCACCGTTGGCGATACCAAGCAGGTTGGCCTTCCCCTCACCGGTCTCAACGGCGTGACGTTCACTTGGATCGCTGGTGGCGCGGTGCTGTGCATTGGTGTGGCGCACCTCATCCGCAGCCGTAAGCGTGACGAGGGCTCTGAGGAGTAACCGTTCGTCTCGACCGTCAACACGAGACATGAAAAAGCGGGGCACCCGGTCGAATGTGATCGGATGCCCCGCTTCGTTTGTTGGTGCAAAGTAACCTGACCCCTTTGCACCACCACAAAGGTGCCTGTCCCCATTGTGGTGGTTTGGCCAGCTTAAGCGGTGGGGAGTCCTGGCATGTTGGCGGGCTGCTGCGGTTTGAGGTGGGCGTTGCGCCAGATGATCTGGACGATGTAGCCGAGCGTGAAGACGAAAGCTACGCCGCTGATGAAGTCGCCGACGAGAGGGATTGCCGTGAGCACGCCCGCGATTATGCCGCCGACGGCTGCCATGGCGTAGCGGTTCTGGCTGTGTCCGACCATGCGCGCAACGGCGCAGCCCGCGAAGGCGGTGGAGACCAGCGCGATGCCAATCACGGCGCACAAAAGGGTTCCGGCGAGTGACAGCCCGGCGATCGAGATAATCAGCAGCAGGACGGCAGGGGCGATAGCGACTGTGCCCAGAAGACCACTCACCCACAGGGGCGTGGGGCGCTGGTGGAGCATGCCGGCGGCACTGGCGGTCGCACGCGGAAAGACGAGCTCGAGCAGCAGGGCGACAAAGCAGGTCGAGAGCGCCGCGGCGACGATGCCGCCGATGACATCGTTAAAGGTGGAAGTATCTTCATTCTCGGTGCGGTCGATCTTAAGCGCGCCGACCTCGGCTCCCGCGGCGCGCTCGGGGTCCTCGGAGACGTGAGCGTTCACGGTGCCGGTGATGTGGGCGTTCTTGCCCAAGACGAGCTTATCGGCCCAAACCTCGACATCGCCCTCGACGGTGCCGTCGATGGTCACCGTATCGCCTGCAAGTGCTGCCGACTTGGTGGAGCCTCGCAGGGCAACCGTCTCGCCCATTGCGTAAAAACAGTTGGCGACGCTGTCGGAATTGAGCACAACGTGCTGACCGACCACCGTGACGCTGCCATCAACCGTGGCCTTGGCAATGTCGATGGTGCGTGCCGCCAGACGGACGGCGCCGCCCACCGTGCAGTCGCGGATCGAGAGGGTATCGCCCGCGGCGATGATATCGCGGTCGATGGACGCATCGTCTAAGTTGAGGGCCTGACCGGCCCAGTACAGGTCACCCTCGACGCCGGACGGATTGGAGTCATCGTCAGTCGCGAGTACGTTACCGGCGGTGTCCGTGCCGGCGAAGGCGGTCGCCGGAAGGGAGGTCAACGCGAACGCGATGAGAGCCAATACCATGAGCAGGCTTGCGCGCATGGTGTGCCGCGGCAGGGCCGTGGATTGCTTTTGGAGCATAACGGTTCCTTTGCTAGGTGTTTTGCATGTACCTAACAGGGTACCCTTCGCGGGGGTGCCGTAAAAGGAACTCTCGGTTGCAATATCCTGAGTGGGCGATCGTTCACAAGAAGTTGCAATTGCCGGTGGATTTGCTCGATAGCCATATCGCTCGGCGCGGAAAGGGGTGCCGCGGCGTGACTTCGGCTGTTACTTCTTGCGATGCAAAAAGCGCGCGATGTCTTCCTCGGTGGGACTCTTGATGTCAAAACGCAGCGACAGCCAGCGCAAGCCCATGGTCACCGCGACGCACACGATGAGTGCCGTAACGTTGCTGACGATACCGCTCATAACAAGACATACATAGCTTGCCGATCCGGCGATGGCCGCGATGGCGTAAAAGTTGGTGCGCTGGAAAATGCCCGGCACCACGCCCATAAATCCATCGCGCAACATGCCGCCGCCCACCGCGGTAAAGAAGCCCATCATGATGCAAACGGCGGGCGCAAATCCGTAGACCAGCGCCTTGTCTGCGCCGGTAGCGGCATAAATGCCCACCGAGATGATGTCGAGCAGCGGAATGAGCTTTTCGGGCTTATCGACGATTGCCGGAAAGATATAGATGATGGCCGCCGTGGCGATGGAGAGCGGCAGGGCCATGGGCTGGTTGAGGATGTAGACGTTACCGACTTGGAGCGTCATGTCGCGCAAAAGACCGCCTCCCAGGCCGCAGACTACGGCGAGTGCGACCGCACCCACCAAGTCGAGCTTATGTTCACGCGCGACCAATACGCCCGAAATCGATGCCGCGACGACGGCGAACATCTCGAGCCAAAACGGGATGGCGACCATGGCATCCGAGGCGTGGGCGGTAACAGTCATAGCGGCGACGACGGGCAAGATAGGGTCCTTTGGATTGCGGGTTTAGACAATGCCCGTACATAGTACATGGTTGTCGGTCGTTACGGTCCCATTCCTCGGCAAACGGTCGGCAGCGGGTGCGGGCGTAGGGCCCAAACGTGTACATCGGCCTCCAAAGATGTCGAAAAATGTCGTTTTTGGAGGGTGATGTACACGTTTTGGCGTGGCGAGCGGCAAGCGGCACTACTCGGTAGGTGCTTCAGCGTCCTGTGCACCCTTCCAGTTGCGGATGAGTGCTTTACGTAGCTCGTTTTGCTTTCGCTGGTACTCGGCATCGGTGCAGCGTGGCATGCCAAGTGCTTCTCGAATGTTGTTCATGGCACGGTGGAACGCGAGCTGGCTCGCGAACTGAGCCGAAGTGAGTGTGATGATGCGATACCCCATTTGGGCGAGTATGGCCTCCCGTTCCGCGTCCGCTCCCTTGCGTTCGGCTTCGTCGTGAAACCCGCCTTTGTATTCGATACCGAGTTCTTTGCGCTGGTAGGTGATAAGGGCATCGATTTTGAGTGTTCGGGCTTTGGTGCAATGCCAAAGCCGCTTAGGGATCACGAGCGGTTTGTTGAGTTCGATACCTCGGAAGCCAAGGCCGCCCTCGCTTGTGGGCAACGAAAGGGCAATCGCCGATGCACTTTCCATGGGAGAGGCCGAATGATCGTAGACATGTCTGAGTGCGAGCCGTGCGCGTGTGGCACCGGGTTTGCCGGGGTGCTGGTCGAGTATCTCGACAATCTTATCTTTTGAGGTGGTGGCTGGCTGCTCGGTATAAGGCTCAGAGGGTTGCAGCCCCATGCGATAGTCGCCGCAGACTTCGTAGCCATACCCGAGGTATTCGATCCTATCCATCCATTCGGCGGCAAGCGCAAACGTGAAGGCTTCGTCGGTGATAAAGATCCCAGGCGTTAGCTCGTCGATGTGATCGTAGGGAAGATTTTGGCCAATAACATGGCAGGCGACTCCGCTGGTTCGAATGCGCTCGAAGGCGAACACGACAGAAATATCGATGGTCGCGAGCATACTGGAAGGAATACCGCAGTCGGTGAGGGCCTGCCGAATACGCGCGATACGTTGTTGTGTGGAGAGGCCCTGCACACCTATCTTGTAGTCGCGCTTTGCGACGGATTGAACCAAATCTTGCGGTGCGTGATGGACGAGCCATGCGGTTTTATGCGAAATGAGAACAGGAGTATCCATCTATGGCCTCTCGCTTTGAGCCGATACTCAACTCTTATGTCCGCTGAAGTGGGAAAATATACTGGATGTGAGTAAATCGGCCGATATGTGCCGCACGCGATATGCAAACGTGTACACCAGCCTCCAAAGATGTCGAAAAATGTCGTTTTTGGAGGGTGATGTACACGTTTTTAAGGGAGGGGCGGGTTCGAATCCCTCCTCCTGCGCCGTATTTGCTTGTAAGGGACTCTAAACAAAAAAGCCCCCGTTTTCGGGAGCTTTCTCAACCAAAATGGCGGAGGAGGAGGGATTCGAACCCTCGTGACCTTATACAGGCCAAACGGTTTTCGAGACCGCCGCATTCAACCACTCTGCCACCCCTCCGTGTGGGGTAAAAACAAAGCAGGCTCGAAGGCCTGCTTTGGAATTAACTGGCGGAGAGTCAGGGATTTGAACCCTGGAGACGCTTTTGACGCCTACACGATTTCCAATCGTGCTCCTTCGGCCACTCGGACAACTCTCCGTTAAATGCGAAAGTCAGTATACACGAGGAATCGCAAAGTGCAAACAGAAAAGTTGGCATTTTTTAAAACGCCTTGCCGCGCCTTGCCGCGCTTGGCGCTGCAGTGGGGTTTGAGGTGCCAAAAAACGGCATCCGACCAGCGCGGTTGATCAACTCAACTGTTCAAAAGGGGTATTCATAAGCGACTTGGCAATGAATTTAAAAATCTTTGGGTGGTGCTGTGGGCCACTGGTATGCATTTTGCGACCACAGCCTTGTGCCCGTTGACCTGCGGCTTGGCTCAGCTTGTCCCCACGGCACCGTATCTTGTCAACAGATCCGTCAAGCTTTTGGTCAGCATTTGGTTGGAATGCGCATGAAACGTCGTGTGAGTATGGGCATATGTGGAGGTCATGAGGTTGTAGCTGCATATTCTTGCGGCCTGGGAGGTTGAAAGATATTATTACCAAGTCTTTTCCTGCTTCAGGCGCACCTTCACGACCTGAAGCCACATTTGCCCAGAGGAGGTGACAATATGAAGGCTTATGAACTGCTGTTCTTTGTTGACCCGTCGCTCGACCCCGAGACTCGTCTCGCTGTTATGAAGCGTATCGATACCACGATCGCTGAGGGCGCTGGCAAGGTCGACTCCGTTGACGAGTGGGGCAAGCGCAAGCTCGCCTACGAGATCAACGACCTCACCGATGGTGACTACACCCTCATCAACTTCCACGCAGATCCTACCCAGATCGCCGAGCTTGATCGCGTCCTGCGCATCACCGACGCTGTGGTCCGCCACATGATCGTCCGTCGCGACGACCAGGAGTAAGACTGTCGTTTTGGACTGGGCTTGTGCCCCAAGAGGAAGTAGTGAGTTATGAGCATCAATCGAGTGAACATCACCGGTAACCTCACCCGCGATCCCGAGCTGCGCGCCACCGCCGGCGGAACCCAGGTTCTGTCCTTTGGCGTCGCCGTGAACGATCGTCGCCGCAACGCGCAGACTGGCGAGTGGGAGGACTATCCCAACTTTGTCGACTGCACTATGTTCGGCACCCGCGCCGAGGCCGTGAGCCGTTTCCTGGCAAAGGGAAACAAGGTCGCGATCGAGGGCAAGCTGCGCTACAGCTCTTGGGAGCGCGACGGCCAGCGCCGGAGCAAGCTTGAAGTCATCGTCGATGAGATCGAGTTTATGAGCTCCCGTGGTGGCCAGGGTGGTTACGATCAGGGCGGTTACGCCCCCGCAGCTCCCGCGCCCGCAGCACGTCCTGCCGCACCGGTGGCTACGCCGCCCGCGGTCGACGTCTACGATGAGGACATCCCGTTCTAAGGGTTGTTCACCTATTTTTGAGTGAGAGGCGGCTTCGGTTCGCCGAAGTTGCCAAATGAAAGGTATTTTGACATGGCTAATGATTTTTCTGCACGTCAGCCGCGTCGTAAGTACTGCCAGTTCTGCAAGGAGAACACTGAGTTCATCGACTATAAGGATACTCAGCTTCTCCGTAAGTACATGACCGACCGTGGCAAGATCAAGCCCCGTCGCGTCACTGGCGCTTGCACGCAGCATCAGCATGACATCGCCAACGCCATCAAGCGCGCCCGCGAGATGGCTCTCCTGCCGTACACCGTCCCCGTGGTTTCCTCTCGTGGCAACCGCGACCGCGGCTAAGAAGGGAGACGCATCATGAAGGTTATTCTTCTCGATGAGATCAAGGGCAAGGGCGGCGAGGGTGACGTCGTAGAGGTTGCTCAGGGTTACGCTGAGAACTTCCTGTTCCCCAAGAAGCTCGCTGTTGCCGCCACCAAGGGCAACCTCAAGCAGCTTGACGAGCGTCGCAACAACATCGCCAAGCGCGAGGCCGTCCGTCTGGCTACCGCCAACGAGACCAAGGCTGCCTTCGAGGGCAAGACGGTCACCGTTGACGTCAAGGTCGGCGACGAGGGCATCCTCTTTGGCTCCGTTACCGCCGCTATGATCGCTGACGCCATCAAGGCTCAGCTCGGTATGGACATCGACCGCAAGCGCGTCGAGCTCGGTAAGCCCATCAAGGTTGCCGGTGCCCACACCGTTGCCATCTCGCTGTACCGCGAGATCAAGGCCGAGGTTGTCGTTCTCGTCGGCGTTACCGCCGAGGAGCTCGCTGCCGAGGCTGAGGTCGAGGAGGCCGCTGAGGTCGCCGAGGCCGAGACCGCCGAGGTCGAGACTGAGGCTGCTGCCGAGTAGCATTTGCTGCAACGCAACAATCTTGTTCTAAGAAGGGTGCTCTGGGAAACCAGGGCGCCCTTTTATTTTCTACGCTCAGCGAGCGCCGTGGCAGGCGTTGCGGTGAAGTCCTAAATGCGGGACCGTTCATCCGTTTCGTCCGGTGATGATTGCCGGGGCGCGGCCCGTTTTGGGACTGTGACTGATACTATGGATGCTCGCAAGCGATATGAATGAGGATGCTCATGGCATATGACGATAGGGAGACCGGGTTGACGGTCGAGGACCGTGGTTCCAAGTTGGGTCTCCCCCAAAACCAAGATGCAGAGGCCAATGTACTGGCCGCCATGCTGCTATCGCCCGAGGTAGTCGAAGAGGCCCAGGTCGAGCTGCAGCCCGATGACTTCTACCGGCCCATTCATAAGACCATCTATACCGCGATGGTCGATATGTACAACAGCCGCATTCCCATCGACTCCATCTCGCTGATCGATTACCTGCGAAGCATCAACAAGCTCGATGCCGTGGGCGGCGAAGCGTACATTTTGGAGTTGATGGGTCAGACCCTGTCGCTCGTCAACTGGCAGCACCATGCCGCCATCGTTCGCCGCGATTCGATGCTGCGTGAGCTGATCGGCGCCACCAACGAGATCAACGCGCTGGCATACAACGCCCCCACCGACACCAAAGAGGTCGTGGAGCTGGCCGAGAGCAAGTTGCTCAAGGTCACGGCGCGCGAGGTCAAGTCGAGCTACAAGACGCTGACCGAGTTTATGGTCGAGGCCTATAACGAGGCCGAGGAAGTGTGCCAGGCCGGCGGCCAGGCTGCGGGCGTGCCCACGGGCTTCCCGTCGCTCGACCGCATGCTCATGGGTTTTCGCGAGGGCCAGCTCATCATCATCGGCGCCCGCCCTGCTGTGGGTAAGACGTCGTTCGCCCTGAACCTGGCGCTCAACGCCGCCGCCGCCGGTTATACCGTCGGCTTCTTCTCTCTGGAGATGTCGGGCAAGGAAATTGCCCAGCGTCTGATTTGCGCCTACGCCATGATTTCGATCAGTGACTTCCGCATGGGCCGCATTAGCCCCGAGCAGTGGGCCAATATCAACGAGGCCACGCAGACCTTGTCCAAGCTCGATATTCTGATTGACGATACGCCCGGCACCACAGTGACCGAGATTCGCGCCAAGAGCCGCCGCATGCTCCACAACAAGGAGAAGGCCATCATCATCCTGGACTACCTGCAGCTGGTGAGTCCTCCGCCGGGACGCCGCTCCGAGAGCCGTACCGTCGAGGTCTCCGAGATGTCGCGTGGTCTGAAGATCATGGCCAAGGAGCTCAAGATCCCGCTCATCGCGCTGTCGCAGCTCTCGCGTCAGGTCGAATCCCGTACCGGCAAGCGCCCGCAGCTTTCCGACCTTCGTGAATCGGGCTCCATCGAGCAGGACGCCGATATCGTTATGTTTTTGGACCGCTCCGCCGACGAGGCCGAAGCCTCGCGCGACGATCGACCCGACGAGGGCGTTACGCGTATCGTCGTGGCCAAGAACCGTTCGGGCCCGATCGGCGACGTCGACCTGATGTTCCTGCCGGCATCCACCAAGTTCTATGAGCTTGATGGGGCACATGCCGAGGAGTAGGACAGGCGCCCGTTGCACGGGTATACTGGGAATGTTTTGTGCTTCTGCGTGCCGGCGTGGCGCGTAGACAGTCCATGAATGTAAGGAGTAAACATGCCGTCAACCGTTTTGGTCGGTGCCCAGTGGGGCGATGAGGGCAAGGGTAAGATTTGCGACCTGGTCGCCGGCGACTTCGATGCCGTCGTGCGCTACTCGGGCGGCAACAACGCCGGCCACACCATCGTCGTCAACGGCAAGAAGTACGGCCTGCACCAGGTGCCCTCCGGCATCATGTATTCCGACCACGTGTCGGTGATCGGTAACGGCTGCGTCGTCAACCCCAAGGTTGTCCTTGAGGAGATCGACATGTTCGAGGCCGACGGCATCACCACCAAGAATCTCAAGATCAGCGGCAACGCGCATGTCATCATGCCGTACCACATCGATCTGGATGGCGCCTTTGAGCAGAAGCTCGGCAAGAAGAACATCGGTACCACCAAGCGCGGTATCGGTCCGTGCTATCAGGACAAGATGGCCCGCATTGGTCTGCGCATGCAGGACATGCTGGACGAGGCACTGTTCCGCGACAAGCTGGAGACCGCTCTCGCCCGCGTGAACCCTGAGCTCGAGCTCATCTACAACCTGCCCACCTACACCGTGGACCAGATTTGCGACGAGTACCTGCCCATGGCCGAGCGTCTGCGCCCCTACATCACCGAGACGAGCCTGCTGCTCAACAACATGATCGATGAGGGCAAGGACCTGCTGTTTGAGGGCGCCCAGGCGACGCTGCTCGACATCGATCACGGCACCTATCCGTACGTGACGTCCTCCAACTGCACCGCCGGCGGCGCCATCACCGGCTCCGGCGTGGGCATGAAGAACGTCGACCGCGTGCTGGGCGTCATGAAGGCCTATATCACCCGCGTCGGTTCGGGCCCCATGCCCACCGAGCTTTCCTATGAGTCCGAGGCCGGACACACGCTGACCGAGGAGGGCTATGAGTACGGCGTGACCACCGGTCGCCGTCGTCGCTGCGGCTGGTTCGACGGCCCCATCGCCAACTACGCCTCGCGCGTCAACGGCCTCACCGATATCGCCCTGACCAAGCTCGACGTGCTTTCGGCCTTCGACACCATCAAGGTGTGCGTGGCCTACGACGTCGATGGCGAGCGCTACACCAGCGTGCCCGAGCATCAGGTGCGCTTTGAGCATGCCAAGCCCATCTACGAGGAACTCCCCGGCTGGAAGTGCGACATCACCGGTTGTCGCAGCTTTGATGAGCTGCCGCAAGAGGCTCAGGACTACGTGGCGTTTATCGAGGATCTGGCACACACCCGCGTGACGTTCATTGGCGTTGGCGCTGGTCGCGAGCAGATCATCAACCGATTCTGGAAGTAATCGGGACTATTTGGTTATTGCGATATACCCCTTTGCAGCCCGGACGGGCGGCCGAGGGGTATATTTGCTTGCAAAGGGCTCGCGCGGAGCGGGCCATTCATCCATAGAGGAGGCACCCTTGAAGGCGGACACTCAAACCATCGACATCCTGTTGTTGGGCAGCGGCGGCCGTGAGCATGCTTTGGCAGCTAAGCTCGCAGCATCACCGCGCGCCGGCAAGCTCTACATCGCGCCGGGCAACGGCGGCACCGCGAGCTGTGGCGAGAACGTTGTTCTCGACGATTGCGATCCTGCGGCCGTGGCGGCGTTTGCGCAGAGCCACGGATGCGGACTCGTGGTAATTGGCCCCGAGGCTCCGCTCGTGGCGGGCGTGGCCGACGCCGTGCGCGCGGCGGGTATTCCCTGCTTTGGCCCGGGTGCCGAGGGTGCCCAGATGGAGGGTTCCAAGCTGTTCTCCAAGCAGCTCATGGAGCGTGCGGGCATTCCGACGGCAGCCTATGGTTCGTTTACCGACGAGGCTTCGGCTCTCGCCTACGTGCGCGAGCAGGGCGCTCCGCTGGTCGTGAAGGCCGACGGCCTTGCCGCGGGCAAGGGCGTTATCGTGGCGACCGAACTTGAGCAGGCCGAGGAGGCCGTGCGCGAGTGCTTTGGCGGCACCTTTGGCGATGCCGGCAACACCGTGGTTATCGAGGAGATGCTCGTTGGTCCCGAGTGCTCGCTGCTCGCCTTTACCGACGGCAAGACCGTGCGCCCCATGGCCACCTCGCAGGACCACAAGCGCGCCCTCGAGGGCGACAAGGGCCCCAACACCGGCGGCATGGGCGTCTACAGCCCGGTGCCCATCGTGACCGACGAGGAGCACGCCACCATGGTGAAGGTCATGGAGCAGACCGTTGCCGAGCTCGCTGCCGAGGGCATCGACTACCGCGGCTGCCTGTATGGCGGCTTTATGCTCACGCCTGCCGGCCCCAAGGTGCTGGAGTTCAATGCCCGCTTTGGCGACCCCGAGACGCAGGTCGTGCTGCCGCGCCTTAAGAACGACCTGGTTGAGGTCATGCTCGCCTGCGCCAACTGCGAGCTCGATCAGATTGAGCTCGACTGGCGTGACGAGTGGGCTGTGGCAGTTGTCCTGACGAGCGCGGGCTATCCCGGCAGCTACGAGAAGGGCAAGGTCATCACCGGTATCGCCGATGCCGAGGTCATGGAGAACGTGACCGTGTACCACGCGGGCACTGCCGTGGTGGACGGCCAGCTCGTGACCAATGGTGGCCGCGTGCTTGCCGTGACCGCTCTGGGTGACACGTTCGAGAACGCTCGCAACCTTGCCTACGAGGCCTGCGAGAAGATTGATTTTGAAGGCAAGACCCTGCGCCACGACATCGGCCTGCGCGCGCTGCGCGGCCGCGACGCCTGGGATGCCTAAAATCCGAGAGGAATGAGACGGATGGACGAGAAGAACGAAGAGCTCGTGGATGCGCAGATCGTTGAAGAGGACAGCCGCATGTATGGGCACGCCGAGGGCGAGCCTGGCGGCGAGGTCGCTGACGAGCCGGCGCTGGTGCTGGGCGACGACGACCCGCACGATGCCGAGCTGCACGAGAAGATTCTTTCGGAGGAGTGCGCCTGGAAGGGCAAGATCCTCGACGTCCACCGTCTTGAGGTTGAGCTGCCCAACGGTCGCCGCAGCGCCCGTGACATCGTTCGCCATCCGGGTGCGGCGGCCGTTGTGGCGCTGACCGAGAGCGGCAAGATCGTACTGGTGCGTCAGTACCGCACCGCTATCGACCGCGTGACGGTCGAGATTCCCGCCGGCAAGCTCGATCCAGGCGAGGACCCGCTCGATTGCGCCAAACGCGAGCTGCATGAGGAGACGGGCTTTAGGGCTGGTCGCATTCGCTTTTTGACGTCGATTGTCACGTCCTGCGGTTTTTGCGATGAGATCATCCACATCTACTTGGCTACCAAGCTCGAGTTTGATGCGCCCAACCCCGATGATGACGAGTTTGTCAACGTGGACCTGGTGCCGCTGCACGAGCTGATCGACGCCGTGCTCGACGGCAAGATCGAAGACGCCAAGACCGTCGTGGGCGCTCTTGCCTGTGACAGTATCGCTCACCGCTTGGGCGGGACCGAACTTTAACGAGTGGGGATAGCCCTGGGACAAGTACTACTGATTACTTTGTCCCAGGGCCTTACGTTGCTGATATTTCTTTGAGGATCACATGCTGAAAAGGTTTCTCTCGTATTACGAGCCCCAGATGGGGCTTTTTGTTGCTGATACTGTTTGTGCTCTGGTGCTTGCCGCCATTGACCTTGCGTTTCCTATTATTCTGCGCAATCTGACCGGCGGGTTGTTTACCCAGGGTCAGGCTGCCATTATGCAGGCGCTCGGTATGATTGCGGTGGGACTGGTGCTGATGTATGCCATCCGCTGCGCCTGCCGCTACTTTGTGAGCTACTGGGGCCATGTGATGGGCGCGCGCATGGAGTCCAAGATGCGCGAGGACCTGTTTGACCAGTATGAGCGCTTTAGCTTTGCGTACTTTGACCGCAACAGCTCGGGCGATATGATGAGCCGCGTGGTCAACGACCTGTTCGATATCTGCGAGGCGGCACACCACGTGCCCGAGTGGATCATCATCTGCGGCATCGAGATTATCGGCTCGTTTGTGATCCTCTTTACCATCGCCCCGGTGCTGGCGCTCGCTATGGCCGTGGTGACGGCGGCGTTTGCGGTCATCATGTTTTGGCAGAACATGCGCATGCGCGAGGTCTTTAGCGACAACCGCAAAAAGATCAGCGGCATCAATGCGCAGCTGCAGGATTCGCTGGCGGGTATGCGCGTGGTCAAGAGCTTTGCCAATGAGGAGACCGAACGCTTCAAGTTCCGCGCCTCCAACAATCGCTATCTTTCGTCCAAGGAGAACATGTATCACGCCATGGGCGTCTATACTGCGACGTATGGCCTGCTCTCGGGTGTGCTCTATGTGATCGTGGTACTGCTGGGCGGCTGGCTGGTCGCCCAGGGACAGCTGCAGGCGGTCGATATGGCGACCTTTGCACTCTATATTTCGCTGTTCTGCACGCCGCTCGAGACACTCGTCAATTCGGCCGAAACGTATCAGAAGGCTATCGCCGGCTTTAAGCGTATGGACGAGGTGCTCTCGACCGCGCCGGATATCCAGGACAAGCCGGGCGCCACGGATCTGCAGGTGACTGCCGGCGCCGTGGATTATCACGACGTGTGCTTTAACTACGAGGACGTTGAGCTGGGCGAGGGTGATGCCGAAGAGCGTCCCGTTATCGACCATATGAATCTGTCCATCAAGCCCGGGCAGACCATCGCTTTGGTTGGCCCTTCGGGCGGTGGCAAGTCCACGACCTGTTCGCTGCTGCCGCGCTTTTATGACGTGGCTGCCGGATCCATTAGCATCGACGGCCAGGACGTGCGCGATGTGACGCAGCAGAGCCTGCGCCGCGCCATCGGCCTGGTGCAGCAGGATGTCTACCTGTTTGACGGAACAATCGGCGAGAACATCGCCTACGGCAAGCCGGGCGCTACGGCAGAAGAGATCGCCGAGGCCGCCCGTCGCGCCAACATCGATGCCTTTATCGAGTCGCTTCCACAGGGCTATGACACGGTCGTGGGCGAGCGCGGCAGCCGTCTTTCGGGCGGACAGAAACAGCGCGTTGCCATCGCGCGCGTGTTTCTCAAGAACCCCAAGATTCTGATTTTGGACGAGGCGACGAGTGCTTTGGATAACGAGAGCGAGGAGGCGGTGCAGGAGTCACTCGAAGAGCTGGCACGCGGCCGCACCACGATTATCATCGCCCATCGTCTTTCGACCATTAAGCATGCCGATGAGATTGCGACCGTTGAGCATGGTCGCGTTGTGGAGCGTGGCACGCACGAGGAGCTTCTCGCCCGTGGCGGCACCTATGCCCGTTACTATCGAATGCAGTTCGAAGGTGCGCGTGCGCACGAGCTCGACTGATTGATATGACAGGAAGTTTATGGCTGACAAGAACCCTTTGACTCCGGAAGAAGTGACGGAGTTATTCTCCGAAATCGATGCATCCGGCGTCTTGGATCCCACGCTTGCCAAAAAGCGAACCGAGCGCATGCGTGAGAAGGAGGCTGCGGCCAAGCGCGGTGACAAAGCGGCGCTAGCGCAGCTGCGCAGCGAGGACCGCGCGAGCCAGGCAAAACATATCGACCCGCTGTCCGAGGACGATCCTTCGGGCTCGCAGGTGAGCCATACCATTACGAAGACCGCGATGGCCGTGGTCATCGGTATTCTGGTGCTGATCGTGGGCATGCAGATCGGCTACGGCGTGATGCGCCGTCTGAATACCGCCAACCTGTCCGAGAGCGTTTCGGTGGATACCGTCTCGACCGCGCTCAAGGGTGGACTTGAATGGGGCAACGGCTTTACGCAGTTCCCGCTCGATTTTACCGTCGACGAGGCCGATGAGCGCACGGGCACGGTTGAGGTGACGGTATTGGACACGTCGTCTGCCAATGAGCTCGAGCTGCTGTCCAACGGGCAGATCCAGGCCGCGGCGCTTGCGACCAACGCGCTGCTCAACGACAAGATTGATCGCGTGGTGTATAACGTTCACGCCTATATCGACGAGGATAGCAACATTCAACACGATTCCTTCTTTGGCATGTTTCCCGCGCGGGGTCATCAGAGCGCCATTTTGACGTTCGTGTGGACCAAGAGCTCATCCAACGCCACGAGTATCGACTGGAAGATGCGCATCGTAAGCATGGACGACACCATTGCCGAGCGCATTCAAAAACAGGTGAACTCGGTTTCGTCGCTGATCGAGGACCCGGTGGTGAGCCAGACCAAGATTGACGAGGAAAAGGCCGAACGTGACCTGGAGCATCGTCTGCATGGCCGCGAGATTTTCCGCGGCGGCAAGCCCGACCGAACGCCGTCCGATCTGCTGGAACAGGACAAGAAAAAGTAAGACGCCGTCATCCCGCGTGAGCCACAAGCCCCGCGGGATGATTTTTAATCCCCGTCCCAGAAAAATCATTATGCATAGAAAGTCATAATTATCATTTCGTAAACATTTCGATGAAATTAACGCCATGAGGCATGCTTGCGGTTACAATACCGCGAGGCCTAACTACACACCTTTAAGCCGGTCCTGTGAGACCGGGAAGGAGAATTATGGCGAACAACCATACCGCGGGCGCTGCCGCCCGCACCTTCGCGCCCAGCGAGCTTTGCCAGCGTATGCTGGCCAAAACCAGCAAGGGCACCTGCGGTCCCTGTATCCTGTATCTTGAGGATGGGACCATTTTTTATGGACGTGCATGCGGCGCCGAGGGCACCGCGACCGGCGAAGTCTGCTTCAACACCTCGCTCGAGGGCTACTTTGAGGTCATGACCGACCCGAGTTATGCCGGCCAAATTGTAACCATGACCTATCCGCAGATCGGCAATTACGGTATCGACGAGACCGATGTCCAGTCGGCCTTCCCCGGCGACGCCGTGCGCCCTGCGAGCGCTCCGGCTATGCGCGGCATGATCGTTCGCGACATGTGCGCCACGCCTTCTAACTGGCGCTCGGCCGTCAGCGTGCCGAAGTACCTGCGCGCTCACGGCATCGTCGCTATCGAGGGTGTCGACACCCGCGCTCTGGTGCGCCATCTGCGCGACAATGGTTCCAAGATGGGCATTATCTCGACCGAGATCTTCGACGTCGACGAGCTTGCCGAGCGTCTGGCCGCAGCGCCCATGCTGGTAGGCGAGAACCTGGTCAAGACCGTAAGTTGCCCCGCGCCTCATGAGTTTGTGGCCGCCGACCTGCCTGCCACGCATGACTTTGCGCTTGCGGCTGCCGCTCCTGCCCGTCACAAAGTGGTCGCCTACGACTGCGGTGTCAAGCGCGGCATTCTGGAGGGGCTGGTCCGCGCCGGCTGCGACCTTACCGTTGTGCCGTGGGATACGCCCGCCCAGCAGGTGCTCGAGATGAATCCCGATGGCGTCTTTTTGTCCAACGGCCCCGGCGACCCCGACGCCGTGGTGGAGACCTACGAGCAGGTACAGCAGCTGATCGGCAAGGTGCCGGTCTTTGGTATTTGTCTTGGTCACCAGATGATCAGCCTGGCCTGCGGCGCCCAAATGGAAAAGCTTAAATTCGGTCACCGTGGCGGTAACCAGCCGGTTATGAATCTGGTGAGCCGTCGCGTGGAGATCACCGCGCAAAACCACGGCTTTGGCCTGCTGTTCCCCAGTCTGGGCAAACTGATTCCGGAGCTTTCCGGCGGCGAAACCGAGCATGCGGCCGATGGCGACCTGCGCGCCTGGGTGCGTCGCGGCATCGCGCCGGTCGTGATGAACGAGCGCTTTGGTCGCATTCGCCTGACGCATGTGAACCTCAACGACGGCACCGCCGAGGGCATCCAGCTGCTCGACGCCCCGTGTTTCTCGGTCCAGTACCACCCCGAGGCTTCGCCCGGCCCCACCGATGCCCACTATCTCTTTACCGCCTTTACGCGACTCATGGACGGCGAGGAGAACTACCTGGACATCGACACCGCGAAGGACCGCCTCGCCGGCTGGAATTTTGCCGACGATGGTTCCGCCGCGACCAAGAACGAGGAGAACTAACATGCCTAAACGTACTGACATTAAGCGTATCCTCGTCATTGGCTCGGGCCCCATCGTCATTGGCCAGGCCTGTGAGTTTGACTACTCCGGCGCCCAGGCCTGCAAGGTGCTCAAGGAGGATGGCTTTGAGGTCATCCTGGTCAACTCCAATCCGGCGACCATCATGACCGACCCGGGCTTGGCCGACCGCACCTATGTTGAGCCTATCACCGCCGAGTTTATCGAGCGCGTGATCAAGAAAGAGCGCCCGGACGCGCTGCTGCCCACGCTGGGCGGCCAGACCGGTCTGAACGCCGCCGTCGAGCTGGCAAAGGACGGCACGCTCGACAAGTACGGCGTCGAGATGATCGGCTGCGACCTGGCCGCTATCGAGCGCGGCGAGGACCGCAAACTCTTTAACGAGGCCATGGCCGAGATCGGCCTGGAGGTCGCGCGCTCGGGCTATGCCTACAGCGTGGCCGACGCCGAGGCTATCGCCGAGCGCGTGGGATATCCCTGCGTACTGCGCCCGAGCTTTACCCTCGGTGGCGCCGGCGGCGGCATCGCGCATACCCACGAGGAGCTCGTCTCCATCGTGAGCCAGGGCCTTGAGCTCTCGCCTGCCCATGAGGTGCTGGTCGAGGAGTCCATCGAGGGTTGGAAAGAGTATGAGATGGAGGTCATGCGCGACCACGCCGGCAACGGCATCATCGTGTGCTCCATCGAGAACCTCGACCCCATGGGCGTGCACACCGGCGACTCCATCACCGTGGCGCCAGCGCAGACTCTCTCCGACCTTGAGTATCAGCGCATGCGTGTCGCGTCGCTCGCCATTCTGGAGAAGATCGGCGTCGAGACCGGCGGCTCCAACGTGCAGTTTGCCGTGAACCCCCAGACCGGCCGCCTGATCGTCATCGAGATGAACCCGCGCGTGAGCCGTTCGTCCGCACTGGCCTCCAAGGCCACGGGCTTCCCCATCGCCAAGGCCGCCGCTCGCCTGGCCGTGGGCTACACGCTCGACGAGATCGTCAACGACATCACCAAGGCAACGCCCGCCTGCTTTGAGCCCACGATCGACTACTGCGTGGTCAAGGTGCCGCGCTTTGCCTTCGAGAAGTTTAAGGGTACCGACCCCACGCTCACCACGCGCATGAAGGCCGTGGGCGAGATTATGGCGATCGGCCGCACCTTTGAGGAGGCCTTCGGCAAGGCCATGCGCTCACTGGAGGACGGTCACCAGGGCATCTGCGCCGGTGGCAAGGAGGGTGCCGACAAGCTGAGCGACGATGAGCTCGCTCAGGCCGTGGCAACCCCGACCGAGCACCGCATCTTCTTTGTGGTCGAGGCCCTGCGCCGTGGCTGGGACATCGCCCACATCCATGCCATCTGCGGTATCGATCCGTGGTACCTCAACCGTATCAACGACATGGTGCAGGTCCAGGAGAGCATCCGCGGCCTGCGCGTGGAGGATATCGACGCCGACGCGATGCGCCTGCTCAAGCAGTACGGCACGAGCGACGCCGAGATTGCCGCGCTGACCGGCTCGGACGAGCGCTTTGTGCGCGCCTATCGCAAGGGTCTGGGCGTGGTTCCCAGCATGAAGACGGTCGATACCTGCGCGGCCGAGTTCTCGAGCGCCACGGAGTACCACTACAAGACGTACGAGAACATCTACCGCATGAGCCCGGATGCCAAGAAGTGCGTGGCTCCCGACGAGACCACGCCGGCGGACAAGCCCAAGGCGATGATTCTGGGCGCCGGACCCAACCGTATCGGCCAGGGCATCGAGTTTGACTACTGCTGCGTGCATGCGAGCTATGCGCTGGCGGCCCGCGGCTTTGAGACCATCATGGTCAACTGCAACCCCGAGACCGTCTCGACTGACTACGACACCTCGGACCGCTTGTACTTTGAGCCGCTCACCTACGAGGACGTCATGGACGTTATCGATGTCGAGCGCCCCGACGGCGTCGTGGTGACGCTCGGCGGCCAGACTCCGCTTAAGCTGGCGCGCATGCTCGAGGAGAGCGGCGTGAACATTATGGGCACCAAGCCCGATGCCATCGACTTTGCCGAGGACCGCGAGCGCTTCGCCGCTCTGCTCGACAAGCTGGGCATCATGTACCCGCCGGCGGGCCAGGCCACCTCGTTTGAGGAGGCCGAGGCCGTGGCCGCGCACATCGGCTATCCGCTGCTGGTGCGCCCGAGCTATGTGCTGGGCGGCCGCGGCATGATGATCGCCTACGATGCCGAGCATCTGCGCGATTACATGGCCGAGGCTGCGCGCATTAGCCCCGACTACCCGGTGTATCTGGACCGCTTCCTGGAGGGTGCGATCGAGTCCGACGTCGACGCCCTGTGCGATGGCGAAGAGGTCTACATCGGCGGCATCCTGGAGCATATCGAGGAAGCCGGTATTCACTCCGGCGACTCCGCGACCTGCATCCCGCCGTTCAGCTTTAGCGAGAGCCTGCAGGCGAAGCT
>CABQHZ010000009.1 GCA_902464175.1 uncultured Collinsella sp. | reverse complement strand
CAAAAAGGGGATAATACCCCTAAGATAGACAAAACTCTAATACTATAGCACCCTGTTGCGACCACGCGCAAGTAGCTAATTTGGCTACTTACAGATTGTCGGTATCGAGGACGATGGTGAATGGGCCGTCGTTGACGAGGTCGACTTTCATATCGGCGCCAAAGATGCCGTGCGCCACGTGTTCGACATCTTGACGAACGAGCGTCAGGAAGTACTCGTAGAGCTCGTTGGCAACATCGGGCGCGCCTGCATCGGTAAACGACGGACGGCGACCGTGGCGGCAGTCAGCGAACAGCGTGAACTGCGACACCACGAGCATCTCGCCGTCGACATCGGCAAGCGCCAGATTGGTCTTGCCGTTCTCGTCCTCGTTGATACGCAGCCCGCGGAGCTTGCCCCACAGCTTGTCGGCCTCGGCACGCGTATCGCCATGGCCCACACCCAGCAGCACCAGGTAGCCGCGTCCAATGCGACCCACGCACTCGCCGTCGACCGTCACGCCGGCGTTGAGCACGCGCTGCACCACCGCGCGCACGGCCTACTCCTCGCCCGTCAGTTTGGCGGATAGGTGCTCGAGCGCATGGAATCGATGGCTGATGGCGTTCTTCTCGTCCGCCGTCAGCTCGGCCATGGTCTTGCCCGGCGTGTCGACCGGCAGGAACAGCGGGTCGTAGCCAAAGCCGTGATCGCCGCGGCCCTCGTGTGCGATAGTGCCCTCGCAGGCGCCCTCGCCATAGGTGACCAGGCCGTCCGTATCGATGAGCGCGACGACGCTCATAAAGCGCGCAGTGCGGTCCTCGTCGGCCACGCCCTCCAGATTCACGAGCAGCTTGGCGTTGTTGGCGGCATCGTCGCCGTGAACGCCCGCGTAGCGCGCGCTATACACACCGGGCTCACCGTCCAGCGCGTCGACGACCAGGCCCGAATCGTCGGCAATGGCCATGAGCCCCGTCTCTTCGACGGCAGCCTGCGCCTTGATGATGGCGTTCTCCAAAAACGTCGTGCCGTTTTCCTCGGGATCCTCAAAATCGCCCAGCTGGCCGAGCGCCACAAAGCGAACCTCGGGCATGACCTTGCCCAAAATGGCCTCGATCTCGGTGAGCTTATGGGCGTTGCCCGTTGCCACGACAATGGTCGCCGCCGGGTCGAGGGTGTCGATGTCGATCTTCTCAAGTGCCATGAGTGGTCTCCTTGTCTCTATAGCAATGCCGCGCCGAGGGCGACGAGGGCCTCCGCCTCTCCCCTCTCAATCAACGGCAGTCTTATACTTCGACGTTTTCCCAGATAAAACCTGCCAAAATAAACCTGTCACTTTTTGGTAGGTTAGGCGAGGGCCTGGCGCTGGAGCTCGATGAGCTCGGCGATGCCTTTGTCGCCCAGGTCGAGCAGGGCGTTGAGGCGTTTGCGGTCGAAGGGCGCTTGCTCGCCGGTGCCCTGGAGCTCGATCATCTCACCGGTGTCGGTGGCGACGAGGTTCATGTCGACCTCGGCATGGCTGTCCTCGGAATAATCGAGGTCAAGCAGCGTATTGCCGTCGACAACGCCCATGGAAATCGCGGCAACCTGGCCTGTGAGCGGGATGCGCTCGAGCTTACCCGCCTCGACCCACATGGCGAGGGCGTCGTGCAGCGCCACCCAGGCGCCGGTAATGCTCGCCGTACGCGTACCGCCATCGGCCTGAATCACATCGCAGTCGACGGTGACGGTGTACTCGCCGAGCGCTTTCATGTTGACGACGGTACGCAGGCTGCGGCCAATGAGGCGCTCGATCTCCATGGAGCGGCCCTTGCGGTTGGCGTGTTCGCGCTTGCAGCGCTTGCCGGTCGACGTCGGCAGCATGGCGTATTCCGCGGTCACCCAGCCGGCCTTAGCTCCCTTTCGCCAGCCCGGCACGCCCTCCTCGATGGTGGCGGCGCACAGCACGCGCGTGTCGCCGAACTCGGCCAAGCACGAACCGTGGGCGTGCTTCATGACGCCACGGGTGAGCTTAACGGGACGCAACTCGTTGGCGGCGCGGCCGTTGGCGCGGTTGACCTGCATGTACTCCATAGAAATATCCTTTCGGCAAAAGATGTGGCGAAGGCTTTGGCGGCTGCCTTACATCTATTCCAGCTCATCGATATCGATATGTTCGATGCTCTTGAGCGGCTGACCAAAGATAAAGCTGCCCGCCACCGCAAACTCGGCAATGTTATCGGCCGTCGTGGCAAAACGATGCTGCGGCTCGGCGGCGTCACCCGCCAGCTGCTCGCGGCGCGTGAGGATATCGGTCAGCTCTCGTGTGGTCTCCTCGGCGGAACTCACGACGCGCACCCCAGACCCCAGCGCATGGCGGATAGGTCCCACCAACAGCGGAAAATGCGTACAGCCGAGCACCACGGTATCGATACCGTGGTCGCGCAGTGGCTCAACCGTGGCACCCACCAGCGCACGCACGGCAGGCGTATCGAAGATGTCCTCGTTCTCAAGCCACTGCTCTTGCAGATGCGCACCCGAGGCGAGCTCGTGTTCGACAACCTCGACAAAGCTCGAGGCGGGGCAGCCGTATACGTCGACGCCGGCATCTAGATCCTGAATGGCGCGCGTGTAAGCGCCCGAGCGAATGGTGAGGTTGGTGGCGA
This sequence comes from uncultured Collinsella sp., assembly GCA_902464175.1. Classification (GTDB taxonomy): domain Bacteria; phylum Actinomycetota; class Coriobacteriia; order Coriobacteriales; family Coriobacteriaceae; genus Collinsella. The sequence goes on along the minus strand of CABQHZ010000009.1, from coordinate 27,762 downwards.
GCACGCCCACGCGACGCGAACGGGTGCTGTTGATTGCCGCACGGGCACCCGGCGCGATCACGCCGATCACGGGAACGTCGAGCACCTGCTGGGCCAGACGTAAGGCCGCAGCTGTCGCCGTGTTGCAGGCGATGACCATAATCTTGACGTCGTGCTTCGACAGCCAACGGCCCGCCTGCAACGCAAACGAGCGCACCTCATCCTCGGTGCGCGTGCCGTAGGGGCAGCGTTTGGTGTCGCCGAAGTAGTAGACGGACTCGTGCGGCAGCGCCGTCGCGATGGCGCGCGCAACCGTCAGACCGCCCAGGCCAGAATCGAACACACCGATCGGGCGCGTGTCGCCTGCCGGATTCTCGATATCGGACATTACCTCACCAGTCTCTCTCGAAAAGACATATCCAAGTGCGGCGACGCCGCGCTACGAACGCGCCGCGACCAGCAGCTCTGCCGTCGCCGCCCAACCGTCGACAATTTTGCCGCGCGTAACGAAAGCGTTCTCGCAAGCAGCCAGGAACTCGGGCGCGCCGGCGCTCGTCAGGCCATTCTCGACCAGGCAGAACGTGCCCACGTGATCGGCCATGTAGAAGTCGGACTCGGAGTCGCCGAGCGCGAGCGTCTCCTCGCGCTCGATCCCCAGGTGCTCGCAGAAGCGCGCAATGGCAACGCCCTTGTTGAGACCCGCGGGGTTGATGTTGAAGGCGCGACCGTCCTCGACGCAATCGAGCTCGAGCGTCGTCGGCTTGGACAGGTGAGTCAGATGGCCGTTGCAAGCCCAGATCAGACCGCAGCCGGCCTCGTCCAGGATGGCCTGGACCTCATCGTCGGGCACATCGCCGCGCATGCCGACGGTGACCTCACGGTATTTGTAGCCGGTCGACATGTCGTTGTGGTACTCGATCTTGTGCGGCCAGCGGGCGAGGATCTTCTCGCACACGCCGGTCTGCTCGATCACCTGGTGCGGAGTAAGGCCGCAGACGGGGTCGTAAGGCATGTCGCCAGTCAGATACTCCCAATCGTTGGCTTTGAGGTCGTACATGACCAGGCCGCCCATCTCACCAATGTAAGAGTTGAGGCCGAGCACGCGCGCGTCCTCGTGGATCATGGTACGGTTGCGGCCCGAGGTGGGAACCACCTGAATACCAGCGCGGGCAAGTGCCACGACGGCCTCGACGAGTTTGGTCGAGGGGTTGCCGTCGTTGTCGCGCAGCACGCACGAGCCGGGTGCGAGCATCGTGGCATCTAGGTCGGTAAAGACGTACTTGACCTTGGCCAAGCGCTCGCGCATCTCGCCCGAAAGCTCGGCAACGGTCGGCAGGGTATTGTGGGACATGGTCACTCCATTACGTTGAAGGGGCTTCTGGTCTTACGCGGCGCGCCCCGCTTGAGGGGAAACGCACTTGGGACGACAGCGCGCTCAGGACGCCTCCGCTATCGCAGTTTATTAGTCAAACTGGACAACATCGATTAAACGATTGGCCAGTGAAAGGTCGCTCTCGATGGGCACGAACTCGTCACCCACGTGCATGAGCTCCTCGTCGCCCTTTGCCAGCAGCAAGACGATGGTGGGCGCATCGGGGCTGACGTATTCCTCGCGCGCCGCCTTGAACGCCGCATGCACAGCGGCTTCGCGATCGAGGATGATCTTGTTCGGCGTATCGTCGGGAACATGCTCGGCAAGCTCGCGACAGACCTTCATCGGGTCCTCGTGAGCCGGGTCCTCGTTGGCAAAGATCATCAGGTCGGAATATGGTGCGGCCTCGCGCGGAAGCTGCTCGCGGCGCTCCTGCGCCTTGCCGCCGGCGGCGCCAAACAGAGCAATGACGGGGCTGGCGGGAAACGCGCGCTTGACCGATGAGAAAAGCGAACGGAACGAAAGCTGGTTGTGCGCATAGTCAACGACGCAGATCACGCGGCCGTCCTTCGACTCCACGACCTCCATACGGCCCGGCACACGCAGTTTGGAGAGGCCCTTCTCGATAGCCTCGATACCGATGCCGATCTCGCGCGCGGCGGCGATAGCGACCAGCGCGTTCTCCACGTTAAAGTCGCCCGCAATACCCAGCAGGACCTTCTCCCCCGCCTCGGACTCGTCGGCACACAGGCCATGCAGGTTAAACTCGATGTTAAAGCCGACCATGCGGACATCGCTTGCCCACAGGCTTGCCTCGGGATGCTCGACGCCAACGGTCACCAAGCGCTCGGCCGTCGACGCTGCCTCTAGCACACGGTCGACCTCTTCGGTGCCCAGATTCACCACGGCGGTCTTTGCCTGGTCAAAGATCCTGAGTTTGCTCTCAAAATAATCCTCAAACGTGGGGTGTTCGATCGGCGAGATGTGGTCGCGGCCGATGTTGAGGAAGCACGCCACGTCAAACGGCAGATTCTCGACGCGTTGGTACTTGAGCGCCTGGCTCGAGACCTCCATGACCATGGACTGGCGACCGGACGTGCGGCAGTTGGCGATATGGCGCCAGACCTCGGGGGCCTCGGGCGTAGTATTGGTGCTCTCGTAGCACTCGATGCCATCGTCGGTACTCACCGAGCCGATCATGCCGCAGGATTCGCCCGCTGCCTTGATGATGGACTGAAGCATAAAAGCGGCCGTGGTCTTTCCCTTGGTACCGGTGATGCCCACGATCTTGACGTCGTGGTCGGGACGGTCGTAGACCTCCGGCGGCAACAGGGCCATGGCCGTGCGAACGCTATCAACAACCAGCATCGCAGCACCGCTCTCCTGCGCCAGCGGCTCCAGAGACTCGACCAGCGACTCTTCGCACACAAATGCGACGGCACCCGCATCGAGCGCCATGCTCAAAAACGCGGGCTTAAAGGCAGCACCTTTGCAAAAGAACACGTCACCTGCCGAGACCGCGCGCGAATCAAACGAGCAGCCGGTCACGGCACGCTCGTCAACCTGCTCTGATGCGCGCAGCTCGCCGCACACGTCGAGAAGCTTGGCAAGCGTATCGACCGTGGTCACGGTCGCGGAATCCGAATGGTGCATCTTTCACCTTTCTCAGCCATTTGGCAGGGACGGTTTTTATAGTAACTGAAACGCACCCACGCAAAAACGGCTCCCGGAGGAGCCGTTACGCGCAGGCGTTCGTAAGCCGAGGCTAGGCAGCCTGAACAGCGGGCTGGTCCTCGTCGATAAAGAAGCGCTTGTACCACACCAGGAACACGAGCGGCGTATAGATCTTGCGCTGGAAATCGCCCTTGCCCGCAAAGTGCAGATCGAGCAGGTGCATGAGCTCGTCGGTATCGAAGAACTCGCTTGCCCACGGCGCGGTGAAGTACTCCTTGACATAGTCGTACCACTTTTGCTCGCGCAGCCAGTAGACAATCGGCACCGGGAAGCCCACCTTGGGACGGGTGGCCCACTCATCGGGCAGCGACTTGTTGGCAGCGTGGCGGAGTACCTGTTTGTTGCCGTTCTCGTTGATGCGGTAGCGGTCGGGAATGTGCTCGGCGAACTCCATGACTTTGCGGTCCAGGAAGGGCACGCGCAGCTCCAGCGAGTGCGCCATGCACATCTTGTCGGCCTTGAGCAGAATGTCGCCCGGGAGCCACATGTTCATGTCCAGGTACTGCTTCTTGACCAGCTCGGGCTGACCCTTCACGCGCGCATAGATGGGAGCGGCAAGCTCGAAGGCGCCATCGCCGGTGTTGTACTCGGGCTTGAGCACGTCGTCGACCTCGCGCTCCGGCCATACCAGAGCCTGTCCCAGGAACGACTTCTCGGGGATCTCGGCACCCTTGACCAGGAAGTTATGTCCCTTGAAGTACGGCATATGCAGCGCCAGGTTACCGAGCGCGCGACGGATGGGCAGCGGCACCATCTTTTTGTACTTGCGGACTGGGACCGTGTCCTCGTAGTAGGCGTAGCCGCCAAAGAGCTCGTCGGCGCCTTCGCCCGAAAGCACGACGGTGACGTCCTTGCGGGCCATCTCGGCCAAGAACCACAGCGGCACGGAAGACAGGTTGGACTGCGGCTCGTCCATGTGATACTGGATGTCCTCGAGCGCACCGAAGAACTCGTCGGCGGTAATCATCTTGCGAACGTTTTCGACGCCGAGCTTATCGGAAAGCTCCTTGGCGTAGTTAGTCTCGTTGAAATTCTTGTAATCGAAGCCCACCGAGAAGGTCTTGTCGGGCATGAGGCAAGCGGCGATGTAGCTGGAGTCGACGCCGCCGGAGAGGAACGACGCGACCTTGACGTCGGCGATGCGATGGGCCTCGACGCTCTCGTGCACGACCTCGTCCAACTCGTCGACGTACTCCTCGAACGGCTTCTCGACGGCAGAGTAATCGCAATCCCAGTAGCGCTCGATGTTCATCTTGCCGGTCGGGATGTCTACGGTAAAGTAATGCGCCGGCGGCAGCTTGTAGACACCCTCGAAGAAGGTCTCCTCGGTTGCCGAATACTGCAACGTCATGTACGGACGCAGAGCCTTTTTGTTGACCGCCTTGTGGAAGTGCGGGTAGTCCAGGAAGCTCTTGATCTCGGAACCAAAAAGCACGCCCGGAGCGCCGTCGCCCGCATCGGCCATGGGATAGTAGTAGAGCGGCTTGATGCCAAAGATATCGCGGGCGCCAAAAAGCTTGTTCTTCTTCTTGTCCCAGATGACGAAAGCGTACATACCGCGCAGGCGATCGAGGACGGCCTCGCCCCACTCCTCGTAGCCGTGCAGGAGGCTCTCGGTGTCGGCGCCGCAGTGGAACTTGTAGCCCTTGGCCTCGAGCTCGGAACGGAGTTCTTGGAAGTTGTAGATCTCGCCGTTGAAGACGATAACGACGCTGCCGTCCTCATTGGCCATGGGCTGAGCGCCGGCCTCGGTCAGGTCGAGGATCGACAGGCGGCGGAAGCCCAGGGCAACGCGGCCGTCGATAAACTGACCGCCCATGTCGGGACCACGATGGACGATGCGGTCCATCATCTTGGTGAGCACCTCGGATTGGTTATCCGTCCCACCGACAAAACCGACAAAACCGCACATATACTATCCCCTCTGCTGTTGCTGGGCATCAAATCGAATCAGTAGCTTTTGAGTATACCCGAGGGCGTAAAGAGGGGCGGAATGTTCAGGCAATCTCAACTGAATCAGCTCCGCTGTGACACGCGCCGGTTACCTTTAATGGATATGAGATGAATGAGGCGATTGTTTTGCTATACTCTCTCCGCACGGGCGATTGGCGCAACGGTTAGCGCAGGTGCTTTACACGCACAAGGCTGGGGGTTCGAATCCCTCATCGCCCACCACTGATTTGATAGGCTCCCAGCTATGGGGGCCTTTCTTTTTTGGGCCCAGCGCATGGGATTCGAACCCGCCAGGGTGCGGAGCTGAGAAAACGCGCAGCGTTTTCCAGCGCAGCACGCGAGGGCCGTAGGCCCGAAGCGAGAGCGGGCGGCGTCAGCCGCACGCGGACATCCCTCATCGCCCACCACTGAGTTGTTAGGCCTCCAGCGATGGAGGCCTTTCCTTTTTTCAGGCCCAGCGCATGGGATTCGAACCCGCCAGCACGTCCGTCACAAAGGCCGTGGCCAAAAAATGGCAAAAATGAGTACTGTTACTAATTTTGTAGCAGCGATTTTTGGGTTTCGCTGGGTAAATCTAGCCCTGAATCAGCGATTTGAAGCCTTTGCTAGCTGTTTCCCCATTAACATAACTGAACATGTGTGGTCTAACTAATCCTAGATAGTCGGTTTCATATGAGATTCAGCTGGTGACAGTACTCACATTTGGCATTTTTTGTCCAAAGGCTCTCCTGGCCATTGCAGATTTGTGGCAAATCGGGCTCCAGACCGCTGAATCATGCCACATAGGGCACGTCCGCAGTCCGGAACCCGGTCAAAGTTAAGTTATTTCGCTGTGTTAGGCCAAAACGTCCGACAGGATCTCGATCAGACTGTCCACGTCGGATTCCTCGCAGACGAGCGGCGGCAGGAAACGCAGCGTATGGGCACCCGTAGCGTTAATCACGGCACCAGCCCCCAATGCACGGGCCACAACGTCGTGTGCATCACCCGCAGTATCGTCCAGATCGCAGCCGAGCATCAAGCCGCGGCCACGCACCTCGGTCACGTTCGGCAGCTTGGCGAGCTTTGCCTCCATATAGGCGCCTACCTTGGCAGCATGGTCGGCATAATCGCCGCGCACGAGCGCGGAGAGCGTCGCGGCGCACGCCGCGACAGCCAAGCAGCTACCGCCAAAGGTCGAGCCGTGGTCGCCCGGCTTAAACACGTCGGCAATCTCCTTCTTTGCTACGACGGCACCCATGGGCACGCCATCAGCAATGCCCTTGGCAAGGCTCATGATGTCGGGTTCCACGCCATAGGCTTGGAATGCAAACGGCTTGCCGCAGCGGAAGATGCCGCACTGGACCTCGTCGGCGATAAGCACGGCGCCCACTTCGTGTGCCAGGTCGCGCGCTGCCGCCATAAACTCCTCGGTCATGGGGTGCACACCGCTCTCGCCCTGAATCGGCTCGAGCATCACGGCGCAAATTTCGCCCCCCAGCTGCTTAAAGATCGCACGCAGTTCATCGATATCGTTGGGCGTGCAGGCCACAAAGCCACCCGGCAGCGGGCGGAAACTATCCTGCAGCCAATCCTGCATGGTGGCGGCAATGGTCTCGAGCGTACGGCCGTGGAAGCCGCCGCGCATGCACACGATAGTGTTGCCGCCGTTACCGGCACGCTTGGCGTACAGGCGCGCGAGCTTCATCGAGCCCTCGTTGGCCTCGGCGCCGGAGTTGGCAAAGAAGGTCTCCCAAACCTGCTCATCCGCAGCCGGGGCACCAAGAGCAGCTGCCGTGGTCTCATCGCCGGCGGCAATGGCATCGGCAAGCACGCGTGCACCATCTACGTCGTCGTTGGCAAGCTTGGACAGCAGCGCCGCGACCTGTCCACGCTGCTCGATGTAGAAGTAATTGGAGACATGCATGAGCTTTTTGCTCTGTGCCTCGAGCGCCGAGAGCACAGCCGGGTCGCCATGACCTAGGCTGCACACGCCGATGCCGGCAAGAAAGTCGAGGTACTCACGACCATCGTCGCCGGTGAGCTTCATGCCGTGACCCTCGACAAACTCGACCGGAGAGCGGCCAAAGGTATGCATAACGTAATGGGATTCAAGCGATTGCTGAGCTGCAAGTGACATGGGATGCCTTTCGTTGGGCGCCGGACGGCGCAGGCCTATGGGTGCAGAAATGGGGCGGCTGAGGGTCAGTTAGACCGTCTGAAGCTTCTCGACCTCGTCGAGGTTCTCGGTCAAACGCGCAGCAAACGTCGAAAGCGGATGCGGATGCGTATCGAACTCGTAAGCCGTCTCGGTGGAATGGATCACGGTGCCGACGCCGGCATCGGTCAGCAGCTCCAGCAGCAGCGAATGCGCCGTGGTGCCGTTGATGATGTGAGCGCGAAATACGCCGCCGGCAAGCGCATCGACGGCCGCGTGCAGCTTGGGAATCATGCCCTTATCGACCTCGCCGCCGTAGAGCATTTCGTTAACCTCGTCGAGTGTTAGGTTGGAGATGAGTGAGTCTTTATCGCTAAAGTCCTTGTACAGGCCGTCGACGTCGGTCAAAAAGATCGCCTTGTGCGCGTGGAGCGCTGCCGCAACGGCACCGGCGGCGGTATCGGCGTTGATGTTGAAGAAACCGCCGTCCTCCCCCGCCGCGACGGTAGCGATAACGGGGATGTACTCGCTATCGAGTAAGCGCTCGATATAGTCGGTGTTAACGTGCGTCACTTTGCCCACGCGACCGAGCTCGGGGTCGAGCGGCTCGGCGATGAGCGTGCCAGCATCGCTGCCCGACACGCCCACGGCCAGGTTGCCGTGGTGGTTGATGGCGGCAACCAGCTCCTGGTTAACCTTGCCGCCCAGCACCTCGCGCACGATATCCATAGTCGCCGGCGTGGTCACGCGCTGGCCGTTCTTAAACTCGACGGGGATGTCGTAGTGGCTCAGCGCCTCGTTGATGGCCTTGCCGCCACCGTGCACGATAACAGGGCGCATGCCGATGATCTTGAGCAGCACGATGTCGCTCATCACGTCGCGGCGCAGCTGCTCATCAACCATGGCGGCTCCGCCATATTTGATAACAACCGTCTTACCGGTCAGGTTCTTAATCCACGGCAGCGCTTCGAACAGCAGCTGCGCGGTTGCTTCGTTGGATTCGTTCGAACGACAATCGCGTGCGAATTTCATAATCTGCCTCGTCTTTCGTATCGTTATCGCGCCGTGCTCCGCTGTCCGCAATCGCGGCAAGATGCGCAGCGTGCCTGGAATCTAGGAACGGTAGTCGCCGTTAATGGAGATGTACTCATGCGTGAGGTCGCAGGTCCACACGGTCGTTGCCGCGTCGCCTGCGCCCAGGTCGGCCGAGATCACAATCTCGGACGCCTCGAAACGTCGTAGAGCCTCGTCCTCGTCAAAGGGAACAGTCAGACCATCGCGACAGACAGGCATGCCCATCATGTCGATGGAAACGTCTTCCTGATTAAACTTCACGCCGCACTTGCCAAGCGCCATAGCAACGCGGCCCCAGTTGCAGTCGTGGCCGGCGATGCAGGTCTTAACGAGCGGCGAGTTAGCAACGGCACGGGCGGCGATATCGGCCTCCTCGTCGTTGGCGGCGCCGGTAACGTTGACCGTAACAAGCTTGGATGCGCCCTCACCATCGGCGGCGATATTGCGCGCCAGGCTCTCGCACACCTCGTGCACGGTAAATGCCAACTCGTCAAAGGCATCGGAGCCCTCGACGATAGGCTCGGCATCTGCGGCAGCGGCGCCGGAGGCAAGCATGATGCAGGTGTCGTTGGTCGAGGTGTCGGAATCGACCGTTACCTTGTTAAAGGTCTGCTTGACGGTCGAGAGCAGCAGGGCATGAAGTGCCGCAGGCTCGACGGGGGCATCGGTGGTGATAACTGCGATCATGGTGGCCATATTGGGCATGATCATGCCCGAGCCCTTGCACATTCCGCCTACCGTATAGACATTGCCCGCATGACCCGCAGCCTCACTGACGTAGGATACGGCGTACTCCTTGGAGTGCGTGTCGGTCGTCATGATGGCGCGAGCGGCATCGGCGCCACCGTGGGCGGAGAGCGCCTCGTAGGCAGCAGGAATGGCGGTCTCAAACGTGTCGATCGGCAGAATCTGGCCAATCACACCCGTGGAGGCAACCAGAATCTGCTGGGGCTCGCAGCCGATGACCTGCGATGCGATGCTGCACGTCTCGCGCGCGCAGGCAAGGCCGGTCTCACCCGTGGCGGCGTTGGCATTGCCAGAGTTGACCGAAATGCCGGCGATGATACCGTAGCCCTTGTCGGCACCGCCCAGGTTGGCACGGCTCACCTGCACGGGCGCCGCGCAAAAGCGATTGGTGGTAAACACGCCGGCACCGGGACAGGGTTTATCGGGCACGACGAGCGTGTAATCCAGACGCTCGGGGTTCTTGCGGAACCCAGCGTGGATGCCTGCAGCTTTAAAACCAGCCGCAGCCGTAACGCCACCCTCGACGGCGCGAATCTTGATATCAAACAGCTCGGTATTCATCGTCTTTATGACTCCTTATGTCAAACAAAAAAACGGACATCGGTTGGTGCGCCATGCCAGTCGTGATCATGAGACCAGCTTAAGAGTGGCGCCCCACTCGATGCCCGACTACCAAATCGTTAACAATCGAATGTGCTACACCGGGCACGCCACTGTGGGCAAGCCTCGTCGCTCGTCAAAGCCAAAGACGATATTGGCGCACTGGACTGCTTGGCCCGCAGCGCCCTTGCACAGATTGTCGATGGCGCCCGTCGCCACCAGCACGCCCGCGCGCTTGTTGAGCGCGAGGCCGATCTGGGCGGCGTTGGTGCCGACGACCGAAGCCGTCTTGGACTGCTGGCCGGCATCGAGCACGCGCACAAAGGTGCGTCCAGCGTAGAACTGCTTGTAATAGTCGACAACATCTTCAAGGGTCAAGGTATCGATAGCCTGCGGCGTAAGCGGCATCGTTACCGTAGAGAGTAGACCGCGCTTGAGCGGTGCCAGGTGCGGGGTAAAGACGACGCGATCGGTTAGGCCAAGGATTTGCTCAATCTCGGGCGTGTGGCGATGCTTGCCCACGCCGTAGGCCTCCAGGTTTTCGTCCGCGCTGCAAAAATGGGTGCGGGCGTTGCAGGACTTACCGGCGCCCGTCACGCCGCTAATGGCATCGACAATCACAGGACCGTTCTCGGCCACCCAGCCCGCGCGCACGGCGGGCGCGGCGGCAAGGCTCGTTGCGGTGGGATAGCAACCGGCGCAGGCGACCAGCACGGGTTTGCCGTCGGCATGGTCGGATGCGGCGGTCTCCAAGTCCTGGCAGAACAGCTCGGGCAGACCAAAGGCACGGGTCTTGAGCAGCTCGGGGCTCGTGTGCTCGGCGGCATACCAAGCCTCAAAGACAGACGCGTCGTTCAGGCGATAGTCGGCCGAGAGGTCAATGCAGGAGACGCCCGATGCAAGCAGCGCGGGCACCTGTGCCATGGCAGCCGTGTGCGGCACGGCAAGAAAAACCGCATCGCAGCTCTTGAGCTCGGGGGCGTCATGCGTGGTGAAAACCAGATCGCTCACGCCAGCAAAGCTCGGATACACCGCAGACAGCGGCTGGCCGGCATCGGCGTTGGACGTAATGGCAACAAGTTCAAACTCGGGATGACCGAGCACGAGGCGAATGAGCTCGGCTCCGGCATATCCAGCCGCGCCGACGATTCCAACCTTCAAAGACATATCAGACTCCTTGTCTGCGATTTATGCACCGATGCGCATTTCGCAGCGGTCGTTATGAAGTGGGTTGAAACTTTAGCACCAAAAGATGCATTAACACGTAAATGGCTTGCATATTCATGCATTGAAACATTCCCGACACATTCGCTTGAAGGAATTGACAAATAGAGCGGGCCCCGTATTGACCGACGCTCCTAACGGCGCCGGGCAATACGGGGCCCGCCCATGCGAAAACCAAGTTGTTAGGATGAGCCGGTTGGCTAGAGCTCGACCGGCACCCATTCGTCGTGATTGCAGATAAAAGCCTCGGGATCTTCGACGCTAAAGAAGACGAGCGTGGGGTCGTTAGGCCCCTCATAGTGCTCGCCCAGGCGCTCTAGATGCTTCCACCCGGCTTCGCGCATTTCGTCTAAAGCCCGGTCATCCAAGCCAGCGCGCCCGCGCAAGATGAGCCAGCCATGGCCCGGCCACCAACTCGTGGCCTCAAAGCGCTGGTTTTGCAGCAGCTCCTGCCACACATCTTTAGTGCGCGCTGTCACAAACCACAGCTTGCCGTCCTGAATCTGTGCAAACGAGAACGGACGCACATGTGGCTGCCCGTCCACGCTCGTCGCCAGATACCACGCCGGCACCGACGTCAGGTACTCCAGCACCGTATTCAATCCGTCCACGTTTCCTCCTGTACTAGCCAGTTTGAGAGCCTGGTTGGTGTGAGCTAGAGCTCCAGGCGCTCCTCGCTGCCGTCGATATCACAGAAGCGCGCGGCAATGTTGCGGACCGAAAAGAAAGCAAGGCGGCCGTCGTTGGCACTCTCGTGTTCCTCGCCGATGCCCACCATGTGCTTAAAACCCGCTTGACGCACCTTGTCGCTCGCAACTGCGTCGTCCTCAAGTGCGGCTTCGCCGGTCAATACGATCCAACATTCCCCCGGCTTCCAGCCCGAGAGCTCAAACTTGGGATTCGCGCTCAACTCCGCCCACACGTCCTTGTCGCGCGACGTGCAAAACCACAGCTTACCGTCATCGACCATGGCAAACGAAAACGGCCTCACGCGGGGCTGATGCCCGTCGCTCGCATCGGTCGTGGCAAGATACCACGCCGGAATGCGCCTGAGATACGAACAGGCGCGCTCGAGCTGAGCCATGCGGTCGTTGTCGGTCATAGGGACCCCTTTCTTGCGCTCGAATCGCGCCTAAACAAGTTGAAGGTTGATGACGATGACACACGCGAGCAGCAGCGCCGTCACCACCGCAGCCAGCGCATCCCCGCGGCGAAATGCAAGCGCATGCAGGCGCGTGCGGCCCTGCTCGCCGTGATAGCAGCGTGTATCCATGGCAGCAGACAGCGTCTCGGCATGGCGGAACACACCCGTGAACAGCGGGATCGCCACACTGCCGAGCATACGCACGCCGCCGAGCGGGCCTCCCGTCACGCGCGCACCGCGACTTGCCTGCGCGTCCGCCGTCTGCTTCATCTCGGTGGCGAACTGCGGCATAAAGCGCAACGCGATGCCCATGATCATGCCGAGCTCATGCGCAGGGAGCCCCACGCGCGCAAACGGTGCGAGCAGACGCTCAAAGCCCGCGGTGAGGTCGAGCGTAGGCGTGGTGAGCGTAATGGCGCTCATGCCGGCCATCATCAGGGTCAGGCGACACGCCATAAAGGCGGCAGAACGCAGTGAGCCCTCGCTTATCCGCAGAAAGCCGAGCTGCCAAAGGATGCGCCCACTCTGATCGGTAAACAAGTTGAGCACCGCGACCACGACGACGATTGCCAGCAGCGGCGCCATCGACGACAGAACGCGACGAGCCGGCACCCGGGACACGGCATAGATCAGCACGACGAAAATTGCGACCGGGACCAGTCCGCGGAAGCTGCCAACCGTGAGCGTCGTGATCAGAAACACAAAGCCCAAGAGCAACTTAGTTCGCGGGTCCAGGCGGTGGATTGCACTATCGCCGGGATAGTAGCTGCCAAACGAAAACGCCTCCATTAGCAGCCCTCCTCTCGCGCGACCGTCTTGGATTTAGCAATGTCCGCGACGTTAGAAAGACCGTCTGAGCGACCGATCAGCAAATCTGCCAGCTCGTCGGCCAGCGACTCAACCGTATAGAGCCCGCCGCAACGCAGCGGCACGCCCGCCTCCGCGAGCGCCAACGCCATGCGCTGAGCAGCAGGTACGCCCAAGCCGATCGACTTGAGCTCATCGGCATGCGCAAACACCTGCGCGGGGGTTCCCTCGGCAAACACCGCACCTTCGTTCATTACGACGATACGGTCGCAGCAATTGGCCAGGTCATCCATGCTGTGTGAAACCATGACAACGGTCAGGCCATCGCGGTGAAGTCGATCGATAAGCTCAAGGAAATCCCTGCGCGCAGCCGGATCGAGCCCCGCCATGGGTTCATCGAGCACCAGGACTTCGGGCTCCATGGCGAGCACACCGGCGAATGCCACACGCCGTTGCTGACCGCCCGAAAGCTCAAAGGGACTCTTGTCGCCGACCGTGGAAAGGTCGAGGCCCACGCGCGAGAGCGACGACTCGACGCGACGGTCGACTTCATCTTGCGGCAAGCCAAGGTTGTGCGGGCCAAACGCCACGTCTTGCGTCACGGTTTCGGCAAACAGCTGACGCTCGGGATATTGAAACACCACGCCGACCTTTGCCTTAACCGCGGCGGCATCTTTCTTGTTTGCCAGGTCGAGCCCCAGCGCGCGAACGAATCCCTCCTGGGGGCGAATCAAACCGTTGAGATGCTGGACCAGCGTCGACTTACCCGAACCGGTATGACCTGCTAAGCCCAGGAACTCGCCGCGACGCACCGTCAGCGATACATCGCGCAGCGCCCACGGGCTGCTAGGGTCGTTGCCCCAGAGGGCCTGTTTGCTCGATTTGCCCGCAGTGGCCGAGCGCTTATGCCAGCGGCGGCGCTCGCGCGGACTGAGCGAATAACTGTACGAAACATGGGACAGCTCGATGACGGGCTCCGACGCATTGCCCTCGTTGTCTACCGGAACAGTGCCGTCAGCGATTTCCAACTGGGATGCGGAAGACTGCCCCGCGGTGCCTGCCCCACTTCGCTCGGCATAAGCCTGCGCAATCTCGGCGACCATATCCGCCTCACGTACCTGCGCGCAAACGGGCACGCCCTTCGCACGAAGCGCCGTGCCCAAGCAGCACGACGCCGGCATATCCAGGTTGAGCTCCGCGAGCTCATCTGCCCGCGTCAGAATCTCCTCGGGCGTACCGAGCATGGCAACGCGCCCCGCCCGAAACACCGCGACACGATCGGCCTCGGCGGCCTCTTCCATAAAGTGCGTAATCATCACGATGGTCATGCCGCGATCGTGCAACGCGCGGCACGCTTTCATAAGGCCCTTGCGTCCGCGCGGATCGAGCATCGAGGAGGCCTCGTCCAAGATAAGCACGCGCGGCTCCATGGCAAGTACGCCGGCGAGCGCCACGCGCTGCTTTTGGCCACCCGAAAGCGCATGGGTCTCGTGGCGCTCAAAGCCCACCAGGCCCACGCCCTTCAGCGCCTCGCGTACGCGCTGCGCAATTTGTGCCGATGGCACGCCAAGGTTTTCGGGACCAAACGCAACATCGTCCTCGACAAGCGTCGCCACCAGCTGATCATCCGGGTTCTGGAATACCATGCCCGCAGTCGAACGAATGTCGTAGACCAGCTCGGGGTCGGACGCATCCATGCCATCGATGCGCACCGTGCCGGCATCGGGCTGCAGCAACGCATTCAGATGCTTGGCAAACGTCGACTTGCCCGACCCATTGCCACCAAGGATGCAGAAAAACTCGCCATCCTCGATGTTCAGATCGATGCCGTCGAGCGCTTTCGCAGCGCCGTCGTAGCTAAATGAGATGCCCCGACACTCAATCATGCGCGGCCTTTGACCTGATCCTTTTTAGGCGTGATGAGGTTGGAGACTGCCTTATACACCGCCAGCGTCAACACCGAGTTAAGCACGGTCTTGATGAGATTGAACGGCAGCACGGCGGGAATCATGAGCGGGGCGATCACATCGACCGAGCCATACCAGAACCAAACACCAATGGTAAGGTTTGCGACCATAGAAAGCACCGTAGCGGCAATAACGCCGAGCACCAGACCAATCACGGCACCCTTATAGATATGCATCTTCTGGTAGACGATAGCCGCGGGCAGAATGTAGCCCAGCGTGGCAACCAGGTTCATAAGCGCGCCGACCCAGTCACCCGTGGTGAGCGCATGGATAACGATCGCCATGGCGGCAACAGCAGTGCCGGCGCCAGGGCCATACGCAAAACCGCACACCATCGCCGGCACCAGCGACGGGTCATACGTCAAAAACGGCGCCGAGGGAAGAATGGGCAGCTGCACATACATAAACAGGGCACCCAAGGCGCACATCAGCGCCATGGTAACGAGCTGTTTGGTGCTCCACCTATTCGTGTTCTCAAAATGGATATGCTGCGACTGTTCAGACATAAGATCACCTGCCTCTTTCATCCGGACTCTAACCGTTGGTACTGGGATCTCACCAGTTCAGCCGGCATGCGAACCAACACACGCACGGGTCGCGGACTCATCGGCTCGATCGCAGACGCCTCGCCTGCGCCACGGCACCCCTTTGGCACCGCCCGATTTACCGCCAGTGGGGAATTCCACCCCGCCCTGAAACAGCAATTGCAAGTGTAGCACGAGCAATCGTTCGCGCAAGTATGCCAAGGGTAATTTGTGGCGGGGATCAGTTACCGCAACAACCACATCTCTCACTCACCCCAAAGTGGTGCGCCTTTCGCGCAAAGCGCGAAACAGCAACCGGGACACGTATCCCTATCAGCCACGACCTCCGCCCACGCCGACCTCAAGGCCGTAAACGCAGGGGATCCGGGGGCGTGACGGGGGTTTCTCTCCGGAATATTCCGCAGGACGCAAAGAGGCTCCGCAGCGCGAAGCGCGATGCGGAGCCTCTTTGCATGTCCGAGGACGTTCCGGAGAGAAGCCCCCGTCACGCCCCC
Source organism: uncultured Collinsella sp. (assembly GCA_902464175.1). Taxonomy (GTDB): domain Bacteria; phylum Actinomycetota; class Coriobacteriia; order Coriobacteriales; family Coriobacteriaceae; genus Collinsella. The sequence goes on along the minus strand of CABQHZ010000009.1, from coordinate 11,985 downwards.
GGATTCCCGGTGGGAGTTCTAGACCTTGTCGGCCTTAGTACATACCGCCGCCCTGCTGACCAGCGGTAGCAGCAGCGATAGCGTCCTCAAGCTGAGTGTTCTTGGGCACATCGGAGACGGTGGCCTCGGTGATGAGAATCAGGCTGGCGACAGAAGCAGCGTTCTGCAGGGTGACGCGGCTGACCTTGACGGGGTCGAGGACGCCCATCTCGATCATGTCGCCCCACTCGCCGTTGGCAGAGTTGAGACCCTGGCCGGCGGGCAGCTCGGCAACCTTGTCGACCACGACAGCGCCCTCAAAACCAGCGTTCTTGGCGATGGTAGCGACCGGAGCAGTCAGAGCCTTCTTGACGATGTCGACACCGATCTTCTCCTCAGGGTCGTCAAGCTCAACGGCGTCGAGTGCAGGAGCAGCGTCCATGAAGGCGACGCCGCCACCGGCGACAATGCCCTCCTCGACAGCAGCGCGGGTAGCCTGCAGAGCGTCCTCGACGCGATGCTTGATCTCCTTGAGCTCGGACTCGGTAGCAGCGCCGACCTTGATGACGGCAACGCCACCGGAGAGCTTGGCCAGGCGCTCCTGGAGCTTCTCACGGTCGAAGTCAGAGGTGGTGTTCTCCATCTCGCCCTTGATCTGAGCGATGCGGGCGTCGATGGCCTCCTTGGAGCCAGCGCCGCCGACGACGACGGTGTTGTCCTTGGAGATGGTGACGGACTTAGCGGTACCGAGCATATCGGCGGTGATGTCAGCGACCTTCACGCCAAGCTCGTCCAGAGCAGCCTGGCCACCGGTGAGGACGGCGATGTCCTCCAGGATGCGCTTGCGGCGATCGCCGTAGCCCGGGGCCTTGACGGCGCAGACGTTGAGGGCGCCACGGATCTTGTTGAGGACGAGGGTCGGCAGAGCCTCGCCATCGATGTCCTCAGCGATGATGAGCAGGCCACGGCCAGCGCGCTGGACAGCCTCGAGAACAGGCATGATGTCCTGGACGCTGGAGATCTTCTGGTCGGTGATGAGGATGTACGGATCCTTCATCACGGCCTCCATGCGGTCGTTATCCGTGACGAAGTAAGCGGAGACATAGCCCTTGTCGAACTGCATGCCCTCGACGGTGTCGATGGTGATGTCGAACGTCTGGGAATCCTCGACGGTGATGACGCCGTCCTTGCCCACGACCTCCATGGCCTCGGCGATCTTCTCGCCGACCTCGGGGTCACCGGCGGAGATGGTACCGACGGAAGCAATCTGCTCCTTGGTCTCGACCGGCTTGGCCTGCTTCTTCATCTCGGCGACGGCCGCGTTAACGGCCTTGTCGATGCCGCGACGGATGGCCAGCGGGTTGGCGCCAGCGGCGACGTTGCGCAGACCGTCGTTGACGATGGCCTGAGCGAGCAGAGTTGCGGTGGTGGTGCCGTCACCCACGGTGTCGTTGGTCTTGGTGGCGACCTCCTTCACCAGCTGAGCGCCCATGTTCTCGATGTTGTCCTCGAGCTCGATCTCCTTGGCGACGGAAACGCCGTCGTTGGTGATGGTCGGGGCACCGAACGTGCGCTGCAGCGCAACGTAGCGGCCCTTGGGGCCCATGGTGACGGTAACGGCGTCGGCCAGAGTGTTGACGCCCTTGGCGAGCTTAGCGCGGGCATCGGTGTTGAACGTAATGTTCTTTGCCATGGTAGGTAATCCTCCAAAAGAAATGTGACTCGCGTCGCCGCTTCCGAGTCCTATGCGACGATCGCGTTCAAAGACGAATCAGAGATTCTGACGAGACTAGGCCTCGACGACGGCGTAGATGTCGTCGGCGCGCATCAGCAGATACTTCTCGCCGTCGACCTTGACCTCGTTGCCACCGAACTTACCGTAGATGACAACGTCACCGACCTTGACGTCCATGGGGATGCGCTCACCCTTGTCGTTGACCTTGCCAGCGCCAACGGCAACGATGGTGCCGCGCTGCGGCTTCTCCTGAGCGTTGCTGGCGATATACAGACCAGAAGCGGTCTTCTGCTCGGCCTCGTCGGGCTTGACCAGAACACGATCTGCAAGCGGCTTCAAAGACGACATGCTTGTCTCCTCCTTTTTGGGCCGCGCGGTTATGCCACGCGAATTAACCCTTTTTGTTTGCGTACGCGTTGAATGGTACCCACGAATGGCGGGTTATACAACACGGAGTCAAAAAATCTTATTTTTTGGCACTTAGATTTTCTGAATGTCGAGGGATAACTTAGCGGTGGCTCCCGTGTGGCTCCGGCGGGGCGGGGCATAAGGTTTCCTGCTCGGGCAGTCCTGCTCGCACGAAGGCCACATTAAGTGGCCTTCGGCTCGTGCGGAACTCGCGATAAACCTTATGCCCCGCCCCGCCGGAGCCACACGGGAGGCAGGTTAACTAATTCGGGCCCGGCATTCAGAAAAGTCAGTGCAGAAAAATGGCGATGCGGATGGGATGTACAAGAAAGGGGCACGTTGCTGGAACGTGCCCCCTTTAAGTTGCGGTGGAATATGAACTGTTTTTTGCTGTTGAGGCGTTATTTAGTCCGTATTTCACCGCAACTGATGGATGGGGTATGGGGTTAGCGCTCGTAGATTAGGTTGCCTGCCAGGTAGGTGGCCTGAACCTTGGTGGCTTGGAGTTCTTGGGGGTCGATGGTGAGCGGGTTTTGGTCTAGGACTACCAGATCGGCGTATTTGCCGGGTTCCAGGCTGCCGAGGTTTTGCTCGTCGCCCGCTGCATAGGCGCTGCCCAGGGTGTAGTTGCGCAGAGCCGTTGCCGCATCGATGCGCTCGCTCGGCAGCCAGCCGCCCTCGGGCCAGTGGCTTTTGGGGTCTTGGCGCGTAATAGCCGTGTAGAGCACGTTCATGCTGGTAACGGACGTGATAGGGCTGTCAGTACCGAAGGCTTGGCGGATGCCGCGCTGCTTATAGGTTGCGAACGGCCACATGATTCGGCTTCGCTCCAGGCCAAGGTCGCGCTCTGGGCCACCCGGATCGAGCGTGATGTGGCAGGGCTGGCTCGAGGCGACCACGTTGAGCTTGCGCAGGCGGTCGATGTCCTCGGGCAGGAGGTTCTCCAGATGCTCGAGTGTGTTATGGCCGTGCTGGGGCAGGCCGTACAGGTCGGCTGCTTCCTCGAAGATATCCAGCGCGGCATGAATCGCACCGTCGCCGATGACGTGGATACGCACAGTGTGGCCGCGCTCCGCAGCCGCCAGAACCAGCTTACGCATGCGCTCGGCAGGAACTGTCAGACGGCCCTGGTCGCCCGGGAAGCGCGGATTGGTATAGGGCTCGGTGAGATATGCCGTGTGTTCGCTCGAGACGCCGTCGAAGAACTGCTTAAAACCAGGCGCCGAGAGCAGCGCGTTGTTCGCGTAGCGGGTCTGCAGTTCTTCCAAGCGCGATTGGTCATCCAGCAACGTGGGGAACAGATGAGCTCGAATGCCCAGCTTGCCGGCTGCCTGTAGCTTGTCGTAGACATCGTCGCGAATAAAATCGCAGCCCGGCATAGGCATGAGCGACATGTCGCAGATCGAGGTGATACCCTGCTCGGCCATACGCCTCATTTGATCGGCGTAAGCGCTTGCAACGCGATCCTCCCCCAGCCACTCAAGGCAGCGCGGAAGCAGCTGCATAGCGGCCGCCTCGTGAGCGATACCCGTGAGCTCGCCGTTTGCATCCTTGTCGTAGCTACCGCCCGCCGGAGGCTCGCTGTCGCGCGTGACGCCGAGCGCCTCGAGTGCGCGGCTGTTGAGCCACAGCGTGTGCCCGTCGCCCGAATACATAACGCAGGGGCGATCGGGGAATGCCGCATCGAGCGACGCCTTGGTAGGATGCTCGGGCGGGTCCCAACGGTAGTCGCGCCAGCCCTGAGTCACAACCCAAGCGTCGTCGGGCAGGTCCTGGGAAAACTCGAGCGCGTGTTGCACCAGCGCCGCCTCGGACGTGCCCATATCCATGAGCATGTACGGCGAGGAGCCGACCGAGGTATGGAAGAAGTGCAGATGAGCGTCATGGAAACCTGGGCAGACAAACTGCTCGCCGTAGTCGATAACCGGCGTGGCGGCAGGCGCGGCGGCAATCACGTCATCGGGCGCACCGACTGCGACGATACGGTCGCCTGCGATGGCAATCGCCAGCTCGCGGGCGGTATCGATGCCGTCTTGCGCGGTAAAGACGTTCTTGGAGCGGATAATCCGATCGATATGTTGCATGGGCATCCCCATCTCTGGCAGGAAATTCAACACCCCCGAGTGTACTCCCCCGCCCTTGTAACAAAACCCCAAGCGGCAAACGGCAACTTTACCAGCCCTAGCGGCAGGTGGCATACTGGAGAGAGCCTGTACGATTTTGCGATCAACCCAGCAAGGAGCAAATCGACCATGACGAAGACCAAGGCACAGCAGATTATGGCGGCGGCCGAAGTGCGAGCGGCTGACGACGTCACCGCAGCCATCCAAGATATCGCTACCGAGTTTGAACCCTATATCATCAAGCAGCGCCGGCACTTCCATAAGCACCCGGAGCTGAGCCTTGCCGAGGAGCGCACGACCTCCGACATCGCCAACCAACTCGACGCCATGAATATCCCCTACGAGCGTCCCCTCAAGACGGGCCTGGTGGCGACCCTTCGCGGCACCGCGCCCGACGCCTATCGCGAGGACGGCACGCCACGCCGCCGCATCCTGCTGCGCGCCGACATCGACGCCCTGCCCGTCACCGAGCAGACCGGCGAGGAGTTTGCCAGCGTCAACGAGGGCTGCATGCACGCCTGCGGCCACGACTGCCACATCGCCATGATGCTCGGCACGCTGCAAATCCTGCGCCATATGACCGACGACATCCACGGCGAAGTCCGTATCGTCTTCCAGCCCAGCGAGGAAAACGGCCAGGGCGCCAAGCTCATGATCGGCACGGGCGTGCTCGACGGCGTCGATGGCGCCTACGCCGCGCACATCTGGAGTGAGGTCGACGCCGGCACCGTGAGCTGCGAGCCCGGACCGCGCATGGCCAATACCGACTGGTTCCGCATCGACGTCCGCGGCACCTCGTGCCACGGCGCCATGCCCCAGCGCGGTCACGACGCCGTTATGGTTGCCGCCGAGATCGTCAACGCTCTGCAGACCATCGTTTCGCGCGAGATCAGTCCCTACGAGCCGGCCGTCATTACCGTCGGCGAGCTGCACGGCGGCACCGCGCGCAACGTTATCGCCGGCACGGCCTACCTCGCCGGCACGGTGCGCACCTACGGAGATTCGACCCACGAGGAAATGCCGGAGCTCATGCGCCGCATCGTGGAGCATACCGCGGCCGCCTTGGGCGCCGAGGCAGAGCTCACCGACTACACCATCGCCAATTACAAGGTCGAAAACGATGCCGCCTCGAGCGAGCGCTGCCGCCAGGCAGTAATCAAATGCCTGGGCCCCACCGGCCAAGGCCATTATCGCGGCACACTCTCGGGTGAGGATTTTTCAGAGTACCTGCGCCGCGTACCGGGCGTGCTCGCCTTTGTTGGCACGCGCAACCCCCAGATTGGCGCCACGTACGCCCAACATTCTTGCTTCTACAAGATTGACGAGTCGGTACTGGCCAAGGGCTCCATGGTGGCCGCCCAATATGCCATCGACTTTTTGGCCGAGCCCACACAAGAAGAGCTCGACGGCCCCACGATTGCCGCGGTCGCCGAGACCAATCCCGACCTGGCAGCCAAACTGCGCTCTGCCAAGGCCACGGCCGCCGAGGCCCGCGACGCCATGCACGATGCCCGCACCGCCCGACACGCCGCAATCAAGGGCATCCACGACGCTCGCGCCGCCGCCCGCCGCGAGGAGAAGCACAACGAGTAGTCGATCCACGACCATCTCGCAGTCATAGCCGCATCGCGATATCAAAGCGGGGGCGGACGCTTCGGCACGTCCGCCCCCGCTTATTTGTCAAGCGCTATTTCTACCGTTTCTACCCCGTCCCCAAATGGCAGGTGGCAGGGTTACTCGTCCTGCGGGTCCTCGTCGGAGCTTGGCGCAGGCTCGGGCTCAGGCTCAGGCTCAGGCACGGGCGCGGGCTCGGGCTCGGGCGCAGGCGCCGGCGCCGCAGCGGAATCGGATACGGGCGCTGCGTCGGCGCTAAAACCAGCCGGAGCAGACTTCTTCTCAAACGGCAGCACAAAGGTCAGGACGTCATCCTTATCCTCATCAGCCCATTCAGCTGCATAACGCGCTACCCAATAGCCAACGGCACGATGCTTGAGCATCTTGCCAAAGACCGTGAGGAATACCGTGACAAACGCCGTCAGCACCAAGAACAATACGAGCGTGATGCCACCGCCGGTAACAAGCGCCTCAATAGCCGAAGGACGGTAGTAGTAGCTATACATACCGACAGAGGCAATGGTGCCAAAGACGAGCGTCAGGATCCAGGTGACAACGTTGGCGACCAGACCCGTCAAAAACTCGGGAAGGAACGAAGCGCAGAACAGTTTGGTCTTGTTGTGCTTAAAGGCCGCCCAGACCTTATCGAGCGAAAACGCGCTCTCGACACGACCGGTCACCGCAAAGTGCATCACGGCAATGTCGGCGAACATCTTAAAGAAGACCCCCAAGACCGCCGTGGCAATCATAGCCAGGACAAGCAGGCCAAGCGAGCCGAACAGCGCTGCCTCGAGTGCATAAGAGCCGTAATACGAATACGAGCCCGCGGCGCCAATTACCACGCTCTCCACCAGCGAAAGCACTACACCGATAACGGGAATGGCAGCAAAAACCTCGAGCACGACCGAGATAACGCTCGAAAAGACTCCGAGGCCAAACGACGTGGAACGCATGAGTGGACGATCCATACCGTCATCAACCTTGAGCGACAGATCGCGACCCCACTCAATACCAAAGCCGGAACCACACACGCTCGCAATGCAAGCTGCCAAAAAGCCGATGGCAGCTGCAATGCCGCCAATAACGGGAATAAACAGCACGAGTACCGACACAACACAAATCAGCGCCGGTAAAAAGGCAATCTGGCACACGCGCTGCAGCACGCCCGGCGTCTTGGTCATATCCTCAAACGCCTGAGCCACACAGCCCTTGGACGCATTCGCCACGGGCGGTTGCGGAACAAACTGCTGGGGCTGACCCTGAGGGGCAGAGGCTGCGGCACCGGCATTGGGGGCACCACACGCGCCGCAGAACTTGTCGTTATCGCCCATGGGGGCACCACACTGCGAACAGAACATCGAGATCATCCCTTCGTATCTTGAGCGAATCATCTGGATCGCAAACGATGTCTTTGGCATCATTATCACCCAATGTGGGGACAAATACTCCAACATGACGCATTTGCAATGCGCAGGGCGCTATTCGATTGTTTGATGGGCTCGACCGCGTTAGTTCGTTCCGCGGAAACCCTTGCCGACGATCTCGGAGCTGTCGACAATCGTGATAAAGGCACCCGGATCGATCTCACGCGCGTAGCGACGCAGCTGCACGGCCTCGCGACGACTCAGCACGCTCATGATCACCGTCACGCACTTGCCCGAGAAGGCACCGTAGCCGCGACTGATGGTCGCCGTACGGTTGAGATGCTTGACGATAAACTCCTCGACCTTAAGGGGCTCGGAGCAAATGACCGTGCAGACTTTACGCAGGTGAATGCTCTCGATGGCTTTGTCGACCACAAGCGTCTTGGCAAACAGGCCGAGCACGCAGTACAGACCGACGCGCGGACCGTACAAGAAGGCCGCAATGGTCACGATGCCGATATCGACCAGCAGCAGCGCACGGCCGATCTCAAGCGTCGTGCGGCGTTTGAGAATCATGGCGAGGATGTCCGTGCCGCCCGTCGAGGCACCAATATCAAAGACGATGGCGCTGCCGAGCGCCGGCAGAATCACGGCAAAGCACAGGTCGAGCCACATATCGCCCGTCATCGAGACATCGGTCGGAATAAAGAGCTCAAACAGCGAAACATAGGCGGACAGCGCAAACGAGGCAAAGACACTCCACAGGATTGCCTTGCGCTCCAAAAAGATAAAGCCCAGAACGACCAGGACCGCATTGATAATCCACATAAAGACGCCGACGGGCAGGGTCGGGAACAGCGTGGACAGAATGACCGACACGCCCGAGGTGCCGCCAAAAGCAAAGTGATTAGGGGTTTTAAACGCGACGATGGCAAAGGCCGTGAGGATCAGGCCCAAATTGAGCTCGGCAAAAAAGCGCGGAAAGCCCGGCTCCTGGCTGCGCTTGCGACCAGCGCGCTCGCCCCGCTCGATAACATCGCGATCGACCACGCGCTCCATCGGCACTACGGGAGGACGATGCACCTCCTCGGCAGCACGCGACGCCGCCTCTGCCGCAGCGGCCTCAATTGCCCATGCCTTGCTTTCTGTTTCGTGCTCGTCGGCCATTACGGCAACCCCTCGTTAACAATTTGGAAACAATGCGCCCATTAGAGTAACGCGGAACGCGGGGATTGCAACCCTTAGTTAGACGAGCGGTATGACTATATCGGGAGCGTACAAAAACGGCCGGCCACGCTTTTGCTTGCGCGGTCGGCCGTTTAACGTTTTCGCAGATAAAACCTGCCAAAACAAACCTGTCCCTTTTTGGAAGGTTATTCGTGCTGGCTGGTGCGGTGCTCGTACTCCTCGGGGGTGATGACGTCTTCGATGCGCAGGTTGACGCCCGCCACCTCAAGGCCGGTCATCGCGGCAAGGCGCTCGGTGACGCGCGCCTTGACATCGTCGAAGATCGCGGGTGCATAGGCGCCGTACTCGATGATGACGGAGATGTTGACGACCACGCGATTGTCATCGGTGACCTCGACCGTCACGCCCTTGGTCAGGTTCTCGGCACCAAACTGCTCCTGCACAAAGTGCATGAGGTTACCCTTCATGCCCAGAACGTGCGGAACCTCGCGGGTGGCCATGGCAACGATCTTCTCGATCACGCCGTTGGAATAGGTCAGCGAGTCCTCGGACTCGTCCGCCTCCTCGTCGTCCTCATCCGTATCGGACTCGGCCTCGACGAGCGCCTCGTCCTCGAGCGTTACGTCCTCGGCCTCGGCGGCGACGGTCTCGTCTGCCTCGAGCTCGGTATCGGCTACATCGACCTTCGTATTAAAAGCCATGGTTCCTCCTTATGCCTGCCGCGGATGCGACAGTCGAATACATATTAGCGGCCGCTAAACAAACGGCCGAAGAAGTTGACGATCCCGTTCTCGCCGTCGCGAATTTGGCCGATCACAGCGCCGATCAGCACGAAGAATGCAATGACGAGCGTGTCCCACAGGCCCAACGTGAGCACCAACACGGCGAGGATAAAGCCGGCGACGGCGCCGAGCGTGGTGTTGGGATGACGTACAGCATAGCTCCAGATGGCAGCGCCCGTACCCTTGATGAGACCCATAGCCTCGTCAAAATCCGCGGCTGCCGCGTCTTGCAACTCGGTTGCCTCCGCTTTGGAATCAACAGGTTCGCTCGCCGGCGTGGCGCTCTGGTCAATCGTCAGGCGCGGCGTACGAGCGGTCTTATCTTGATTGGTATCACTCACCGGAAACCTCCACGGTCTGGACGGTAGTCTTGGACGGCAAAAAACGGACGCGCGCGGTCGTACCCGGCGCGCCGAGCATGGTATCGCAGGCTTCTTCGATGCGCTGCTGCATCGCGGTAGCCAGAGATGCCACGTCCTTATCGTCAAGCGCGATAGCCTCGACCTTAAAACGGACGTGCGAATCGTCGGGGCCTTGGACGCGGGCCTCGACATGCTCGACCATCACGCGGTCGTCGCGCTCGGCAGCAACCCTGGCGCACGAAGAAAGCGCCGCAAGGGTAACCTCGATATTGCGCTCCCCCGCCGGATGCACGCAGGACGGCTCGCGACGGGCGAACATCAGGCGGAAAAAGCTTACCAGCACGCCGATCGCCACGACGCCGGCGCACGCCGTGACGACGACGCGCGGCATGGGGTCGCGCATCAGCAGCATAAAGCGATACGTATACGGCCCCCAAAACTGGCAGACAAGCGTACCCAGCGCCACGATGGTGGCGGCAAGATACACGATCGCTAGGGCTCGTTTGAGTACGCGCACGCGGCGCTCCCTTCAAATCTCGGCTCTCGAAATGCAAAACGGTTCGCATCATTATAAAAGAGCCGGGTCCGGTGCTCTACGCACGCGGATCCGGCTCATCTATTCCACGAGGCTTGCATGCTCGCTTCATTATGCCCAGATATGCACGGCTTAACCCGTGCGGGCGCTACTCCTCCTCGAGGGCAGCGATGACCTCGTCGGTCATGTCCATGGTGCTGTAAACATCCTGGACGTCGTCGAGCTCCTCAAGACGGTCGATGAGGCGCTGGACCTTCTTGGCGTCGGCGCCGGAGACCTCGGTCGGGGTGGTCGGGACCATGGTGGTCTCGGAGCCCTTGACCTGGACGCCCTGCTCCTCGAGCGCCTTGGAGACAGCCATGACCTCGTTGGCAGTAGTCCAGACGATCCACTCCTCGCCGGCGTCCTCGTAGTCTTCGCCACCGGCCTCGGCGATGGCCATCATGAACTCATCCTCGTCACCGGCAGCACCGTTGGCGATCATGGTCTCCTTCTTGGCGTTCTCGTCCAGGATCTCCTTGGCGACGACGATCTGGCCCTTGCGCTCAAACTGGAAGGCGACGGAGCCGGAGGTGCCCAGGTTGCCACCAGCGTGGGAGAAGGCGGAACGGACATCAGCGGCGGTACGGTTGCGATTGTCGGTCAGGCAATCGACGTAGACGGCGACACCGGCGGGACCGTAGCCCTCGTACACGATGTTCTCGTAGACGGCGGCATCGGCACCCGAACCAAAAGCCTTGTCGATAGCGGACTTAATCTTGTCCTTAGGCATGGACTGAGCCTTGGCCTTGGCAACGGCAGCGGCGAGGCTGGCGTTGTTCTCGGGCAGCGGGTCACCGCCGAGACGGGCAGCAACGGTGATGTTGCGGCTGAGCTTGGAGAAGAGGGCGGAACGCTTGGCGTCCTGCGCGCCCTTACGATGCTTGGTTGTGGCCCACTTAGAGTGTCCGGACATACGTGTCTCCTATCGGTTTCGACCTAAAGCCCAGCGCAGATGCTCGGGCAATATAAACAAACGTCGTTATGATATACCTACTAGCCTGCGAGATAAACCCCAAAATGAAGGCGTCGTGATGATGTCCCCTTTGGTGCAAAGAAACCTGACCCCAATGCACCAAGTTAGGACCAGAGGAAGTCGCTGCGGGTGACGGTGGCGCCGATGGCGAAGGGCATGCAGGCGATGACCGGATACAGGTAGCGCATGTAGGTCGAGCCGTTGCACGGACCAATCAGGCACACGGCGAGCACGCCCAACAGCGGCACCCAGATCGCCAGCGCACGCCATGAATGACGACGCAGCAGGTAGACCACCACGGCGATCATGATCCACACATAGGTGGCCGAGCTCATGGTGAGCGAAATAAACGGGATGCGCTGCACCGCCACACGGTACAGATTGATCAGGTGGTCACACCAGCGCACCACGTTGCTGTCAACCGGATGGAAGTCGAAGTACTTGAGGTTGTCGGGACGCGCCATGATCTCGGCACTACGCGCCGTGCTGTAGACCCAGGCATCGCGCGCGCTCGGATAAAAATAACCATAGTAGTTATTGATAAGCGCCGAAATATAGCACTCGGGATCTTTCTCAAACATCTGGGCCCATACCTCAAAATAGGCATCGATGTCCTCCTGCGAGGCGTACTCGTTAAAGCAGTTCTTGACGGCATCGGACTTGTCAGGGTTGTAGCGGCGGCCCAGGTTCTCGTACTTGAGCACGCGATCGATCACGGTGCGCTCCTCGTCGGTCACCAAACCGTCGCAAGGAGCCTCCACGATGGTGCCGTCCTCCTTTACCGTGGGGTTGACACCCGAGTTGAGGCCGTCATGCTTTTGGACAAAACGAGCCGTCTGTTGGAACGGAATCGAGAGGATTTCGCGCTTGGAACCAGGCG
>CABQHZ010000008.1 GCA_902464175.1 uncultured Collinsella sp. | reverse complement strand
CGCTGGTTCGAATCCAGTCGTCCCGACCAGAAGTTTGCAGGTCAGGCACCTAGTGTCTGACCTTTTTTGTTTTAAGCAATTGCTTAATTTTGTTTAAGCAACAGGGTGCCAAAAATCTACCTGCGCGATAATCGCCTTTTGCGGCTACTTGCGCGTTTTGCACACGCTTGAACCGATTTATTAACGCGATATTCTACATACGCGTAGCTGGTATGCAGCCGAGTTCAGGCTGTATTTATCGCGGCGATTAACACAGATATAGCGACTATAACGGACAAGCGTGTCGCTGTATTTATTCCAGTAGTTCACTTGATCGGTGGACAAGTGGGCTGTTGTAACGAAACGCCAAGCAGGATGGGCTCTATACGAGGACGCCGCAGGGGTAATGGCGGGGGAGTGCGGCAAGCGCTCTGAGAGCCGCTGCATGGCCCCATTTCTCCTCAACCCGATTACCTGTTCCACGAACCTCAAATCGTTCGTGTGGTTGCCAAAAGAAAAGCCCGCGCGGGGACGCGCAGGCTTTTCGCTAGACAGGCTAGAAGACAAACTAGAAGCACCAAACGGGGCAGACGCAACACCATCTCATCGCGGCCTCGGCGAGCGACATATCGCAGTCGAGGTAGACATCGAGGAAATCGTCAGATCCCGCACAGGGGGACCGCGATGGTGGCCACCGCACCGCCCGAGGGGCCGTTGGCGAGCGAGACGGAGCCCCCGTGGGCGCTCGCGGCCTCGGAGGCGACGTGGAGGCCGAGCCCGTAGTGGCGACCTCCGTCACGCGAGGAGCGGGAGGAGTCGTCTGTGAAGAGGCGCTCGCAGCCGCGTTCGAGGGCGGCGGGAGAAAAGCCCGGTCCGTCGTCGGCAACCTCGATGACGAGGTGCCCGCCCGCGACGTCGCAGGAGACAGCCACGCGCGAGCGTGCGTGCTCGGCGGCGTTGGCCACGAGGTTCGCGGCGGCTCGCGCCAGGGCGGTTCGGTCGAGCGGGGCCTCGGGCGCGCCCGCGACAGCGGGGCCTGTGGCCGCGTCGAGCGTCACGCCTCGCGCCCGGGCGATCTGGGCGGCCTCGGCGAGGACCTGCTCGCAGAGCTCAGCCGGCCGCATGGGGGCCCTCTCCGCCCCGCCGGACCCGCGCGAGGCCTCGATGAGCAGGCGCACGTAGCCATCGAGCCTTTCGACACTGCCGGCTATGTCGCGCGCGGCGGCCGCGAGGTCGGCGTCTTTCTCGTCTTCCAGCTCCTCCGCCACGAAGTCGGCGTTGGCGCGCAGCACGGTGAGCGGCGTCTTGAGGTCGTGGGCGAGCGACGCCATCTGCTCGCGCTGCCCCCGCTCCGCGGCCCAGCGGGCCTCGAGCGACTCGGCGAGGGAGGCCCGCATGGCGTCCATCGCGGCGAGGACGTCGTTCACCTCGCGCACGTTGGTGCTGCCGACCGCGAAGTCGAGCTCCCCCGCGCCGACGCGCCCCGCCGCCTCCGCGAGCGGCGCCATCTTGCGCGAGATCACGCGGCTCGCGCGGCGCGCCACGAGCGCGAGCGCGAGCGCGCTTCCCGCCGCGGCGCCGACGAGCATGAGGTTCTGCGGGTTGGGAAGCAGGCCGGCGAGGTCGCGCGAGACCCACTGCGGCAGGTACTCGCTAACGAGCGCGCAGGCCCCGCCGCCCTTGAGCGGAAACGCGGCGTAGGTGAGGCCCGAACCCCCGCCCTCGATCTCCACTGTGCCCGGATCCGCAGCGAGTGCCGTACGGGCCATATCCGTCGCGTCCTCGAGCCGCGTGCTCTCGAGGTCTGTCATCAGCACGTATCCGTCCTTATTCAGGATGAGGTAGCGGTACGCCGTCGGCACGTCCTGCTGTCCGCAGACGCCGTCGCGTGCCAGGCCCTCCGCGACCTCGCGCGCATTGGCCGGCCCCCAGCTTGCCTCGTAGACGAAGCCCGCGCTGATCGCTGCGGAGAGCGCCATGAACGAGGCGAGCCACGCCGTAGCGACCGCCGCGAACGCGTAGGCGAAGTAGCGCGCGATGACGAAGGAGAGCGGCATGCCCCCGCGGCCTCGCGCCCCGGTCTTTAGAGCTGCCACTTGTACCCCATCCCCCAGACGGTCGCGATCGGATCGGCGCCGGCCTCGGAGAGTTTCCTCCGGGCGCGGCTGACCTGCATGGATATGGCCGCGTCGTCGGCGTCGCTCTCCCAGCCGAGCACCGCCTCGCGGATCTGCGCGCGGCTCATGACCTGCCCGGGGTGGCGGGCGAGGTACTCGCAGATGGCGTACTCGGTGGGCGTGAGCGGCACGGCCTCGCCGCCCACGGCGAGGCCGCGCGCCCCGAGGTCGATCCGCACCTCCCCGAAGGAGAGGGCGTGCGAGCGCGGCCGGCGCTCACGGCGTAGATGGGCCGCGACCTTGGCGCGCAGCTCCGCGGCCCCAAAGGGCTTGCGGACGTAGTCGTCGGCGCCCAGGCCGTAGGCGGCCACGGCATCCTCCTCGGCCACGCGAGCGGTCAGGAAGACGATGGGCCCGTCGAAGTCCGGACGGATCTGCCGCACGAGCTCGAAGCCGTCGAGCCCCGGCATCATAACGTCGCAGAGCACGAGGTCGAAGCGCGAGAGATCCATCCCCGGGACCGCCGTCGGGTCCGCCGCCCTGACGACCTCATGGCCGTCGCGGCCGAGGACGCGCGCGAGCGCGTCGAGGATCGCCCGTTCATCATCCACTGCCAGTATCCTCGCCATGTTCGACCTCCTGAAACTTCCGTCGGAATTGTACCAGCGCCGCGCTCAGCGGTCCAGAGCCCTGCGCGCAGCCGCGGGTGCCTGGGCCGCGTCGCACGCGCGGTAGCGCACGCCCGAGCCGCCGCGCGCCTCGATCTCGAGCCAGCCCTCGCCGTCCGACTCCCGCCTGAAGAAGATGAGCTGAAGCTCTCGGACATTGCCCCTGTCGTCCGCCGCGTCCACCAGGTAGACGTAGTTTGCCCCCGCCCCGGTGGCGTCGGCGTAGGAGCTCGCGTGACTGCCGGACTCGGGCGCGGGCGCCCACATTGCGATCTCAGGGTTGGGCAGCACGCGGTCGGCGATCGAGCGCAGCGCCGACCCCCAGCCGGCATCGAGCAGGGCATTCCCGCCCAGAAGGAGCGCTGCGGAGAGGAGGGCGAGCATGGCGGCGAGCGGCCTCCTACGCATCTGCCCTCCCGTCCTCGAAGCGGCAGAACCAGGCGAGAAGGACGGCGTCGGCTGCCAGGGTGAGCACGAGGCCAGCGAGCGCAGTCGTGAGGAGTGGGCCCGCCGCGCGTGCGGCGTCGATGAAGGCCTCCACCCCGAGCGACCCCAGGCGCGCGGGCCAGGTGAGCGGCACCCAGCTCAAGGGCGTCGCCAGGGCACCGGTGAGCTCGCCGGTCACGAGACCGTGCGCAAGTCCGCCCACTGAGAAGAACGCGAGGAGCATCCCCGCCGCGCCGGCGCCGATGACGGCGTTGCGGCCGAGGCGCAGGGCCACGCCGAGCCCCAGCGCGTAGAGGGGCAGGCTGCCCAGCACGATGCCCGCCCAGGCGGCCGCAAGCGGAGCGGGCCCGAGCGGCAGGCGCCCGGCGACGGCGAGCACGGCCCCGAACACGCCGAGCGCCACGGCCAGCGCGCCCGCGCCGAGCGCCGCAAGGGCGAGCAGCTTCGCCGCGACGGCGCGCCCGCGCGAGGGGACCGCCGTGAGGTTGGCGAGGCGCCCGGCAGCGCGCTCCTCGTCCACGGCGAGCCCGCAGACGATGGCGGACATGAGCGGCATGAGGGCGCCGAGGAACTGGGCGTAGGCGTCCGCGCCCAGCGCCGGGTCCCATCGGGTTACGGAGAAGTACTCGCCGCAGGCAAGACCGGCTGCCAGGCCGCAGGCGAGGTGCACCGCCGAGAGCGGGGAGCGCGCCAGGCGCAGGGCCTCGGAGAGCAGGGCCCGCGGGAGAGTCATGCGCGGCGTCGGGTCGGAGAGTCGTGTCATGGCCATCACCTCTCCTCGGAGCGCGCGAACCAGGCCGCGCCCGCCGCCGTGAGCGCGGCGAACGCGAGCGCGCAGACCGCAAGGCCCGCCAGAGTGAGCATGCCGTCCGCTGTGAGCGCCCCGCCGAGCGCCATGTCCGCCGCGAGCGGCTCGCCGCTCGGCAGCACGGGAATGAAGCTCGTGGGGATGACCATGCTCGCCGACGGCGGAAAGAGCTGCGGCAGTGGCACCAACGACCAGGCGAACCCACCCACGAGCTGCGCGACGAGCGGGCAGAAGATGCCCGCGAGCATGCCGAGCCGCGCCGTGAGGAAGAGCCCTGCGGGGATCATCCACGCCGCGGTCACCGTGTTGGCGAGCGCGCAGAGGAGCATCGTGAGCGTGCCCGCGGCCGTGAGGCCCTGCGAGGAGAACGCCGATCCCGCGAGGTAGATGCTGAAGACCACGAGGTTCGAGAGCGTGCAGAGCGCGAGGCACCAGAGCGCCTTGGCCCACCAGGCGCGCCCGAGCGGGAAGCCCAGGCCCAGAAGCCCCCGCATCCGCGTGCGAGCGTCCGCCCGCGCGACGCACGCCACCACGAGCGATAGAGACACGGGCAGGAAGAGCGCGTACCAGTAGTTCCACGCGCTAAAGATCTGCACGCCCCGGTAGGGCATCGCGCCGAGCAGCGGCATCGGCAGCGCCATGAGCACGGCCAGACGAACCGGTGCCGCGTGGCGCGACTTCAGGGCCTCGGCGCGCAGGCCCGCGAGCAGGCCGCCTTTCTCGCCCGTCATGCCGCCACCTCCCCGCGTGCTCGTCGCCCATCCCGGCAGAAGCTCATGAAGAGTTCCTCGAGGTCCTGCCCGGGCCGAAGCGCATCCTCGTAGGCGAGGCGCCCCCCGCAGATGATGCCGATGGTGTCCGCCATCTGCTGCACCTCGGAGAGGATGTGGCTCGAAACGATCACCGTCGTACCCGCCGCCGCGAAGCCGCGGATCTGGTCGCGCAGTTCCTCGATGCCGATGGGGTCGAGGCCGTTGGTGGGCTCGTCGAGCACGAGCAAGCGTGGCCGGGCGATCAGCGCCAGCGCGAGCCCCAGGCGCTGCCGCATGCCCATCGAGAAGCGCCCGGCGCGCTTCTTCCCGGTGTCCGCGAGGTCCACGGCGGCGAGCGCCTCATCTATGCGGCTCTCGGGAAGGCCCAGCAGCTTGGTACGCACGCGCAGGTTCTCGCGCGCGGTGAGGTTGGGGTAGAGCGGCGCCTCCTCGATGAGGCTGCCGATTGCGTAGAGGTCCTCGCGGCACCAGGCGTGCCCGGCAAAGAGGATCTCCCCGGCCGTCGGCCGCAGCATCCCGCAGATCATCTTGAGCGTTGTCGACTTGCCGGCGCCGTTGGGACCGAGCAGCCCGTACACCTCGCCCTCGCGGATATGAAGGCTCACATCGGCCACGGCGTCCTGCGCCTGGTCGCCGCGGCCGAAGCGCTTGGTGAGCCCACGCGTCTCGAGCATGTAACCCATGGGTTTATCCTTTCTCTTCCGGGCGCACGGGCCGAGCCACCGTGCCCGCACGCCTTACCTTTCGGGTTCACCATCCATGGTGGGGCGCGTTTCTAACGAAGCCGTAACGGCCGTTGGGTTCTTTTAGCGCCAACCCTTCTCGACCCGCACATCATGATTAATTTGCTTAAGGCAACAACTTTCCCGATCGATGTAATCACCGAATCAAAACGTGTACATCAGCCATCAAAGATGCCGAAAAATGTCATATTTGAAGGTTGATGTACACAAATGCAGAATCCCGCACAACCCAGTAGCATCCTCCATATGTCTGGACTCTCTATGCTTACGCTGGATAGACATCGCCGGAACGGGTATAGTATCGAAAGTTTTGTCGTTAACCAGCGGGGGAGTCCTGTGGGCATCAAAAAGAAGATCAAAAAGGAGCTTATCGGCACTTCCGATTACCCGTCGAATAAGATCTTTACGATCTCCAATTTCATCACCTTTACGCGCCTGATCCTCACCCTGGTATTTCTGTACCTGTTTGTGACGGATAACAACCGCGTCATCGCCATCGTTATCTACGCCGTTGCCGCCTCCACCGACTGGATGGACGGTCAGATCGCCCGCATGACCAAGACGGTCTCGTGGCTCGGCAAGGTCATGGATCCCATCTGCGACCGTGCGCTGCTGTTCACCGGCGTCTTGGGACTGGTGGTCCGCGGAGAGCTACCCATCTGGGTCTGCGTGCTCATTATTGGCCGCGACATCTATCTGGGCATCGGCACGCTTATCGTGCGTCATTATCACCGTCGCCCCATCGATGTCGTCTTTCCCGGAAAGATTGCCACTGCGCTGCTCATGACCGGCTTCTCGCTCATGCTGCTCGGGTTCCCCGTTGTTGACGGCCTGCACCTTTTACCTTCAACCCTTACGGCCTTCCCAGGCCTCAACGGAAGCTCGGTGCCCCTCGGCATCTACTTTGTGTACGGCGGCGTGATCTTCTCCATGCTCACGGCTGTCATCTACTCCATTAAGGGCGGAGTGGCCATTAAACAGGCTCTCGCGCATCCCGAAGACGAGGACATCGACTTTCTGAACCCTGAAATCGAAGACTGATTCGTTGGGGTATGATTACGTACGGTTCATTATTTGCGGCACGTCCGCGATAAGTTAGGGGTTGTCATGGACAACATGGTTAACAATATGCCTCAGAATGATAAGACTGCTGACGCTACCTGCGTATTCCGCGTGCCTTCAAGCGACGTCACTGTTCCCGACCTCATGGCCAACGTGCGCATCACCGCACCCGTTCTGTCCATCGTCAAGGGTCCGCAGACCGGTGCCGCCTTTGAGCTCGAGGACGACGTGACCACCATCGGCCGCGATCCTGCGAACGGCATCTTCCTCAATGACATGACCGTTTCGCGCAGCCACGCGCGCATTATCCGCGAGGGCCTCGGCGCTCGCATCGAGGACCTGGGCTCGCTCAATGGCACCTGGGTCGACGGTGCCATCGTCAATGCAGCCCCGCTGCACGACGGCTCTTCCGTCCAGATCGGTACCTTTACGCTCATCTACCACGAGAGCACGCCGGAGCGCATCGAAACCGGTGAGTAGGGCATGGCCGAACGCAACTATCTGAGTATCGGCCAAGTCGTCAACCTTCTTCGAGGCGCATACCCCGATCTTTCGAACTCAAAAATTAGATTTCTCGAAGATGAGGGGCTCATTACCCCTCATCGTACGCCTAAGGGATACCGTCAGTACTCCAAGGAGGACGTTGATCGCCTGGAAGTCATTCTGCACTTGCAGAAGACTCGCTACATGCCGCTCAACGTGATTAAGCAGCGCTTGGAAAACGCCACGGACTTGTCCACGCTCGCCTACGAGGTGGGCTTGCTGTCCGATGTTCCGCTCAAGACGGAGCCCAAGGAGACTAAGCAAAAGCTGCATCCCATTGAGACCATTCCCGATATGCTGGGCGTCGAGATTTCGTTTATCCGCTCGCTCGCCGAGAACGACCTCATTCGCATCATCAAGAGTCCGCAGAATCGTGAGCTCGTCGATGGTCGCGATTTTCCTATCATCCGCTACTGCTCCGAGCTGTCGCGCTTCCATATCGAACCGCGCAACCTGCGTCAGTACGTATCGTCGGCAAACCGCGAGTCTTCGATGTTTGAGCAGGTGCTTGTGAGCATGCTCGGCATGGATACCTCCGATGACGAGCGCGACGCCAAGCTCGAGCGTGCGTTTAAGAAGCTTCACGACCTGACGGAGGGCGTGCACACTGCGCTGCTCAAGAACCGCGTTTTTGAGTCGCTCAACGCCGTGGTCGAGGACGCCGACATCGATGCACTCGATGAAGAAATCGCTCGCTCCGAGTCCACCAAGGCCAAAAACGAAGAAACTGCCGCGCCGGCTTCGCACGAGGATTCTCTCGTAAAGCCGCTCAAGGTCGTCGCCCCTTCGCAATCCGGCACCGTCACCGCGGGCAAATAACCGCTGCTGATATTTCGGCAACCCATTGAAAGGTCATGCAATGTACGACTTCGAATCTCAAATCGTCGACATCCGCGACTATCCCGAGCCCGGAGTCATCTTTAAAGATATCACGCCGCTCTTTGGCAATCCCGAGGCGCTCAAAGCCATGACCGATGCCCTCGCCGAGCACTTTGCCGGCATGGGAATCACCAAGGTCGTGGGTCCCGAGGCTCGCGGCTTTATGGTTGGCGTACCGGTGGCTGTGGCCCTTGGTGCCGGCTTTGTTCCCGCACGTAAACCGGGCAAGCTACCCCGCAAGACGGTGAGCCAGAGCTACGAGCTCGAATACGGCACCGACTCTATCGAAATCCATGCCGATGCTATTACCTCTAAAGATACCGTGTTGATTCTGGACGACTTGGTCGCGACGGGCGGAACCGTCGAGGCAACAGGTAAACTTGTGCGAGATATGGGCGCAAAGCTTGTGGGCTACGGGTGTATCCTTGAGCTTGCGTTTCTCAACCCGCGCGAGAAGCTCACGCCGTCTGATGACGATGTGGAGCTCTTTAGCCTGGTGACGGTGGAGTAGCCGTTACCCTTAGTTACTGGAAAGGAAGCTACATGCGCACAGCAAACACGCACAAAAACATGGCACGCTGCGCTGCTACGGCAACCCTCGCTTGTGTTTTGGGCTTGGGCCTCGCGGCTCCTGCCTACGCCGATACCGCATCCGACCTTGCCGCTGCTCGTACGAAACTCGAGCAGATCGGCACCCAAACCCAGCAGATTTACGATGAGCTTGCCACGCAGACGCAGGCGCTCGATCAGACTGCCGGCGAGATCACGCAAAAGCAGCAGGAGATCGCCGATGGTCAGGCCAAGCTCTCGACCTATGTCGCCGGCGAGTACAAAACCGGCGGTCTGAGCCTGCTTCAGGTTTTGACGGGTGTCGATGATCTGAGCGATATGCTCAACCGTCTGTTCTACTACGGCAAAGTTTCCGATAAGCAAGCTCAGACCATTCAAGAGGTCAAGGAGCTTAAGCAGCAGCTCACCGATAAGCAGGCCGAGCAGGAGAAGAACGTCGCCGACACGCAGAAAAAGGTCGACGAGCTCAACGCCCAGCAGGCAGAGGCGCAGAGCGTCGTGAACTCCCTGGATTCTCAGCTGCAGGCCGAGCTTGCCGCCGAGGCTGAGGCGAACGCCGCACTGCAGGCGGGCATTAACGCCAGCACTGCCGAGAAGGCCACGGTGAGCAGCGAAACTGCGGGCACGACCGAGAACACCAACAACGGTGGCCAGACCAGCAATAACAACAACCAGGGCGGCAACACTCCGGCTCCTACGCCGGCACCTGCTCCTACACCGCAGCCCTCCACGCCCGCTCCGGCTCCGACGCCTTCTGCTCCGAGCCAGTCCGTCGATGGCGGTTCTGTTGTCTCGCGTGCATACAGCAAGCTTGGTTGCGCTTATTCCTGGGGCGGAATTGGCCCGAACAGCTTCGACTGCTCTGGTTTTGTTAGCTATTGCCTCACTGGTCGCTATTGCCGCCTGGGCACCACGGGTACCTTTATGGGCTGGACGCGTGTGTCCGATCCGCAGCCCGGTGACGTTGTGGTCAACTCGTACCACACCGGCATTTACATCGGTGGTGGTCAGATGATTCATGCTTCCGACTACAACACAGGTGTTATCATCAGCTCCGTTGCCGCCGGTATGAACAACAACTATATCTTCGTGCGTTACTAAGTCATCTTACACAGCGTGTGAATGTGGACCTCGTGGCTTTAAGTCGCGAGGTCCATTCTTTTTTTCTCTAATCTTGTACGGCTATCTAGTATTCAAAACTAGATAGCCGTACATTCAGTTTGCAAGATGGCTATAATTGTTGAGGAACAATTAGAAAGGACCCTCTATGAGCTGGGCACTTATCTCAGATTCAAGCTGTAACCTCCGCGATTGGCAACCGACCGCGCCCCATACCACCTTTGCATTTGCGCCCCTCAAAATTCGAGTGGGGGAGCGTGAATTCGTCGATGACCTTTCGCTCGATGTACATGAGCTCAACTGCGCTGTTCAGGCGGAGACGAACGCTTCTTCAAGCGCTTGTCCCAGCGTAGGGGAGTGGGCCGAGCTCTTCAAATTGGCAGACAAGACCATCTGCATGCCGATCTCTGAGGGCGTGTCGGGCAGCTACAATGCGGCAGCCACGGCTCGCGATATGGTTCTTGCCGAGGAGCCCGACCGGCAGATTCATCTTGTCAATTCACGCGCAGCTGGCGGCAAAATGGACCTTATTTTCTTGCTGTTCGACCGCTATCTTGCAAGCAACCCGGATGTCTCATTCGAGGATGCTTGCGCATACTTCGATAGCCTTGAACAGAACAGCAAAATCCTCTTCAGTTTGTGCAATTACGAAAACCTCGCCAAAGCCGGACGTATCCCTAAGGCAGCCGGCGTCATTGCCAACAAGCTCAATATCCGCATTTTGGGCACGGCGAGCGAGGCCGGTAAAATCGAACTCGTCGGGCACACGCGTGGCGAAAAGAAGATGCTCAACAAGATCATCGACACCATGGAAGCCGAGGGTTTTACGGGCGGCGAGGTCGTTATCGACCATGTCGAGAATGAGGCAGGCGCCCAGGCACTTGCCAGCCGAATTGTGGAGCGCTGGCCAGGCTCCAAGACCATCATCATGCCCTGCAACGGCCTGGATTCCTATTACGCCGAGATGCACGGCCTCATCATCGGCTACGGCATGGGCGTAGCTTCGGGCAAATAAAGTCCTACCAAGCAAAAATACGGGCGGGACAAAGCGACAGATGGCTCTTTGTCCCGCCCGTTTTATACGTCGGCTAGCTATTAAACCCATTAAACTTTAGATAGCTCATCAGGTACGCCTTCGAAACGAAGGATGAAACCGCACTGCGCACAAGCAGCGACTCACGCGTTACCTGATGCGCCGTATCGGGAACCGGCGTCTGCTCGACGGAAAACGCCGAACGAATCGATGCCTCGAGCTGATCGACCACATAATCGAAAGCCGTCGGGGCATCATAGCTCAAACGCTGAATGTTAAAGAGCGCCTGCACCGCAGCAATAGGTAGCACCTGCTTAAAGAGGCAGATAGCGATCAGGCGGGCAATCTGCTCGCGGCCATATTGCTTTTTGACCGGAGCAGGCACCAGGCCGACCTTCACGTAGTTATTGATCATCGATGGCGTAATCACAGGTTGCTCAACACAAATGGACAGCGGCTCCATCCACAGCGCAACATACTCAATGACCTGGTCGCGGTAGAGCGTCACATTGGGCAACTGGTTATAGCGCGGCAGACTTAACGTATTGAGTTTACGCACGATATCGGACTGAATGAATGCATCGGGCAGCACTGTGGGCTGAATATCCTCGGGCTTAATGCTGACCGACGAATCGGACATCGGAATAACGTATTTAGCGTGGTTCATAAGAGGCCTCCGTTCGTTTTCTATATTGTATTCTAGGTTATCTAGTTTTGCATACCACATAGCCGCCAAGAAAAATGGCGGGACAGTGCACTGATGCATCGTCCCGCCATTTAGTAAATTGATATCAACCTTACATAAGATATATTATCGTACTTATCCACGGAGAAATGCGTATGCGTTGGTTGCCGCTATGGCTCCATCAGAAACGGCGGTCACAACCTGGCGTAAGCGCTTGGAACGGATATCGCCAGCGGCAAATAGACCTGGCGTGCGGGTCGCCATGGATTCATCAGTCAGAATGCCGCCATCAGGCGCCAGATCGACTAGATGCTCAACAAGCTCGGTATGGGGTTGCGTCCCGGTAAAGACAAAGATGCCAAACGAGCCAGGCTCAAATGACTCGGTATGAGTCTCACCGGATGCATTGTCCTTAAAGGTGATCGTCGTTGGCATGGCTTCGCCCGATAGCTCCACAATACTAGTTTGGTACCTAACTGTAATATTGTCCTTTGCGAGTACTTTCTGAACAACACCATCGGGCGCACGGAACTGGTCGCGGCGCAGCACGATGGTCACACTGTTGGCAAGGTCGGACAGGAACAGAGCCTCTTCGCATGCCGAATTGCCACCACCGATTACAAAAACCTGCTTGCCGCGGAAAAACATGCCGTCACATGTTGCGCAATATGAAACGCCACGACCGCGATACGTATCCTCGCCTGCGAAACCTGCCGGACGCGGCGTGGCACCCATGCAAGCGATAACGCTCGAGGCCAGCGTATCGCCCATATCGTGATGCACCGTAAACAACGCTGCATCGGCATCGTAATCGATACCCGTAACCATGCTCCATGTAACCTGTGCTCCCAGGCCCTCTGCATGCTGCTGAAAACGCTCGCCGAGTTCGGCGCCACTCAGGAGCGGGAAACCCGGATAGTTCTCGACCTCATTGGTTGTGGCGATCTGCCCTCCCGACATGCCCTGCTCAATCACGGTCGTCGTCAGGTTGGCACGCGCAGCATAAATAGCGGCAGCATAGCCCGCGGGGCCGCCACCGATAATCGCAACATCGATCGGCTTATCGGTAGTCATGAAGCGTCCTTTCGTCGAAACGTTGTCGTTCTTTGCGCTCATACCCAAATTTACGTGAACGTGACACTCATGCACTACAATGATAAATCCGTATTACAAAGCTGAAGGGGAGTTATCGATGGACCAGGCGCAGACGAGTGACGACGCTCCCCTGCTCACGCACAGCACTCCCCAATCGGAGCAAACCACGCTCCTGGCTCAACAAAAACCTCTCGTGACCATCGTGCACGCCTCCGTTGGCTCGGGCCACAAGGCCGCCGCAAATGCGATTGCGCAGGCATTCGACCTCATCCGCGGCACCAATGGCATCCCCGAGGATATTGAGATTGAAGTGCTCGATATCCTTGATTTTGGACGTATTAAATTCGACGGCAATAAGACCGCGGCTTCTTTTACGGGAGCCACACGCCCCATTTACGACCTGACCTGGCGATATACACTTACGGGACATCTTCTCTGGGGTGGCGGAACGGCATGGTCGCGAATTATGTTCCCCGCCTTCAACGAATATATTCGTAGCCGCAGGCCCATAGCCGTGGTTGCAACGCACATCACGGCAGCCAATGTTGCCGTGGGCGCCCGCGTAATTACGGGTATCGATTATCCGGTCATCTGCGTACCGACCGACTACGAAGTCGAGGGATGGTGGCCCCACAAGGACACCGATTTATTCTGTGTTGCCAACGAATTTATGGCCGAAACGCTGCGTCCGCGCAAGGTGCTCGAAACAAAGATTCGCATTACCGGCATTCCCATTCGCGCCGGATTCGACACGGATTACGATCGCGAGGAAGAGCTAGCTAAGTTCAACCTCCCCACCGACAAGACCGTCGTGCTGGTAATGGCCGGTGCCAGCTTGCCTCAACCGTACGTTCGCTTTCGCGCGGAGATGGACCGCACCCTCCCCTTCCTACGCAGCTTCGAAGACATGCACTTTGTCTTTTTGCCGGGCAAGGATAAGGAATACGCCGCCCGCCTCAAGACGCTCTTCGATGCCATGAAGCTCGAAAACATCACGGTGCTGGACTATGTCGACGACATGGCGGCCCTCATGCACGGCTGCGACCTGGCAATTCTCAAATCGGGCGGACTCACCGTCACCGAGTGCCTATGCGCACATCTGCCGATGATCCTGCTGGGCAAATCATACGGCCAGGAAAAGGCCAACACCACGATGCTCACCGGCATGGGCGCCAGCATGCATGTCACCACCGCACGAGAGCTCATCGTGACGTTGCGCCATCTCCACGATCATCCTGAGTCGCTCAAGGCACTGCTCATCAACGGCGAAGTACTACGCCGCCCCCACGCAGCCGAAGACATAGCCATCGCAACCATGGAACTCGTAGGCAAACCCCAAAAGCGCAAACGAGCCTTCTGCCGCTTCTACTGGGGCGGCAAACCCGCGCATATCAGATAAATGAAAGTCCGCCGCTCGGCGGGAGCCGCCCATATATCATTCCATGCTCAAACATTCTCGCTGCGCTGCGAAACTGCGCGTGGAACGATATATGGGCGGCTCCCGCCGAGCAGCTACGTTTACGTACTAGCAGCTAAACCAGATTCCCCTAATTAGAACCTGCAAAGGTGAAATCTAAATAGTAAGCCGGTACGAAAAAGAAGCAATATCTTTGACGTACCGGCTTACTAGAAAGATTGTTTTATATCAAGCATGTAGCCCTTTCGCCTGAGGCACACACATATCGTCCCGCGCGCAGTTTCGCAGCGAAGCGAGAATGTTTGAGCACGGGATGATATGTGTGTGACTCAGGCGAAATCGGGATACACGCGCCCCTGCGAGAATGTTTGAGCATGGAATGATATGTGTGAGAGACAGGCGGGAGGGATACGAGCGCCCTAGGCGATGCCGCTGGAGCCGAAACCTCCTTTGCCTCGGTCGGTTTCGTCTAGTTCTTCTACTTCTATGAGATTGACCGTGGGGACTTCTTGGATGACGAGTTGGGCTATGCGGTCGCCTTTGTTGATTTGGATGTCGTTGGTGGGATCCAGGTTGATGAGGATAACCTTGAGTTCTCCTCGGTAGTGAGCGTCGATGAGGCCCGGCGTGTTGACTATAGACAAGCCCTGCTTGATGGCCAAGCCGCTGCGGGGCTGGACGAAGCCGGCGTAGCCATCGGGCAGGGCGATGGCCAGCCCCGTAGAGACCAGACGGCGTTCGAAGGGCTTCAGGACGCAGTCTTCGTTGGAGCGTAGATCCAAGCCGGCATCGGTGGGATGGGCGTATTTGGGAAGCTCGACGGTGGGGTCGAGACGCTTTATGTTGACGGTAATGTTGGACATGGAATCACCTTAGCTTGTCGAGCTCTTGCAGAAATTCATCGACGTCTTTGAAATCGCGGTAGACCGAGGCAAAACGGATGTACGCAACCTTGTCGATCTTGGCCAAGCGCTTGAGCACCATGTCACCCAACTCATGGGACGTGACGGCCGTCAGTGTGCGAGAGCGCAGCTCGACCTCGATGTCGTCGATAATCTCATTGAGCTTCTTAGTGTCGATATCGCGCTTGATGGTGGCGCGCATCAAGCCGACGAGCAGCTTATTGCGATCGAACCGCTGCTTGGTTCCGTCTGACTTAATGACCTCGATTGGGTCTTCACATCGCTCAAACGTTGTAAAGCGGTAGTTACACGAGCAACATTCGCGACGGCGCTTAATGGTGTTATTTGACTCCTGCATACGGGAATCTACGACGCGGGTATGTGCCTTGCCGCATTTGGGACAGCGCATGGTACCTCCTCTTAAACGATAACAAGGGTACCATGCGCAGCGCGATAATGATTACGAACGAGCAGGAACCTTAAGATGCGCACCGGCGGCGAGCGAACCATGCTCCAGATGATTGACGTTACGGATCATGTCGGAAGTCTCTTGCGTGGAAAGGCCTTCGATTGGATATTCCTCGGCAAGCGACCAAAGAGAATCGCCAGCCTGAACGCGAATGGTCTCGTAGGTAATGTTGGAAACGGACTCGGCATACGCGGCGTGACGAGCGCTAAAGACCGACGTAGCGAGGACAAAGAAGAGCGTAAGCGCAACGGCGACGGCGACAATCGTCGGAACCTTTAGGGCAACGCGGGCCGGCGCGACTGCAGCCTGCTGATTACGAGCAGGCTTTACGGTCAAAGGCTGAATGCCGGAGCGGCCACCCTGAACAACCGTAAAAGTGGGTTCTGCAGGCGTCTCGAGCTTAAGGGCGAGGTTTCCCTGGACCATATTCGTTGCGTTCATCATGTTCTCCTCTCGCGTTTTTTGCTGAGAACAGTTTTATCAAGCCGCGCGGACAAAAATATCTAGCGCGAGAACGAATGTTCGGTTATTATTATCTTCGAACAGTTGTTCCTGTCAAGCATAATTCGAACATTTGTTTGGCATGGGTAGAGAGGATGCCCTGATGGCTCGCAAAATTACCAAGCGTCAGCAGCAAATTTACGACTTCATCAAGGAATATCAGCAGGAGAAGGGTTATCCGCCCAGCGTGCGCGAAATGGCTTCTGCCGTGGGCCTTTCCTCCCCCAGCACCGTGCACGCCCATCTCTCTGCCCTGGAGGCGCGCGGGCTACTCAAGCGCGATGCCACCAAACCGCGCGCCCTGGAACTCTTTAACGAGGACGGTTCCTCTGTCTCAATTTCTAAATCTGACGAGCCCACCGCACCTCGCGGAACGGTCTCGCTACCGCTCGTTGGTCGCGTCGCGGCTGGGATTCCCATTCTGGCCGAGCAGAATATCGAAGACACTTTTACTATCCCGACCGAAATCGCCACTGATCAGGGTTCCTTTATCCTTGAGGTGCATGGGAGCTCAATGATCAATGTCGGCATCTTCAATGGCGATTACATCATCGTCCGTGAACAAAAGAGTGCCATGAACGGCGAAATTGTCGTGGCCATGATTGATGGTTCAGCGACCGTCAAGACGTTCTACAAGGAGCAGGGGCGCGTGCGCTTGCAGCCCGAGAACGACACCATGGAGCCTATCTATGCAACGAATCCCGTTATCCTGGGCAAGGTCGTCGGCTTGATGCGCCGGTTCTCGTAATGCAAAAACGCATCACAATCTTTGATACCGTCCGCGGGTTTACGATGATTTCTATGGCAGGTTTTCACGCTTGCTATGATTTCGCCTACCTGTACGGCTGGGATATGCCCTGGTTTACCCAGTCAGTATTTCAAGACATCTGGCGCGCCAGCATCAGCTGGGTATTTTTGTTTATCGCGGGTTGGATGTGCACCCTTTCGCGCAACAATATCAAACGTGCCGCCAAATACGCCTTAGCAGCACTCGTCGTCTGGTTGGCAACAACACTTGTCTCAGTCGACGATTCGGTTAATTTTGGCATCATCTACTGCATGGCCGCATGTACCGGCATCGTGGCGTTGACCGATCCCGTCCTTAAGAAGATATCGGCGAGATGGGGCATGCCCCTATGCCTTGTGTTGTTCGCCCTCACCTGGAGCATCCCCAAAACGATCTACCCTGTCCCCTACCTGGCGTGGCTGGGATTTCCGAGCCCTGGGTTTGTCTCGGGTGATTACTACCCCATCATCCCGTTTATCTTTATGTATCTTGCAGGATACTTCGCCGCACACATAGCGCAGGGAATCGATAAGACCGTCCCTAGCTGGGCCTACGCCAACCCCCTGCCGGCGCTCGCCAGCCTTGGACGCCATGCACTCCCCTTTTATCTGCTGCATCAGCCCATCATTCTGGGCATTTTGGAGCTCGTCTACTCGGTGCGATAACGCTCGAGCCGCGGTGCAATACGAGCCGGCAACTTCGCCACAATGCGAACGCCGTCCTCGAGATATTCCTCATGCAGAAGGGTTCCCTGCTCATGCACCAGCGTGATGAGAGCGCCCTCGCGATACGGGATATCAGCGGAGAGCAACACATCGGTGGCAGCTGCCTCGCGAGCAATCCGGTCGACGAGATCGTCGAGCCCCTCGCCCGTTTGGGCCGAGAACAGAACGGCCTCCGGATAGCGACGACGGAAACTCATTCGATCGACGCTATCGAGAAGATCGATTTTATTGAATACGGTCAGCGTTAAACGCTCTCCGGCGCCGATCTCATCAAGCACGCGGTCGACAGCCTCCAGCTGCCGCTCATAGTCCTCGTCAGACGCATCTACGACTTTGAGAATTAGATCGGCACCCAACACCTCGGAAAGCGTCGATTTAAAGGCATCGACCAGACCGTGCGGCAGTTTTTGAATAAAGCCGACGGTATCGGTAATCGTCATGCCGCGACCGCCGGGCAGGCGATACGAGCGCGTCGTCGGGTCGAGCGTAGCAAACAGCTTGTCCTGCGAAAGTACCGTAGAGCCGGTCAGACGATTGAGCAACGTCGATTTACCGGCATTGGTATAACCGGCTAACGCGACGCGAAACGCCGGTGACTCAATGCGGCTCTTGGATTGAACATCGCGGCGCTGTTCAACCTGCTTGAGCTCACGACGAAGCGCAGCGATCTTATTACGAATGAGGCGACGGTCGACCTCGAGCTGACTTTCGCCCTGACCAAAACGTGAGCCGATGCCGCCGCGCGTCTGCTCCTTGGCGAGATGGCTCCACATGCCACGCAGGCGAGGCAACAAATATTGAAGCTGTGCCAGTTGTACCTGCAGGCGTCCCTCACGCGTCTGAGCATGCAGACCAAAGATATCCAGGATCAGTGCTGTACGATCGATAATCTTTACCGGCTCGCCCACGGCTTTCTCCAAATAGGATTGCTGCGAGGGGGTCAGGTCGTCGTCAAAAATAACGACATCGGCATCCATGCGATGCACCAGGCCGCAAAGCTCCTCTACCTTACCGGAACCGATAAACGATTTAGGATACGGCTTTACCAAACGCTGCGACAAGCGTGCCACGCACTGGGCACCAGCTGTGTGGGCAAGACGCTCCAGCTCATCAAGCGAGCGATCGAGCGGCCATGCATTGTCGCGCCATTCAACACCAACTAAAATGGCACGCTCGGGCTCGGGTGCCGTGGGAACAAGGGGGAAACGGGCCATTAGGCAGCCTCAATACGATGCAGGATATCCTCAACGACCTCATCGATCGTACATTCATCCATATCAAACCACACGATACGGTCATCGCGCTTAAACCACGAAAGCTGACGCTTGGCATAACGACGCGAACGCATCTTAATGAGTTCGCGAGCCTCATCCATGCTCATCACGCCATTGAAAGCATCAATGATCTCTTTATAGCCAATTGCCTGCATCGACGTCAGGGCATCTCCCAGCCCCTGGGCCATAAGACCGCGGACCTCATCGACAAGACCCTGCTCAAACATCAGATCGACGCGCAGATTAATGCGCTCGTAGAGCACCTCGCGATTACGCGTCAGACCAAACCATAGGGCATGATAATGCTCGTGCGGAACACTAAACTGCGACTTTTGCTGCGCATAGGAGACGCCATCATCATGCATCTCGAGCGCACGAATCACACGGCGCACGTTATGGGGATGAATAACAGCAGCCGATTCTGGATCGCGCTCGGCAAGCAGGGCATGAAGTCCTTCCTCGCCAATACGCTCGGCAAGCTCCTGATAGCCCACACGGCGATCGTCCTCAAGTTCACCCGAGGGAAAGTCCATCTCATCGAGGGCTGCCTTGAGATATAGCCCCGTACCTCCGCAAAAAACCGGCAGGCAACCCGAACCAAGGAGACGTTCAACATGCGCGCGAGCGTCAGCCTGATAAAGCGCAGCAGAATATGCCACACCCGGCTCTACAATGTCGACGAGACGCAGCGGCGCCGTGCACTCATCGGGCGCCATCTTTGCGGTACCGATGTCCATGCCGCGATAGATTTGCATCGCATCGCACGACAGCACTTCGGACGAAAGACGAGCTGCCAAACGGTCGGCAACATCACTCTTACCAACCGCCGTCGGACCGACGATCGCAACGGCGGAAAGGCCTGCCCCGGGAGAAACCATTAGCGCGGCTCGCCCACAACGGAACCGGACAAATACCAGGTCTTGGCAACGTCAACGTTAACATCAACGATCTTGCCAACAAGCTGATCGATGCTGTAACCCTCGGGGATAGGCGCATGCACGGTCTGATTCTTGGGACTCTTGCCCAGCAGGACCGCATCGTTCTTTTTACTCATTCCCTCAATGAGCGCGGGAACCACAGTATGAAGCTCACCCTGGTTATACTCGTGTGCCGTGGTCTCGATAACCTTAACCAGGCGATTGAAACGCTCGAGAATAACCTCATGCGGCGTAGGATCGTCAATCTCGGCGGCCGGGGTACCGGCGCGCTTGGAATAGATGAAGGTATAGGCCTGAGCATAGCGGACCGTCTCGGCAAGTGAGAGCGTCTGCTCAAAGTCTTCTTCAGTCTCGCCCGGGAAGCCAACGATAATGTCGGTCGAGAGCGCGATATCGGGCATGCGGTTGCGAATGCGATCGACCAGGCCCAGATAGTCCTCGCGTGTATAACGGCGATTCATCTCTTTGAGGATCCGCGTCGAACCTGACTGGACGGCCAGGTGCAGTTGCGGCATTACGGCAGGTGTCTCGGCCATGGCGTCGATGGTCTCGGGCAGCAGGTCCTTAGGATGCGAAGACGTAAAGAAGATGCGCTCCACGCCCGTATCGCCCACGGCACGCAGCAAATCGGCAAAACGCGGCTTGCCAAACAGATCGCGACCATATGAGTTAACGTTTTGGCCCAGCAGCGTAATCTCACGCACGCCCTGGCGCACCAGACCGGTCACCTCGTCGACAATCTCCTCGAAGGGGCGGCTCTTTTCGCGACCGCGTACGTACGGCACGATGCAATAGGTGCAGAAATTATTGCAGCCTGTCATGATGGGCACCCAGGCGTGATACTGGGTCTCGCGATGCCACGGCATGCTCATGGCGTCCGTATCCTCATGCTCATTGGTGCGGATATGACGCTTACCATCAAGGAACGCCTCGGCAATGAGCTCGGCCACATGTGCAATGGAATGCGTGCCAAAGATGACATTGACGTTATCGACGTTGGTGAGCAGGCCCTCGCCATCGCGCTGCGCGATGCAACCGCCAACGGCAACCACGCGCTTGCCCGAAGGCGAAGGCGGCAGGCTTTTGCAGGAATTGCACTGACCGTACAGGCGAGTATCGGCGGCCTCGCGCACGCAGCACGTCATGAAGACAACGATATCGGCATGCGCGGGATCGAGCGCCATGAGGCAGCCATACGAATCAAGCAGACCGCTCACACGCTCGGAGTCGTGCTGATTCATCTGGCAGCCAAAGGTGCGGATAAAGTAGGTTTTACCGGCAAGAATATCGCGTACGGAACGCTGGTCCATGTGCATAAGTCCTAACGATGGGGAGCGAAACAAGGCAAGCAGAAGCTATGCCACAGGCTTAACATCATCCATGACGACGTTATCCATAGCAGCTCGATTGATCTGGTGAACGTAGATAGAAAGGCGGATGGCCGTGCGCGACTCCCCGTTAATGAGGATGTCGGAGAACACGGGCGCGCAGGAAATATCAAAACCGGTTGGAATCAAAAAACCGCGCGCGATAGCAACGGCCTTAATAGCCTGGTTGACGGCACCGGCGCCGACACACTGGATGTTGACGGGTACACCATCCTTGACCATGCCGGCGATGGCGCCGGCAACGGACGCGGGCGATGATTTGCTTGATACCTTCAGGCAATCCATGAAGAAACTCCTGCATTTAAAAGTACGTTTTAACTGCAATAACTGTATCGTACCGAGTGGACTCGGTAAAGGCACTATTCCTCTTTGGCAAGATCAAAGGTCACGGTGATTCGATCACGCGAAACACGGATCTTTGGGTCGCCGCAAAGGTTGAGATAGTACCGGGTGGCAAGGTCATTAAAGTCGCGTTCCACAGCGCGCGAAAACTGTGCCATGTCATCCTTGGCAATACGTAGCCCGCGACGATCCTTCGCGAGATCGACAGGAGCCGGCGCATGCGAGGACGAATCACGCTCGCGCAGCAGACGCGCGGTCACACCGCGAACGGGCTTAATCTGCCCTGCCAAAATGCGATGGGCCGTGCGCTCGGACATCTCAAGACCCAAACCCGAACAAATACGGATAAAGTCCTCGGCATCAGAAGCAAGGCCTAAACGATCGACAACCGGAAGCTCGCTCTCGTCATCAATGAACAGGAGACGAGACGTATCGAGCCGACTTGACGCTTGAGCATAAAGGGTCGCGGCAATCTCAGACGGAGAACCAAGATAGACATCGCAACCACGCAACTCCTCGAGCGCAAACTCACAAGCAGCGCGAATAATATTATGTGGGCCGCGAGCGCAGACATAACGTCCGTACTCATCCTTGACGGCCTGGGGCCAGCTGGACTGATCGGCACGCTCACTGAGGCGGTCGGCCGCGACGCTCACCTTGAAGGCTGAACCAAGATCGACGCCGGACGTGACCACACGGGCCTCGTCGGTGTTCTGCTTGATCGAAAACAATGCCATGCCACGACCGTGAACGCCCCAACGGTCCATCTTCATGCTCTCGAGCTTGGAGGTAACGCGGGCATCAAAGATTCGCTCTTGCATATCCTGCGGAACGCCAGAACCGTTATCCAGAAAGACAAGCGTGCGGACGCCATCTTCCTTGGTCGTGGCGAGATAGACCTTGTCGGCGCCGGCATCGCGAGCATTACGGAGCATTTCGATGACGATGTCCTCGACATGCTGAATGTCGTGCTTAGCCTGGCGCCGCTCGGCCTCCGAAACGCGGAGGCGGACATACCCCTCGCCAAGGTTCTCCTCGACGCGAAGGTTGCCCTCCCCCGACATCGACGCGATAAATGAGATGAGCTCGTTCGCGTCGCTCATGTTATTTAGCGATATCGACAGCGCGGCTCTCGCGAATCACGACGACGCGCACCTGACCGGGATACTCCATCTCTTCCTCGATCTGATGGGCGATATCGTGAGCCAGAACCGTGGACTGAGCATCGGAAATCTTGTCCGGCTGGACCATGACGTGGACCTCGCGACCAGCCTGCATGGCATAGGTACGTTCGACGCCGTCATGAGAGTTGGCGATCTCCTCGAGCTTCTCAAGACGCTTGATGTAGTTCTCGGCAGACTCGCGACGGGCACCGGGGCGAGAGGCAGAGACAGCATCGGCGGCCTGCACCAGGACATCGAGCACCGTGTTGGGGTCGACATCGGCATGGTGAGCCTCAATAGCGTGGACGATAACGGGCTTCTCGCCATAACGGCGGGCAAGCTCGGCGCCGATGACGGCATGCGGGCCCTCGACGTCGTGGTCGATTGCCTTGCCCAGGTCATGAAGCAGGCCGGCGCGCTTGGCGGTCACAACGTCCAGGCCAAGCTCGGAAGCCATCACGCCGCACAGATCAGAGACCTCGAGGGAATGCTGAAGCACGTTCTGACCAAACGAGGTACGGTAGCGCAGGGCACCAAGGGTCTTGACGATCTCGGGGTGCAGATCGTGGATGCCGGTATCGAAGGCAGCCTGCTCGCCAGCCTCGCGCACGCGCTGCTGAACCAGGTCGGCGGCCTTGTGATACATCTCCTCGATACGGGCAGGGTGAATGCGGCCGTCGGCGATTAGGTTCTCGAGGGCGACACGGGCGGTCTCACGACGGACCGGGTCGAAGCTCGAAAGAACGACGGTCTCGGGCGTGTCGTCGATCACGAGGTTGACGCCGGAAACCTGCTCGAAGGTCCGGATGTTGCGACCCTCGCGACCGATGATACGGCCCTTGAGGTCATCAGAGGGAATGTGCACGGAGGTAACGGTGACCTCGGCAGTGTGGTCGGCAGCGCAGCGCTGAATCGCCAGAGACAGAATCTCCTGGGCGGTCTTGTGGCACTCGGCGCGAACCTGCTGCTCGGACTCGCGAATGATCGTGGCGGCCTCGTGGGTGACCTCGCCGCGAACCTTATCGAGGAGCTCCTTGTGGGCGTCCTCGCGGGTAAGGTCGGCGATACGCTCGAGCTCCGAGGTCTGCTTGGCGCAGAGCTCCTCAAGCTCGCGGGAACGCTTCTCAACTTGGCCAGCCTGGCTGGACAGCTGATGCTCACGCTTGTCGAGGGCATCGTTGCGGCGATCGAGGGACTCCTCGCGCTGCATCACACGGTTCTCGAGCGTACGAATCTCGTTCTTACGCTGCTTGTCTTCGGCCTCGGCGGCCTGCTTGTTCTTGATGATCTCCTCTTTAGCCTCGAGTAGAGCCTCTTTTTTGAGGGTCTCGGCCTGACGCTTGGCATCACCGATCAGGGACTCAGCCTGTGCGTGTGCCGACTGGATTTTTTCGTCGGCCTCGTGAAGACTACCCTGCTTGGCGGTGCGCATGTAGGCAATGGCGGCGATGGCACCCAAAACGATGCCAACGAGCGCTGCGATGATAGGCATGCTCACTCCTTTTTATGGATTCGTTACACAACAAAGCGAACCGTCCTTACGAACGGCTCGCGACATTTGAGTAATATGGGCGCAGCTTATGCGGGTCGGATACAGATAAACATATAAACAAACTCATCACAGATGAGCACATATCACAAAGCAAATGACGCTGTTTATCGTACGTTGAACCACAACAACTGTCAAATAAATGCCCCCAACACGGCGGCTAAAACGCGGTGAACGGCAGGGCCACAAAACGCATACGCCTAAACCGCACATTCCTCACGTTCGGCATCGAGACGTGCCTTAACGGCATCGGCGGCGATGTGATACGAGAAGCCCTTGCCCATCAAAAACCGAACCAGTTTTTCGAATCCGCGCGTCTCTGGAACACGCCGCTTGGCGAGCAGGGCTGACGCACGCGCCAAATCGTCTTCGACGGCAAAATAATCCTCGGGATAACCGGGAATGTCATCGAGCACGACATGACGGCGCTTGAGCTCGGTCTCGATTTTACGCTGTCCCCAACCGCGCCGCTTGCGTTCCTCGATAAAGTACGAGCAAAAGCGGTTCTCGTCTAAAAAGCGATACTCGGTGGCGCGCTCGACGGCGAAATCGATCGCGGGCTGGCGAAAGCCGTAGCGTGCCAACTTGTCACGGACCTCACCCGTCGCATGGTCGCGGCGCGATAGCATCTCGGTCACCATGGTAAGTGCACATTTACGCTCGATGAGCTGCACCGCTTCACGAAAGTTATCCCAATCACAGGGAAGATCGGGGCGATTTTTGACATACAGGCGCGCGACCCGCACGGGAATCCAAATGGACCGCTCAAAACCGCCCTCAAGCTCACAATCGATATGTGCGCAAGGCTTTTTGGACGCATACCCGCTCGAGAACGAGGAGGCCGCCTTCTTATCGGGAAAGACGACCGTGGCCTCGGTCACCGTATACGACATGAGCGTAACCGCTACTCGTCGTCATCATCGAGCATGGCGGAACCATCGATGGCGTAAAGCTCGTCAAACTCCTCAGGCGCAGGCTGATCGGTCAGCTCGACCTCGGACGGAGCATCGTCGTCAAACTCAAGCCCGCAGGCAAGGCGGACCTTATGCTCAATCTCGTCGGCGCAATCGGGGTGTTCGCGCAGGAACGCCTTGGCGGCCTCGCGACCGTTGCCGAGCTTGTCCTCGCCATAGGCAAACCAGGAGCCCATCTTCTTGCAAATGCCGCACTCGACAGCCATGTCCAAAATCGAGCCTTCCTTAGAGATGCCCGTACCGTACATGATGTCGAACTCAGCAGAACGGAACGGAGCTGCCACCTTGTTCTTAACGACCTTGGCGCGCACGCGGTTACCGATAACCTCATCCTTAAGCTTAATGCTGTCGATGCGGCGAATGTCGATACGCACCGAAGAGAAAAACTTAAGGGCGCGGCCGCCCGTCGTGGTCTCGGGGTTGCCGAACATGACGCCGATCTTCTCACGCAGTTGGTTAATGAAGATGCACGTCGTGTTGGACTTGGACAGCGAGCCGGCAAGCTTGCGGAGCGCCTGGCTCATCAGGCGAGCTTGCAAGCCGACCGTGGTATCGCCGATCTCTCCCTCGATCTCGGCACGCGGGGTCAGCGCGGCGACGGAGTCGACGACGATGGCATCGATGGCGCCGGAACGCACGAGCATGTCAACAATCTCGAGCGCCTGCTCACCCGTATCGGGCTGGGAAATCAGTACCTCGTCGATATCCACGCCAATGCGCGCGGCATACGTGGGATCGAGCGCGTGCTCGGCATCGATAAATGCCACCACGCCACCCATTGCCTGGGCCTCGGCCAGGATCTCGAGCGAAAGCGTCGTCTTACCGGAGGACTCAGGACCGTAAATCTCGACGATACGGCCGCGCGGCACACCGCCGATACCCAGAGCGGCATCGAGTGCCAGAGCGCCCGTGGGGATGGCCTCAACCTCAAGCTCGGGGCCGCCGTCACCATACCTCATGATGGAGCCTTGACCGAACTTCTTCTCGATCTCGGCCTTGGTGGTGGCGATCATCTCTTCGCGCTCTTTACCCGTCGTGGGTGCATGAACGGTACGTACGGGACCTGAATTCTTGGCCATGAATAGCCCTCCTCTTAACAACCTGCATCGATAATAAACGAACGGCTGTTCGTGGTCAACCGTTCAGGCCAATCATATGCAGGCAGTCTTTCCAAAACCCAACCAAACGCCGACCAAATACTGACCAAATGCTTGACCACATAGGGCCAACTATAAGCAAGGAAGGCGAAAATAAACCTATGACCAGCAAAAACGCTGAATTTGTCAGAGGTCCCTATCTCCACAATTAAGGGGCCCTAAGGCCCCTTAAAACACGTCTATTCCATAGAGTTGAGCACAAGGGCAATGCGTCCCAATGCCTCCTCGACCGCATGGGCACGAACACACGAACGGTCGCCCTCATAGTGGCAGCGCACAGAGTCCACGACCGGCACTTCCCCATCAGCCGCGCGATACGCCCAGCCAATATAGAAAGTGCCAGCCGGATCGTCCTCAGTGCCGCCGCCGGGGCCGGCATAACCCGTTGCGCTCACTGCAATATCGCTCTGGTACAGCTCCAGCGAACCCGCCGCCATCTCGCGCGCGGTCTGATGCGACACCGCGGTATAGCGATCGAGCGTCTCCTGATCAACACCCAAAACGCGATGCTTGATCTCATCGCAGTAGGTCACCGCACCGCCACGCAGCACCGCCGAGGCGCCCGGGATATCGGCAATCGTCGAGGCGATCATACCTGCTGTCAGCGACTCAGCCGTCGAAACCGTCACGCCCCGAGCGCTCGCGCGCTCGACAATATGACGCGCCAGCTCCTCGTTATGTGCGGAAATCTGCTCAAAAGAGTCCGTCATACCCACCAGGACCTAGACCGAAAAGACGATCTTGCGGCAGTTCCAGAAGTACTGGGCGCCCGAGATAACGGTCAGGACAACGGCAACGGCGTACAGGAAGCGCGACACCGAGTAGATGCCGAGCGTCAGCGCCAGCGGGCCAAGGTGCAAGCCGGCCATCGCAAAGACGCACAGGTAACCGCAGATGGAGACCATCGTGGTCGCCGTCTTGTACTTGCCAAGCTTATCGGCGGCAACGACCACGCCGGCGGCACTCGCGACCATGCGAAGGGCGCTCACCAGAAGCTCACGGAACAGGATAATGAACACGGACCACACGGTCACAGCGCCAAAATCCAAGAACAGCAGCAGAGCCGAGAACACCAGCAGCTTATCGGCGATGGGGTCCAAGAACTTACCGAAATCGGTAATCTCGTTGCGCGAGCGCGCCAGATAACCGTCGACCTTATCGGTGCACGACAGGATGACGTACAGAATGAAGGCAGCGGCGGCGAGCGGGCCGTCGAAGGTGCTCCAATCTGTACCGGCAACACTCGTGTGAGAAAGCGCCGACACGATCATGAACACCGGGATAAAGACGATGCGAACGCACGTCACGATGTTGGCGGGCGTCCAAACACTCGTCAGTTCCTTATTGCTCTCGTTTGCCACGATGCTCTCCTACTCCACAACATGGCCGATAAGCTCATAGCAGAAGCTATCGGTAAACTCGACCGTCAGAATATCGCCCACGGACGCCTCGCTGGCGTCCAAGTGCACCGCGCCATCGGAATCGGGCGCCTGGAACCAAGCATGGCCGATCAGCTCGGCGCCGTCCTCGGTCTCCTCGATACCGTCGACAATCACCTGGGCGCGCTCGCCCACATGTGCGGCGGTGGCAGCAAAACCGAGCGACTCGGCCAGGTCCATGGCCTCCTGGGCGCGCTCGAGCTTGACCTCTTCGTCGACCTGGCCCTCCATCTTGGCGGCCAGGCTGCCCTCCTCCTGCGAGTAGGCAAAGACGCTCGTGTAGTCAAAGCCGACGGTGTCCATAAAGTCGATAAGGTCGCGGAACTCGTCGTCGGTCTCGGTCGGGAAGCCGACCATGGCCGTGGAACGGATCACGATGCCGGGGATGCGCTCACGCAGATCGCGGAACAGGTCCTCGAGCTCCTGGCGTGAACCGGAGCGACGCATGGCTTTAAGGATGCGTGCGTCGCAGTGCTGCACGGGGATATCGATATAGGGTAGCACCTCGGGGGTATCGCGAATCGTCTCGATAAGCTCGTCGGTCATGCCCTCGGGCTGCAGGTAGAGAACGCGGACCCAGACGTTGTGCGGGCGCACGGCCTCGGCGACGGCATGCAGCAGCTGCGCCAGATTGCGCGGCGAGCCATCGGTGACGTCTTCGTCGGCAAAGTCGGTGCCCCAAATACCCGTGTCCTGGCCGATCAGCACGATCTCGCGCACACCGCCGGCAACCAGGTCGCGTACCTCGGAGATAATGCTCTCGGCATTGCGCGAATGATAGCGACCGCGAATATAGGGGATCATGCAGAAGCTACAGAAGCGGTTGCAGCCATCGGAAATCTTGACGTAGGCGACAGCGCCCTCGACGGTGCGCTTGACCTGCGGAATATAGGCGGCAATCTCGCGCTCGACGCCCAGCACGCCATCGATGACCGCCACGATGCCATCCTCCTCGTCGGCCTTCACAAAGGCAGCGACCTCGGGCAGCTCGTCAGGCAGGTCGTCGCCATAGCGCGACGGCACACAGCCGCACATGACGATGGGGCAAGAACGAACGCCGTCCTGAACCTCGTTGGCGAGCTCGAGGGTGGTCTCGATGCTCTCGGACGTTGCGGAGGCGAGGAACGAGCATGTATTGACGATGGCGATATCGGCATCCTGCGGGTCGAAAGCCTCCTCGTAGCCTGCGGCGGTCAAAAGAGAACGCATGCGGTCGGTGTCAACCTCGTTCTTAGCGCACCCGAGGGTGATGTAGAGCACGGAGCCCAACGGAGTATCCATGTTGGAGAGCGGTCCTTTCGAATGATATTAACGGTAGTTGGTGAACTGCAGCGGCTGGCCGTAGTCCTGGTCGCGCAGGAACTGGATCACGGTCTGCAACGCGTCCTTCGAAGCAGAGGAAACACGCAGCTTGTCGGCCTCGATGGTCACCTTGACCTTGAGCTTTTGGTCCTTGATGTCCTTGTTGATCTTCTTGGCGGTCGCCTGGTCGATACCCTCGACGATATGGCCTAGCACGCGCACGGTGCCGCCCGATGCCGCCTGTGGAGCATCCCACGAGACAGCCTTGAGGTCGATGCCGCGCTTGATGAGCTTGGAGCTCAGGACATCGATGATCTGCTTGGAGACAAAGTCGGCCGGGGCGTTGATCGTAAAGAGCTTGTCGCCCTTCGAAAGCTCGATCGTGGCGCCGGAATCCTTCAGGTCATAGCGCTGGGAAATCTCGCGCGTGGTCTGCTGGAAGGCGTTATCGACCTCTTGCATGTTGACCTCGGACACGACGTCGAAGCTGGAATCTTTAGCCATGATGTTTCCTTTCGCGTACGAGCGGCTTAGTAGCTATCGTACGAATAGTCGGTAGAATCGGTGGGCGTCTGACCGTCAGTTGCGGTAACGGCGCCATCCGTGGACTGGGCATCGGTGCCGTCGGTGGCGTCGGTACCATCGGTGGTGTCGGCACCATCAGAACTTTCACCATTCTCGGAATCAGTCGTCTCCTTCTTGGGAACGGTGATCGTCACGCGCGCCACGCCCGAGGTCTTGGTATCGTAACGGACCTTTTCGCCGTTCTTGGTAACGGTGACATCGGAAGGCTTAGACGTGGTGATCTCGATCGAGGACTCGGGCGTGTACTCCTGCTCAAAGGGGCCAGTCGCCTGAGCGCCATAGACCGACTTTCCGTCGACCTTGACCTCAATCCACGCGGTCTTTCCCTTGGCAACGGAGACCTTAACCTTTGTGACCTCGTTCTCTTCCTTCTTGGCCGTCGTCTTGGCGGCGTCCGAATCAGTCGACTCGTCAGTCGGCTCATCGGTGTCTTCGTCCTCGTCGACCGTTTCGGTCTTCTTAGAAGACTTCTTGGTCGTCGTCTTGGTAACAGCGGGCGTCTCGGGCGTGGTCTCGGGCGTCGAAGATGCGCAGCCGCGCAGAAGTACCACGATGAGCACGATCAGCAGCAACGCCACGGCACCGATACCGGCGTAGACGATACGCGGATCGAGCCCGTTGTTTTGAGGAGCACGGGAACCGCCGCGTCGACGACTGGAACTGCTGCGGCCGCCTCCCTGAGGCATACGGCCACGATTGCTATCGGAACGGCCGCAATAGCCACCCTGGCCCTGAAGGCTGCGCTGACCCGAGCGGGGCGCAAGTTCACCGCGGCCTTGATAGCCACGCTGGCCCGCACGCGGAGCCGAAGAGCGCTGGCCATACGGCTGTGGTTGAGAGCGAAGACGCGGCGTCACCTGCGTGGTATCGGCGTCCGCATAGCCACTGCGAGAGCGTCCGGTGGAGATACCACGGTGACCGCGATCGGAATAGCCGCCGTCGCCGTAGCCGGCACGAGGGTCACGCGCCACGCCGCGGGCAGCGGGAAGTGCACGGTCCTCGGGCATCGGCGTACTGCGGAACCGGTCACGCTGCGAGCGAATCTCCTCGCCCGAACCCGTCTCGGTAATATAACCGGCCTGCTGAGGACGCTGTCCATAGCGAGTCGAACGACCGCCCTGAACCATCAGGAAGCGCCCGTTATCGACAGAGGAACGCGAATTGACGTAGCCGGCGGCGTCCTGGAAACGACCGCCCTGCTGCGACGTCTCGCGTTCGTATGCCATCAGTTCGTCAAAGTAGGCATTGACGACCTCGCGCGGATTGAGGCCCAAAAAACGAGCATAGCTCGAAATCATGCCCTGCGCATAGCCGCGCGGCGGCATCGAAGCAAAGTTACCGGTCTCGAAAAACTCGATGATCTGCGGCCTGATTTTGATGGTGTTGGCGACCTGCTGAATGGAAAGGCCCATTCGGCGACGCTGCTCGAGCAGCATGTCACCAAAGCGTGCAGCCATCAGAATCCTCCAAACTCACGATCTTCACGTGCCATCTCGGCGTCGACAGATTCCAGCGCGGCAAGCCCCTCCTCGTCCAACAGGACCTCGCGCGGCTTGGAACCGTCGGGCGGGCCGACGACACCCTTTTCTTCCAGCATGTCCATAATACGCCCGGCACGCGCATAGCCAACCTTCAGGCGGCGTTGCAGGCCAGATGTGGAGCCCAGCTGCGATTCCACCACAATATGGGCGGCTTCCCAAATGAGCGGATCATCGTCTTGCGGCTCGGCGACTCCGGTGCGGACAATGCCGCCGCCACCAGCCATGGACATGGAAGCGGGCGCCACGGCGGACAGAATCTCCTCGTGGTAGTCGGGCTCGCTCTGCGACTTGACGAACTCGACAATCTCGTTGATTTCGTCGTCCGAGACAAAGCAGCCCTGGATACGGCGGGGCTTGCCCCAGTCGACCTTGGAGAACAGCATGTCGCCCAAACCGGTGAGCTTCTCGGCACCCATCTGGTCGATGATGACGCGCGAGTCGATGCCCGTGGCGACGTTAAAGGCGATGCGGTTGGTGATGTTGGCCTTGATAAGGCCCGTCACCACGTTGGAGCTGGGGCGCTGCGTGGCAACGATAAGGTGAATACCGGCGGCGCGGCCCAGCTGTGCAATACGCACGATCGAGGCCTCGACATCCTTACCGGCGACCATCATCAGGTCAGAGAGCTCGTCAATGATAATGACCAGGTAGGGCATCTTTTGCGGCGGGTTGTCGTAATGTTCAAA
Source organism: uncultured Collinsella sp. (assembly GCA_902464175.1). Classification (GTDB taxonomy): domain Bacteria; phylum Actinomycetota; class Coriobacteriia; order Coriobacteriales; family Coriobacteriaceae; genus Collinsella. The sequence continues at coordinate 227 of CABQHZ010000008.1, read as the reverse complement.
CTCGCCGGCGGCCTGCTTTTCGTTATAGGTCGAAATCTTACGGACGTTGAGGCGTTCGAATACCTTCAGGCGGCGCTCCATTTCGGACACGGCCCACTGCAGGGCGCTCGCGGCCTGCTTGGGCTCGGTCACCACGGGCACATAGAGATGCGGCAGACCGTTATAGCCCGCAAGCTCGACGCGCTTGGGGTCGACCATGATCAGGCGAACGTCCTCGGGAAGGGCGC